>DASYYO010000154.1:0-8628 GCA_035933805.1 Acidobacteriaceae bacterium | reverse complement strand
CCGCACACCGCCATCTCGGGAAAGATGACCAGGTCCGCGTGCTGGGCCGCGGCGCGATCGGCGAATTCGAGGATCTTCCGCGTGTTGCCCTGAAAATCCCCAATGGTTGGATTGATCTGAGCTAAGGCGATCCGCACACTTCCAGTGTAAACAAAGCAGCGTGGAGGAGCTTGCCGGCGGAGGCGCGGCCTTCTATTGCGCGCGGAAGCAAAGCGGAAAGGGCGTCCGGGTCTTTGGGGTGGAGTTCAATGCCTGGGCGGCGTTTGCAGTCCTGCTAAGAGCCGGTTCCGCTGGCGACGACGGCCAGGGTGCGGACGAGAATCTTGATGTCCAGCCAGATGCTCCAGTTCTCGATGTATACGGTATCCATGGAGATGTAGCTGTCGAAGGAGGGATCCTGACGCGCCTGCACCTGCCAGAGGCCAGTCATTCCCGGCATCACATCGAGGCGCCGCAGATGACTGAGATCGTAGTTCCTTACCTCGCTGGCGAGCGGCGGACGCGGGCCCACCATGCTCATGTCGCCGCGCAGAACATTGATGAACTGTGGCAGTTCATCCAGCGAATACTTGCGCAGGAATCGGCCGGCCCTGGTGATTCGCGGATCGTTGGCTACCTTGAACAGGACACTGTCACGCTCGTTCATGTGCAGAATCTCAGCGCGGCGATGCTCCGCATCGGCGACCATGGTACGCAGCTTGAGGCAGCGGAAGATGCGGCCCTTCTTCCCGATGCGCTCCGAGCGATAGAAGATCGGCCCGGGAGAGTCCAGGCGGATCGCGATGGCCATCAGGGCGATCAGGGGCGCGAGCACGAGAATGGCAAAGCTCGAGAGCACGACGTCGAGAATCCTCTTGAGAAAGAGGCCGAAGACGGGAACATTGCTGCGATGCAGTGGAATGGTGGGAAACTGTCCCACGTACTCCACCGGGCTGTTCCAGGTAAGGCCATCGTAGAGCTCGGGCACCACGCGGATGTCCACGCGCGCCTCACGCGCGTGGCTCACAATTTCCTTTACCAGGTCCGGCTCGCATCTGGCGGAGAGGAAGATCTCATCCGCAAAATGCTTGCGTGCGATATCGAGAACCTCGTTGACCGACCCCAGGATCTCGCTACCGGGGATTCCAGGTTCATGATCGGATCCGGGGATCTCCACATAGCCTTTGAACGCGTACCCGAGATAGCGAATGCTTTCGATGTGATGACGAAGGGCATATCCAGCCCGGCCGGTGCCGGCGATAAGGATGTTGCGGGTCTCCAGCCCGCGCTCGAATCGCTGGTACATCATCGTTCGCCAGATCAGGCGGCGGATGCAGAGCAGGATGGTGGTGATGATGACGGTGAGGATGACGATTCCGCGGGAGACGACCTCGCCATGAATCAGGTAGAGAGCGCCGGAGAGCAGAAGGCCCGCCGTCAAGCATGCCTGAACGGTGAGGCGCTGCTCGTGCAGAGCGTTGCGCATCTGCATGGCGCCATACAAATGATAACGGCGGCTGACCAGAATCAAGGAGAAGAGAAACCACGCCAGGACCCCGAGGGAGATCGCAGGGTGCGACTGAAACATGGCATTCGTATGATATGGCGAATCAGCCCGGCGAAAACCCGCCCCCAGCCAGCCGCGGATCGCGATCACGAGCGAAAGAAGCACGATGAGCACGTCGCCCAGCATCCACAACGCAGGCGTGAGCATGCTCTTGCCCGGCGATACCTGGGCATTGGACCGCCCCGGGCCCGTTGCCTCTCCGGCCGGTCTATCTCCGACGGATGTGGTTGCAAAGCGTCTTAGAGATTCTGAGGTAGCCATGAGCGGTCTGACAGATCAAGAAACTCGCAGATTTCACATATACTCGTGACGCGTCAAGAATGGGAGTACACAAAAGATGTAAACAGTGTGAGTTCCATAAGCCACCTACCGGTCTAGCTTATGAGTTACGGTCCAAAGAGGAGCATGACCGCATCGCTGTCGACGAGTCTCCCTGCTTCCTGAATCAGCATTTTGGTTTCGGTTTGTTTTCCGCTTCAGGCGCGGCTTGCTCAGCCGCCCGATCCGTTTATCGTTTTGCAGGGGCCCACAAAACAAATACTGAATGCTGTCCGATAATAGCAGCGATTGAAGTGTCTTGAGTGAATAAATTGTTAGTAGACCCGCCGCGACCGAACGAGACTGTATCAACCTCGATAACTGAGACCATCACGGTTGCTGCCTGAGTGTCTGTTCACTGTGCGGTTGCCGGCAGGCGCATCGCAGCGTCTGCGTTTTCTGAAAGTTGCGGTCAGACCTGCGGCAAGACCAGCGCATCGAACTCTAAAAACTGGCGAACCGCCTCGTCCTCGCTCTGCTCCATCTCTTCCATGGTCCCGAGGAAGCGCGCCCTTCCCTGATGAAGGAAGAGCACGTGATCGGCCAATCGCGCGGCGAAGCGCATATCGTGAGTAACGACGATGCTGGTCAATCGAAGTTGATGTTTCAGCTTTTGAATGAGGTTACCCAGCCGCCGGCCCATCAGCGGGTCGACCATGGTCGTCGGCTCGTCATAGAGAATGGCCTCCGGCTGCGCCGCAAGCGCCCGCGCGATGGCGACGGAGCGCTTCATGCCCGTTGATAAATCAGATGGCAGAAGTTCCGCCATTCCCGATACGCCCACCATATCCAACAGCCCGTTGACGACCTGTTGGATCTGATCTTCCTGGAGCTCGCGGCGCTCGCGCAGCGGAAAGGCTACGTTCTCTCCAACCGAGAGAGAGTCGAAGAGCGCTCCATTCTGAAAGACCATGGTCACCTTCTTCCGTACGGATTCCATCTGCTTTTCATCCAGCAGAGTAATGTCTTGCCCGGCGACCATGATCCGTCCGGAGTCGGGTTTGAGAAAACCCATGATCTGCTGCAGGGAGACCGACTTGCCCACGCCGGAGCGGCCGAGGATGCAGAGCGTTTCGCCCGCCGCCACGGAAAAGCTCACATCATCGAGAACATTGACGTCGCCGAAGGATTTGAAGACATGCTGAAAGGAGATGTAGGGCTCCTTCCCCGGAGTCTCCCCGCTCTCCCCGTTCTCAGGAGCTGCCCCGGGCGCTTCGATGATCTCGATCGGCGTGCCCTGGGGAATCTCGGTGACCGGTCCCTGAGGCTGGCCTTGGTCGGAAGGAGGATCGAGGAGCGGGCTCATGGATTTCAGATTAGAGCATTTCGCGGCGCCCGGAACCGCCGGCTGGGAAAGGAGCCGCTTCCGTACCGGGCCTCCCCGCGACACTCTGCCGGGAGGCCAGGAGCCGCAACGCCTGCAGGTCCTCCGGAGTGTTGCAGTTCTGGAACCAGCGATGCAGTGGGAGCGAAGAAAAGGCATACATCTCGGGATCGCTCGCCGCCACCAGCTCAAGATCGAAGACGTCGATGAGCTTGCCGCTCCGCTCCGGCCATTGCTCGCGAGACGCCATCTCCTCCACCGCGCCCTCGAGCACACGGGAGACCTTGAAGACTCCGGCATCCAGGAATCGGGAGAGAAAAGGCAGCAGGGAGCGGTGATAGACCGCGCAGACTGGCTGAGCGATGCCGCCGGCCCGGGGATAGGTGGCCAGTGCTCCGCTGATCCTGGCGCGCCGCAGCATCCAGCCGAGAAACTCAGCCGGCGCCAGCGGCAGATCGACCGGCAGGAAGAGATTGAGAGGCTCGCCACTGGCCGCCAGGGCGGCCTCCACGCCGCCGAGCGGCCCGCAGCCCGGGCGAATGTCTTCAATGACCGGAGCATAGGCCGCCAGGCCGGGGCGTGAGCCGGCGATCCGCGGCGGCGAGGAAAACGGCAGGGCGCGCAGCCTTTCAAGAGCAATGGCGAGCAGCGTCCGTCCGGCAACCGCCAGCAGCGCCTTGTCCGTGCCCATGCGTGTGCTGCGGCCGCCGGCGACCACAAAGCCCGCCGCCCCAGCGGGAGAAGCAACGGATTGCGGCCTCACGAATGCATCTCTCCCACTTGCTCCAGGAAAAGAATGATCGACTCGATCCCGAGATAGAAGTTGGAGATGTTGAACTTCTCGTTCGGCGCATGCAGGTTATCGTCCGGCAAGCCGAAGCCCATCAGGACGGTGGGAATCTTCAGGTGCCGTTCGAAATCTCCGACGATGGGGATGGAGCCTCCGCCGCGGACAAAGACCGTCTCCTTGTGAAAGACCTGATGCATCGCCTGGGTCGCGGCCTGGATGAAGGGATTGCCGGTGCGAATCACGATCGGGTCTCCGGAGTGGATCAGGCGGACCTGCACCTCGACCGCCTCGGGACAGATCTGCTCGACGTAGCGCTTGAATTGGGAGAAGACCTCCGCGGGCTCCATCTCCGGCACCAGGCGCAGCGAGATCTTGGCGGTTGCCCGGGCGGGGATCACCGTCTTGGCGCCGGCCCCGGTAAAGCCGCCGGGCATGCCGTGAACGTCCAGCGACGGACGGGCCCAGATGCGCTCCAGGACCGAGTAGCCCGGTTCCCCGGTAAGCGCCCGGCTGCCAATCTCCGATTCGCGGTATTGTTCCTCATCGAAGGGCAGGCTCTTCCAGGCGCGAAGCTCATCGGGGCTGGGAGCGGCGACTTTGTCATAGATCCCGGGGATCAGGATCCGCCCCTTGGAATCCTTCAGACCGGCAATGATCTGCGAGAGCGCGATAAAGGGATTGGGCGCGGCTCCGCCATAGAGACCGGAGTGCAGGTCGGTACGGGCGCCGCGAACCTCCACTTCGGTGTAGATCATGCCGCGCAGGCCCACGCACAAGGTCGGCAGGCCGGGCGCGAACATATCGGTGTCCGAAACCAGGGCGAAATCGCCCTGAAGCTGCTCGGGATGCTCCCGCACCAATCGGGCGATCGATTCCCCGCCGACCTCTTCTTCCCCTTCCAGAATGACCCGGACATTGACCGGCAGCTTGCCCGAGTGGGCGTGGAAGAGAGACTCCAGCGCCTTCAAGTGCATGTACATCTGCCCTTTATCGTCCACCGCGCCCCGTGCGTAGAGGTTTCCATTGCGCTCGGCCGGCTCGAAGGGAGGGGAGATCCACTCCTCCAGCGGATCAGGGGGCTGCACGTCATAGTGTCCATAGGCGATGCAGACTGGCTTGCCCGCGGCATGGAGCCAGTCGCCATACACGAGCGGATGCCCTTGCCCCTCAATCAGATGGACGTTTTCCAGTCCGATGCGCCTGAGTTCAGCGGCGAGCGTCTCGGCGGCGCGGTGGACATCGGCAGAGTGTTCCGGGAGCGTGGAGATGGATGGGATGCGCAGCAGGTTTTTCAGCTCTTCCAGAAAGCGGGGTCGTTGGCTCCTGGCAAACTCGACGGCGGACGTCATGGGACTCTCCTGGGAATTCTCTGTACGGCGGCAGGTTGTCAGACCCGGGACAGGGGTATTCAAAGAGGCTCCGTTTGTCTTGCACGGCTTTTCCTCTCTAAGAGATAGAATGGTCGCGGCATACAGAACCCAAGGCTCCCCCGGCCGAAAGCGTGCCGGATCGAATGCCGGTCCGCTCTCTCGTCTGTTCAAGCGGCGTCTCCGGAGCTTTGACACATGTATCCTAAACCTATGTCTGAATTTGAAATTACAGCAAAGGACGTGGCTTTGCGCCTGCAAGCGGACCCGTCCAGCCTGGTGCTGCTCGACGTACGGGAACCCGGGGAGTGGGCCCGTGCGAGGATTGAAGGCGCAAAGCTGATTCCTGTGGGGGAGATTCCCTCTCGCATCTTTCAGGAACTCGATCCCGCGGCGCATATCGTCGCCGTATGCCACTCCGGTATCCGTTCGATGAATGTAACCGTCTGGATGCGCAATCAGGGATTCGAAAGAGTCCAGTCGCTGCGGGGCGGCATTGATGCCTGGTCGCGGGAGATCGACCCGAAGGTCCCGCGCTATTAGATGGCGGCTCGGGATGCAAGCCGAGGGAAGCAACAGGCCCCGGAAGAAACGAGAATCGATCTTCCCAAGGCAAGACAAGCGGAAGAAGCAAGTAACAGCAGAGGAGTTCAAACATAGAAGAATGGCCACCGCAGAGAGAGTATTAATCGTCGAAGACGAACTGCACGCGCTGGCCGGTCTGGCGGAGTTGATTTCCGGTTGGGGTTATCGGACAGAGACGGCTCGGGATGGAGTGGAAGGCCTGGAAAAAGCGATGGAATGGGCCCCCGGGATCGTCGTTACCGATTTGAAGATGCCTCGAATGGACGGATTGGAGCTGCTGACCCGGTTAGGCGAGATGCAGCTCAAGCTGTCAGTCGTCGTTCTCACGGCGCAAGGCAGCGTGGAGCGCGCGGTTGAGGCGATGAAGATGGGCGCCTACGACTTTATCCAGAAACCCATTGACCCCACCCGGCTGAAGACGATCCTCGGCAACGCCAGCCGCCAGCGGGACACGGAACGAGAGTTGGAGGTTACCCGGCGCAAGCTGAGAGATACCGGCTTCCTCGGCTCCATGGTGGGCAACTCGAAAAAGATGCAGGAGATGTTCGCCATGATCGAGCGCGTGGCGCCGAGCAACGTATCGGTCCTGATTACCGGCGAGAGCGGCACCGGCAAGGAACTGGTGGCGCGTACGCTGCATCAACTGAGCCCGCGCAGGAGCAAGGCCTTCGTGGCGGTCAATTGCGCCGCGATTCCCGAGACGTTGATCGAGAGCGAGATCTTCGGGCACGAAAAAGGGGCGTTCACCGGGGCCATGGAGCGCCGGGCCGGATGCTTCGAACTCGCCGAGGAGGGCACTCTTCTGCTGGATGAGATCGGGGAGATGCCGGTGGGCACGCAGGCCAAGCTGCTGCGCGTGCTGGAAGACAGAAAACTGCGGCGCCTGGGCAGCAAAGTCGAGACGCCGATGGACGTGCGCGTGCTTGCGGCGACCAACAAGAACCCTGAAGAAGCTGTCGCCGGCGGAGAGCTTCGCGGAGATTTGTACTATCGGCTGAATGTTTTCAACCTGCATATGCCCCCCTTGCGGGAGCATAAGGAAGACATTCCATCCATCATCGATGCCATGCTGACCGACATGAATGCCAAACACGACCGGCAGGTCAAAGGCGTGAATGCCGATCTGTTGCAAAAGCTCATGGCCTATGACTGGCCGGGCAATGTGCGCGAGCTCAGAAATACCATCGAGCGGGCCGTGATTCTATGCGGCAATGGTTCGCTTGAGACCTTTCACCTGCCTCCGGGCTTCGGCGAACGGCAGATTCGGCATACGGCCGCGGAATCAGCTCAGAACTCCAGCGGGGTCCACGTGGAAGTGGGAACGACAGTGGACGAAGCGGAGCGCAAATTGATTTTGAAGACACTGGAATCGACGCATAACAATAAAACTCGCGCGGCGGAGATTCTAGGGATTAGTCTGAAGACGCTGCACAACAAGTTAAAAGAGTATGGCAGCACAAACGGAGCGGAGGGCTCTTAATTCCGTTCTTTAGGGCCGGTTCGCCCTGCATGACATGATGGGCGGACGGGTGACGTCGCTGCACCAACGTGAGAACGCTTCTGCGTCTAACACAGCAGCAGGCGGTGCAGTCTGCAATGCCCTTGGAGTTCCCCGGAGTCTCTCAGTTCCGCTCGACTATGGTATGGTTGGCGACGCTTTCCCGCTGTCTCACGGCGACCCGGAGCCATGGCGGAGATGAGGCATCTTCGAACCCTGAGTCCTGCAGAGGACCTGTGCATACCGGAGAGGTTCCTCTCCTCCGATTGATCTCGCAAGAAGGACAGAGCAGTTCCGCGAAAGACGCACGATGCGATTGAAGACCAAGCTCGTACTTGCAATCTCGGGACTCGTCTTCCTCATGGTGTGCGCCCTTTGCTGGATCTTTCTTTACCAGATGCTGGAGCAGCGCATCGCCCAGTCATATGCTGCCAACGACATGGTGGCGCACCAGGTGCTGTTTGCCACGCGCCGCGCATTGGAAGAGGACCTGACCGGCCGCCCGCTGAACGCCAACGATCCCAGCGCCCTGCGCAAGGCAGTGGCGGAGGCCTTGCGCGACGACGCCGGAATCAAGTCCCTGCTTGACTCAGCCCTCCGCTACTCGCCGACCATCCTGGACGTTGCCATCGCGGACCGCGAAGGCCGGGGACTGGTGAGCACCGACCCCTCGGGACTGGATGCACCCCTCCCGGTACGCAAGGAGTACGGAGAGCTGCAAAGCGGGGGCCTGCTGCGTCTGCTGGGCATCGTCTTCGGACCGCCTCGGGTCTATAACGTAACCCTTCCCCTGGAGAGAGCCGGCGGGCAGCCGTTCCTGACGGTGCGGGTAGGCATTCGGACGACCTTCCTGCGCTACGTGGTGGAACCATGGCTGGTAACCGCGCTGACCTACACCGGCGTGGCAATCTTGTGCTCCATCATCGTTGCCGCATTTCTCGCCAACGTCGCCCTCAAGCCGATTGAGCAGATCGGCTACCGGCTGGATGCCCTCGATCGCGCCGAGACCAGCACCGGCGAACCCGCGCCGCCCGACGAGTCAGAAGATGCGGTCGTCGAGGTCTCGCACAAGATCGAGCGAATCGGCCGCCGCATGCGCAATGTGGAGGAGGTCTTCTCCGCCCTGAAGGAAGGGCTGGACCAGATCATGACCAACCTCCAGGACGGCATCGTGCTGTTCACCCACGATGCGCGCGCGGT
>DASYYO010000114.1:0-3836 GCA_035933805.1 Acidobacteriaceae bacterium | reverse complement strand
GAAGCGATGGAGGAGGTCGTGAGTCGAGGTGTACCCGAACAGGCCGCGCGCGACTTTCTCCTGGGGCACATCAACGTTCTCGCCTCAGCGATCTTCAAGGAGCGCGAAGGCTTATTCTCGGATGCCTGCAACAAAGCCATTGAGTTCGGTATGCCGGCGTTGATGCGGCCAGATTGGAAGCGCGTCTTTGAGCCCGAAGAGATCGCAGCCAGCATTCAGCGCATTACGTAAGGCGCAAACCTGAAGACGAGCGGTCCTCTTTGCAGTCGTGCACTGCCTGAGGCAGTGCTTCCACCCCTGAAAGCGTGACAGCCAGCCCATCGCGATGGCCGCTTCGCTCCGGCGCGGAAACAAGGGGATGAGCCCGTAGTTTGGCAGGGAGCGAAGGAACAGCATGAGCACAGCCAAGCTTTTCGACCGCCCGCAAGCCAGCTATCTGAAATACCTCATCGCCATTGCTCTTGCCGGCTGGGCGCTTGCCTCCTACGACGTAAACCTCCTTGTTTTGGCGCTTCCCGACATAGCGAAGAGCCTCCAGATCAGTGAATCGGGCCTGGGGATCCTGGGGTTCTTTGTCTACGCGGCGCAGTTCTTTATTACGATCTTTGCCGGCTACGCAATGGACCGCTTCGGGCGCAGGCGGGTGTGGATGATCTGTCTCACCGGGACGGCGGTCTTCACCGGCCTTACTTATTTCGTCCAGGATTTCTGGCAACTGGTGTTTGTACGAGCCGTGGCCTCAGGGCTCGCATACGCGGAACTCGCCGTCTCCATCACGATCGTGAACGAACAGGTGCCCGCGGAGCGGCGCGGACTGCTCTACTCCGTCGTCCAGGGAGGCTGGCCTCTCGGGGTATTCCTGGCTTCCGGCGTCTATCTGGCATTCGGCAGGTTCGGATGGCGCTTCGTCTTTCTGCTGGGCGTACTGCCGATTGTTGCTGTCATGCTGGGACGGCTGTTCGTCCGTGAGTCCGAGCGATTTGAACATGTGCAGAGTGTTCGCAGCGCGATTCGCAAGGGCGATCACGCCGCAGTCAGTGCTCTGCTGCAAAGGCGCAGCATCGCCCTCGAACCCGAAGGCCGGGTGACCGTTCGCGAGCTTTTCGCCAAACCCGGCCCAATCCGGCGGCAGCTTACTCTGCTCTCCATCGTCTGGATCTTCTATGGCATCAGCTTTGTCGCGACCAACCTCTACATCGTCTACTGGCTGACGAAGTACAAGGACTTCAGCCAGTCTTCCGCCGGCGCCCTGCTCCTCGTCTGCGGCGGAATCGGATTCTTTTTCTATATCCTGGGCGGATGGCTGGGCGAGCGATGGGGCCGGAGGGAAGTCATCATCGTTTCGGGCATCCTGGTTGCTCCGCTTACCTTGCTCTTCCTCGTGGCGCAACGGCCGTGGCTCGTCGTTCTTGTCTATTTTGTGCTTTACCAGGCGACGAATGGCACTTGGTCCGGGGCGGGCTATGCTTACCAGGGTGAGAGCTTTCCGACGCGCATCCGCGGAACCGCGGTAGGATTCCTGAGCGCGATGCAGGTGTTCGGCTTTGTCTTGGGCAGCCTGTTGTGGACGGCCCTCGCCGGCTTGGGAAGGCCTATCCTCACATGGCTCATCGTAGCCACGGCAGCTTCCCTGGGCATGTGGACCACTCTGCTGCTGCGGAGGATTCAGCCCGGCCAAGAACTGGAAGCCATCGTGCATTAGAGGATTTTGTTCGAACGGAGATTCGACATGGAAATGAGCATCGCCCAACGGCGTGTGGGAACAGACGAGAGAGAGCCGGAGCGGAAAACGCTGCGTGCGGGCAAAATTGAGGCGGATTTTTGTGCGGGAGGCATGCAAGCGATCCGCTACGAGGGCCGCGAGGTTCTGCGCGCCATCAACTACGTCGTTCGTGACAAGGACTGGGGAACGGACAACCCGGAGATCCTCGATTGCCAGATCCGCCAGGACGGCACGGGCTTTACTGTGACTTTTCACGGACGCTGCGCTCGTCCGGAGACGGGAGAGGTTCTGGACTACGACGCTCGGATCGAGGGCGACGCCAGCGGCCGCATTGTCTTCGAAGCAGTCGCCGAACCGAGGACCCCCTTTCTAACCGCCCGCTGCAGCTTCGTGGTTCTTCATCCCATCCTCGGCGTCGCCGGGCAGCCGGCGATCGTGGAGCATGTTGACGGCTCAGAGGAGAATGCGACCTTCCCCGAACTCATCGCTCCTTGGCAGCCGTTCCAGAATATCCGCGCGATCCGTCACCAGGCAGCGCCGGGGATCAGCGTATCTTGCCGTATGACCGGAGACGTCTTCGAGACGGAAGACCAGCGAAACTGGTCCGACGCCTCTTACAAGACCTATGGTCGTCCTCTGGCTTTGCCGTGGCCATACGTTATGGAGGCAGGGGGTCGCAGCCGGCAATCGGTGGAGTTGATCATTGCCGATCATCGCCAAACTCCAATGATTTCGGCCAGTCAGGAGGAGACGAAAGAGGCGCCAATCGGGGTGGAGATCGGCGAGGTTGCGGGCATCTTCCCCCGGATCGGCATCCTCATCCACCCAGCCCAGGCTGCGGCGGTTTTGGCTCATCCTGAGATGATCGCCAAATTGCTTCCGCAACTCATGTTGTTGCATTTTGATCCGACTGCAGGGCATGGAAAAGAAGATCTCCTGCGTTTCGCCGAGCTGGTCCGGGAATATGCTGGCCGTGCAGAATATGTTCTCGAGCTGGTTCTTCCCGCCCGGCGCAGCGTGGAGGATGAGCTCCAGGAAACGGCAAGGTGGATTGCAGACGCAGGTTTAAAGCTCTCAGGTGTAATGGTCTCACCGGACGCGGACCGGCAATCCACACTCCCCGGCAGCCACTGGCCTGCCTGTCCTCCCTTGTCCGAAATCTATCGCGCGGCGCGCAAAGCTTTTCCAAAACTGGCTCTCGGCGGGGGCATGCTGAGCTATTTCACGGAACTGAACCGGAAGCGTCCGCCGGTCGATCTGCTCGACTTTGTCTCCCATTGCACTTGCCCTATCGTGCACGCAGCGGATGATCGAAGCGTGATGCAAACACTGGAGACCATGCCCTACCTGGTCCGTTCAGCTCGCGCGATTGTCGGCGAGGAGATCCCATACCGGATTGGGCCCTCGACCATCGGCATGCGACAAAACCCCTACGGCTCGCGGGTGATGGACAATCCTGCGCGGCGCCGGATGACCATGACGGATCAGGATCCGCGGCAGACCGCTCTCTTTGCGGCCGCGTGGATGATCGGCTATGCGGCTTCAACAATGGAAGGACGCCTCGATGCCCTGACCGTCGGCGCAATGACCGGCGCCCTTGGGCTCGCGCTCCCGGACGGAGCAGATAAGACCGTATATCATCCGGCTTTTCATGCTGCCCGTGGCCTGGCGGAACTCGCCGGCCGTTCACGATACCGGTGCGTATCGAGCCGGCCTGATGCCCTGCTGGCGGTGGCGGGGCAGGATCGCGAGGGAAACCGGATCGCATGGCTGGCCAACCTTACCGATCGGAATCAACGCGTCAAGTTCGCCGGCGGTCCGGGAATCGGCTCCGTGGAGATACTCGATGAGAACAACTTCCATGAGCCGGCTCTGCTGAACCTCAAAACCCAAACGACAGAAGATCCGCCTGTGCTGGAGCTCCGGCCCTACTCGGTCGCCCGAGTGAGACTGAACTCCGGCAAGTAGCTCGCCGGACGAGCTAGCGCGCGGGCGCACGGTTCCGCATTGCGGAATATCGATACAACTCCATAATCTCCCTTTCGACGGAGCTTCTTTCACTTGTCAGTTCCGTATTCCGGAATATAGGATGCTGCCTCAAAGGTGACCATGC
>DASYYO010000104.1:0-7828 GCA_035933805.1 Acidobacteriaceae bacterium | reverse complement strand
CGTTCGGCGGACGCTCAAAATCCAGATCGCGGACCGGCTAAGCGGTCTGCCGGAAAGGCATGCCAAACTGGCGCAGGAGCGCACGCGCCGAGTTGTCATCCTTGGCCGTAGTCACAATCGTGACGTTCATTCCCTTGAGCTTCTCCACCCGCGCATAGTCCACCTCGGGAAAGATCAACTGATCCCTCATGCCCAGGGTGTAATTGCCGCGTCCGTCGAAGCTCTTGGTCGAAACTCCGCGAAAGTCGCGCACGCGCGGCAGCGCTACTGAGATGAGCCGGTCGAGAAACTCGTACATATGGTCGCCGCGCAAGGTCACCATTGCCCCGATCGGCATTCCTTCCCGCACCTTGAAGGCGGCAATCGACTTCTTCGCCCGCGTCGTCACTGGCTTCTGCCCGGCGACCGACGCCAGATCGGCCACCAGCGGATCGAGCAGCTTCACATTCTGCGTGGCCTCTCCCAATCCCATATTGAGGACGATCTTTTCCAGTCTCGGCACAGCCATGGTATTGGACAAGCCCAGCTCCTTCTGCAGGGCCGGCTTGATCTCTTTGTGATATCTCTCTTTGAGTCTCGCGACTGTCTTCGCTGCCATCATTTCCTCCACGGTCCCGGATTGGGCTTACGTCAACTGCCCGTCTACCGTTGCGTGATGCCTTCTGTCTATCTTTCTATCTAAATCTATCTGTGTCGATCTGCCCGCCGCGCCGCAAAACGCAGCGCCGCACTCGAAGCGGTTACTTCTTCCGGGGCCGCGCCAGCGTCTGGCCGCACTTCTTGCAGACCCGCACCTTGCTGTCGCCTTCCCACTTGTGTCCAATGCGCGTCGGCCCGCAGCTCGCGCAGACCAGCATCACATTCGACATCTGAATGGGCGCTTCCTGCTCGGCAATCCCGCCCTGAATGTTCCTCTGCGGATTGGGATGGACGTGCTTCTTGACGACGCGCACATGCTCCACCAGAACCCGCCGCTTGTCCGGGTCGACGCGAAGCACCCTGCCCCGCTTGCCCTTGTCGCTGCCCGTGATCACTTCCACGGTGTCGTTTCTTTGAATATTCAAACTCATCGCTTCTTCCCTCTCCGGTTCCGTTCCAGCGAAATCGCCCTAGAGCACTTCGGGAGCCAGTGAAACAATCTTCAAAAACTTCTTCTCCCGCAGTTCGCGGGCCACCGGCCCGAAGACGCGGGTTCCTACCGGTTCCCCGGCCTCATTGATCAGCACGGCTGCATTCTGGTCGAAGCGGATATAGGTTCCATCCCGGCGGCGATATTCCTTCCGCGTCCGCACCACCACGGCCTTGACCACCTTGCCCTTTTTGACCTGCCCGTCGGGAGAGGCTTCCTTCACGGAGGCGGTGATCACATCGCCCAGGCCGGCCTTCTTGCCGCTCGAACCGCCCAGCGGCAGAATCATCTGCAGCCTGCGCGCGCCGGAGTTGTCGGCGACCTCAAGCATCGTTCTCATCTGTACTGCCATACTCGTCTCTCCTCGATCTCTGGGGCCCCGCAGGACCTCCTGCTCCGGGCGGATGCAGGGAATCGCAGCCGCGCCGGCCATGCACTGAGCAGACTAGACGGCTGCTCGCTCCGCCTCTTCCACCTGCGCCAGAGAGGAACGGCGAATGACCTCTTTGAGCTGCCAGCGCTTCAGCTTGCTCAGGGGACGCGTCTCGCGAATCCGGACCACGTCGCCGACCCGGGCCGAGTTCTCCTCATCGTGGGCGTAAAACTTCTTGCTGGACTTGATCACCCGCTTGTATTTCGGGTGCGTCTTCCGCATCTCGACCTCGACCACGATCGTCTTTTGCATCTTGGTCGAAACCACGTTGCCCACTTTCTCATTGCGCCGCGATTGCGGCGCCTGCTGCTCCGGCTTCACTTCTGCATTGCTCATCGTTAGCGTGCCCCTTTCCTGCCCGGCTTGCTTTTGCTGGACGCAGCCGCCTTGGCCGGCGCCGCGGTCTGCGCCTTCGCCGCATCGCCGCGCGCCGCAAGCTCGCGCTCACGCTCAATCGTCTTGATCCGCGCGATGTCCTTGCGCAGGCCGCGCAGCTTCTTCACGCCTTCGTTTTGCCCCAGCTTCATCTGGAAGCGCAGGCGGAAGAGCTGCTCGCCTGCCTGGCGCTCCTGCTGCTTCAGCTCTTCGTCGGTCAGATTCCGGATCTTTTCAATTTCCATCGCTTCTTCTCTCTCAACTCAGTTCAAAACAACGGAGCGGATGCTCCTCGGCGGCTACTTCGCCGCTGCCGACGGCTTGGCCTCATGGCGCATCACGAAACGCGTCTTGAGCGGAAGCTTGTGCGAGGCCAGGCGCATTGCCTCCTGCGCCATCTCCGGGGTCACGCCTTCCATCTCGAAGAGAACCCTGCCGGGACGGACCACGGCCACCCAATGATCGGGAGCGCCCTTGCCCTTGCCCATACGGGTCTCGGCCGGCTTCTTGGTCACCGGCTTGTCCGGGAACAGCCGCAGCCAGATCTTGCCGCCGCGCTTGATGAAGCGTGTCATGGCGACGCGGCTGGCTTCAATCTGCCGGTCGGTAATGTATCCGCACTCCATAACCTTGAGCCCGTAATCCCCGAAAGACAGCTCGGAGCCGCGCCACGCCTTGCCACGCATGCGTCCCCGCTGCTGCTTGCGGTACTTCACCTTCTTTGGCATCAACATAAGGAAATCCCTTGCCTCTGGCGGCCAGCCCGTCGAGCCGAACGCCTTGAATTCAATTCATTGCTGCGGAGCCCGCTGCTGCGCTTAGAAAACCCCGGTCGCTGCTGGTTGCGGCTGACGGCGCTTCTGCTCATAAATGTCGCCGCGATAGATCCACGTCTTCACGCCGATCACGCCATACGTCGTGCGCGCCTCGGAGAACCCGTAGTCGATATCGGCGCGCAGCGTATGCAGAGGCAGCCGCCCCTGCAGGTACCACTCCGAGCGCGCGATCTCGTTGCCGTTCAAACGGCCGGAGACGCGAACCTTGATCCCTTTGCAACCGAAGCGCAGCGCTGAATCGACCGACTTGCGCATCGCCCGGCGGAAACCCACGCGCTTTTCGAGTTGCAGCGCAATGTTCTCCGACACCAGCTGGGCATCGAGCTCCGGTTTATTAACCTCGAGAATGTCGATGAAGACGTCCCGATTGGTCCGCTTCTGCAGATCGGCCTTCAGCTTCTCGATCTCGGCGCCTTTGCGTCCGATCACAATTCCTGGCCGCGCGGTGCGAATGATCAGGCGCAGCTTGTTTCCCGGGCGCTCCACTTCCACCGAGCTGACCCCTGCCGCCTTGAGCTTCTCCTTCAGCTCCTGACGAAGATTCACGTCTTCCATCAGCAGCTTGTCATAGTCGCGCTCGACGAACCAACGCGACCTCCACGGCTTGTTCACGCCGAGTCGAAATCCGTAAGGGTGGACTTTCTGTCCCATAAATTTCCTCTACTTCCCTGTCTTCCGCGATGTCTTGGCAGCGGCCTTGCCGGCTGCGGTCTTCTTGGCCCCGGTCTTTTTGGCTGCAGTCTTTTTGGCTGCAGTCCTCTTCGCCGGGCTCTTCCTGGCCACGCTCTTCTTGGCCGTGCCCGGCTCGGCGGTCTCCACCAAGCCCGTCTGTTTGCGTTCCGCTACCGCAATCACGATATGCGACATCCGCCGCTGATATCGATAAGCGCGGCCCATCGGGGCGGGTCGGACACGCTTCATACGCGGTCCCTCATTGGCCAGCGCGGTCTTGACGTAGAGATTGTCCACATCCAGATCGAGGCTCTGCTCCTGGCTCAGATAATCCGCATTCTGGATGGCCGAGCGCAGCACCTTTTCAACCAGCGGGGCAACGCCCTTCTTGGTAAATGCGACCGTCTCCAGCGCTTCTCCCACCCTGCGACCCTTGATCAGCTCCAGCACCAGCCGCGCCTTTTGCGGCGATACCCGCTGAAAGCGCGCTTCAGCCCGGAACTCTCGTGTGTCCAGTTGCATTGGCTTGACCTTCAACCCTTCCTGTACCTTCAAATCAACAAATAAATTCAGAAAGCCAAGACCCGCTTAGCGCGGCTTGGCCGATGTCTCCGCAGCCTTCGCCGAGTGGCCCTTGAAGGTTCGCGTCGCCGCAAACTCACCCAGCTTGTGCCCCACCATATTCTCCGTCACGTAGACCGGGACGAACTTTCTCCCGTTATGCACCGCGATGGTGTGACCCACCATGTCGGGATGGATGGTGGACCGGCGCGACCAGGTGCGAAGAACCTTCTTGTCATTCGCCCGGTTCATGATCTCGATCTTCACCATCAGGTGGGTATCGATGAACGGTCCCTTTTTTGTCGAACGTGCCATAATCCTGATCGCTCCTTGGCGTCCGACCGGCACCGTGAGGTACGCGGCGGACGCTTGATCCTGCTCTATATTTCCCGCTTCGGCCGCCCGGAAAAGCGAGAGACGGCCTCGATCCACTTACCCGCGGCTGACGATAAACGCGTCGGTCCGCTTATTGTTGCGTGTCTTGTATCCGCGCGTCGGCTGCCCCCACGGAGTGACCGGATGGCGCCCGCCGGAAGTCTTGCCTTCGCCGCCGCCATGCGGGTGATCCACCGGGTTCATGGCGACGCCGCGAACCGTGGGACGGATTCCCTTCCAGCGATTGCGTCCCGCCTTGCCGATCGCGACGTTCTCATGGTCCGTATTGCCGACCTGCCCCACCGTCGCCATGCACTCCACCAGGACGCGGCGTGTCTCGCCGGAAGGCAGCTTCAAGAGCGCGTAGTCGCCTTCCTTGGCCACCAACTGGGCAGAGGCGCCTGCCGAGCGCACCATCTGGGCACCCTTGCCCGGGCGGAGCTCTACGTTGTGCACTGTGGTTCCGGAGGGGATGTTCTTGAGCGGCAGAGCGTTCCCCACCAGGATATCGGCCTCGGGGCCGCTCATGATGGTCTGCCCCACCTTCAGCCCTACGGGCTGCAAAATGTAGCGCTTCTCCCCGTCGGCATAGCTCACCAGCGCGATCCGGGAGGAGCGGTTCGGGTCGTACTCAATGGATGCCACCTTGCCCGGCACCCCGAACTTGTCCCGCTTGAAGTCCACCAGGCGGAGCTTCTTCTTATGCCCGCCGCCATGGTGCCGGATCGTGACGTCGCCGGTATTGCGGCGGCCACCCGTGCGTTGCTTGATGACCACCAGCGGCTTGTGCGGCCGGTTGGTCGTAATATCGTCGTTCACCAGCGAGGTCTGGAAACGCAGCGTAGGTGTGATCGGTCTGTATGTCTTGATCGCCATGTCTTAACTCGTCATCTTCCGGGGCTTTCGAGAAACCTTCGAAGCCTTCTGGAGCCCGCCTTCCGGCGCTGCTCTTGTGCCCGCGCCCTGCGGCGCATCTGCCCGGACGGCAGCCTTACAAGTTGTTCACGTAATCCGGCATCTTCTCGCCGGCCTTCAGGCGAACATAGGCCTTCTTCCAATCAGGACGATAGCCGGTAAACTTTCCCCGGCGGCGCTCCTTGCCCAGGAAATTAGCCGTACGCACTGTCGAGACCTTCACCTTGAAGAGAGTCTCGACCGCCTGGCGCACCTCTGTCTTCGTCGCATCCGCGGCTACTTCAAAGACCAGCGTGCCTTCCGTCTCCTTGGCGCCCAGCCCCTTCTCAGTAATCATGGGGCGCTTGATCACGGTATAAAGATTCGCCATTACGCTACCTCCCTGGAGGCGATCTTGCGCTTTCTCGCCGGTCCGGCCGGCTCGCCGGCTGCCTGCTGGCGCCGCGAGACCGTCTTCTTCAACGACTCCTGCAGCTGCTCGATGGCCGCGCGGGAGAAAATGGCGCGCTCATTGCGCAGCAGGTCGTAGGGGTGCACCTCTTTCGAGAGGACCAGCTCCACCCGTTCCAGATTTCGCGAGCCGAGCAGAAGCGACCGGCCGGGAGCTGAGCCGCCCTCGACCAGCAGAGCCGTGCGCAGGGCGCCCAGCTTGTCGAGCGCGAGCCGGTATGACTTGGTCTTGGCCTCGGCCATCTCCAAGCTGTCCACAACGGTCAGGTTGCCGTCGGCCCACTTGGAAGCCAGCGCTGAACGCAGCGCACCCAACAGCTTTTTCCGGGGAAAGGCATAGTCATAACTGCGGGGCTGCGGTCCGTGCACCGTACCACCATGCCGCCACAGGGGAGAGCGCACCGAGCCAACACGCGCCCGGCCAGTCCCCTTCTGCTTCCACAGCTTCTTGCCTGAGCCCGCCACCAGCTTGCGGTTCTTGGTCGCCGCTGTTCCCTGGCGCATCGCTGCGCGGTAGTGCTTGACCGCTTCCCACAGCAGGGCGTCGTTGACCTGGCCGAATACCTCATCGGCCAGCTCAAGCGAGCCTACTTTCTGTCCACTGAGATCCAGTACGTCAATCTGTGCCATTTTCAACTCGTTTCCTTGTCGCCCGCCTTCGAGAAAGCTCTCGCGGCAGCCACGCTTACGCTCTTGCCTGACTCGCCGCAGGATGCTTCCCGCGCACGCCAGCCCGCTCCGCGGCTCTACTTCTTCTTGCCTGCGGAGGCCTTCTTGGACGCCTTTAGCGGATCTACCGTTCCCGCGCCGCCAAAACCACGGCGCTCCCGCGGCGGAGCCTTGGCCTTGGAGATCAGCACATAGCCGTCCCGCGGTCCCGGCACCGCGCCTTCCACCATCAGCAGGTTCTCCTCAAGATCGATGCCCCGGATGCGCAGGTTCCGCACCGTCACGCGGTCTCCGCCAAAGCGGCCCGGCATCCGTTGACCCGGAAAGACCCGCGAGGGAAACGACGAAGCTCCGATCGAACCCTGGACCTGAAACATATGACCGTGCGATTTGGGTCCGCCGCCGAATTTGTGCCGGCGAACCACTCCGGAAAATCCGCGCCCCTTGCTCGTCCCGATAACATCCACGTACTTCGCATCGCTGAAGATGTCGACCAGAACCTTGTCGCCGGCCTTCACCTCCGAGCCTTGACCCTGCTCCGATGCCGCCAGGACCTCGATACCGACCTCGCGCATCACCCTGACCGGGGGAACGTTGCTCTTGGCGAAATGTCCGGCCATCGGCTTGGAGACCTTGGACCCCTTCACAAAACCGACCAGGCCGATCTGGGCCGCGTCATAGCCGTCCGTGGCCAGCTTCTTCAGGTGCGTCACCACACAGGGGCCGGCCTGCAGCACGGTGATCGGGTGAACCTCACCCTTCTCATCGAACACCTGCGTCATGCCTATCTTCTTGCCCAGAATTCCCGTTACCGCCATCGTCTCTTCTCCCCATCATTGCTGCGCGGCTTCCGCAGCGACTGAAGGCACTCTGCTTATTTTTCGAAGGCCTTGATCTCGACGTCCACGCCGGCCGGAAGATCCAGCTTCATCAGCGCGTCGACCGTCTGCTGCGTCGGCTCGAGGATATCGATCAGGCGCTTGTGCGTCCGGATCTCAAAGGCCTCGCGCGATTTCTTGTCGACGTGCGGCGAACGCAGCACGCAATACTTGTTCTTCACCGTCGGCAGCGGAATCGGCCCCGCAACCTGAGCGCCCGTGCGCTTGGCCGTCTCCACGATTTCGCCGGTCGAAGTATCGAGCACGCGATAGTCGTAAGCCTTGAGGCGAATGCGAATTCTCTGTCCTACCATTGACTCCCCTTCCAACAGGCGAGCGCCGGAAAGGCGCCCGCCCTGTCATCCCAACAGCCAGTCCTTACTTCAAGATCTCAGTGATGGTGCCGGCGCCGACCGTACGTCCGCCTTCGCGGATGGCGAAACGCAGCCCCTTCTCCATCGCCACCGGCGTGTGCAGCTCGATCTCCAGGGACACATTGTCGCCGGGCATCACCATCTCGGTGCCCTCCGGCAGC
>DASYYO010000102.1:0-24344 GCA_035933805.1 Acidobacteriaceae bacterium | reverse complement strand
GCTGAACGAGTCATCTGTGCTTCCCTGACTCGTGAGAAGAGCAGCAGAGAGGGCCTGAGTTCTGTTCTTCCAAAACGTGAGCAGAGCAGCGAAGAGGGGCGCCCCATCCTTGCGGCAGGCAAGGGTGGGAGACCACATGGCTCGCACCGGCGCAATCCGCGGCAATCACCCGCAGACTCGTTTCGTAGCGCTCACCACGTACGACGGAGATGAAGACATTCACCAGGCGCTCGCTGCCCGAGCGCAGGGATACATGATCAAGGGCATGCCACACGAGGCGTTGATCGATGCGTTGCGGCGGGTTCGCGCGGGCGGCCGGTTTCTCCCTCTTCCCATGAAGCTTGCGCTCGCCTCGCAAACTCCCGATGCGGAGCTGAGTTCGCGGGAGCGCCAGGTCCTCGCCCTCATGGCCAACGGCAAAAGCAATAAGGAAATTGCAACCGCGCTGAGCATTACGGAATCGACGGTCAAGTGCCACGTCAGCTTGATTCTCATGCGTCTCAAGGTAAGTGACCGCACACAAGCGGTCACGACCGCGCTGCGGCGGGGATTGGTCCACCTGTAGATCCGCCTGAGCCTTATCGGCGGCTGGGAAAGTTTTTCGCCAGATAGTCGGTCACCTCTTTGAATTGGTCGTCCGTTCCGGCCGCTCCGTTCTCCTTCATCGACTCGACCACAGCCTCCCAGCCTTCCCGGCTCATCCCTGCATTGGTGAAGACCGCTGCGTCATGACACTTCGTACAGATCGCAACGACGGTTGCCTTTCCTTCCCCTTCGGGCAGCGCTGCGCCGGCTCTCCCCGGCGCCGCTTGCAGTGCCGCTGCCGGCGTCTCCGGCGAACCGGAAGAGCGGCCCATCGGAGGGGCGGACCCACTCTCCTTCCCCGTTAAGGAGAATGCGATCAGGGCGTCGGAGAGCTTGCCCGCGGTGTTGGCGATCATGCGAAAGCGATTCGTGCCGCCGGACGCGATGACCACATATTGCGTGCCGTCGCGGCCAAGATAAGTCATTGGAACAGCAGTGCCGGAGGCGTCCAGCCTGGCTGTCCAGAGTTCTGCCCCGGTGCGTGAGTCGAAGGCGCGAAACTTCGAGTCCGTCGTCGCCGCCACAAACACCAGGCCCCCGGCCGTCACGATGGAGCCGCCCATATTCGGAGCGCCGGTATTCTTCACCCCTTGTGCTTCCAACTCGTCATAGCTGCCCAGCGGCCGTTGCCAGACCACCTCGCCTGTATCGGCATTCACCGCGCTCAGTTGGCCCCACGGCGGCTGCTGGCAGGGATACTGGTCTTCATCAATGAAGCGCGTATACCCTCCCTCGTTGTGATAGGGCATCGGCGCGCCCGCTGCCGAAGGCGCCATGTGTCCGACGCCGCCCAGATTGTTCGTGTTCACGTAGATGTAGCCCAGTTCGGGATCGAAGGAGACGCCGCCCCAGTCACCGCCGCCCATGCTGCCGGGCATGGAGAGCGAGGGAGTCGTGCCGAAGGGCGTATAGGGACCTTCGAATCGCAAACGGCTCAACCACTCGCCGCAGAACCGGTGGGATCCCGGCGTGCGTGTTGAGACGTCGTCTTCGGTCATGCTCATCCGAGCCAGCGGTGGAGGCCTCAGGGGAAACGGCTGCGTCGGCCAAGACTCCTCTCCCGGCGTGTCGCTCCTGGGCACGCGCCGCTCCTCGACGCCGAAGACCGGCCGTCCATTGGTTCGATCGAGAATGAACAACAGGCCCATCTTCGTAATCTCGGCTACCGCGGGAATCGTCCTGCCTCCGCGCCGCACCTCGATCAGCGCCGGCGGCGCGCTCACGTCGTAGTCCCACAGATCGTGGTGGACCACCTGGTAATACCAGCGCAGCTTGCCGGTGAGCGCATCGAGAGCCACTACGCTATTCGAGTACAGATCGGTGCCCTTGCGATCGGCGCCGTAGAAGCTGTCCGCCGCATTGCCGACAGGCAGAAAAACCAGGCCGCGCTCCGTATCCACCGTATCCGCGCCCCACTGGCTCGGCCCCGCTCGATCCTTCCATCCATCTGCGCCCCAGGTCTCATTCCCCGGCTCCCCGGGCCGCGGCACAGTATGAAACGTCCATAGAAGCTTGCCGCTTCGCACGTCGAATCCCCGCGGGTCGCCGCTGGGCCCTGAAGACGGGCCCTCCTGCGTCGCCGGCCCCACAATGACGACATCGCGATAGATCGCCGGAGGCCCACTGATTCCATAACTGGCCTTCGGGAACTTATCCGCCACTCCGGCTCGCAGATCCACGCTGCCGTTGTCGCCAAAGCCGGCCGCCGGTCTGCCCGTGCTGGCGTCGAGCGCGATCAGCCGGCCGTCGCCTGTGCCGAACAAAATTCGCGGCACCGTCCCCTGATCGCCCGGCCAGTAAGCAACGCCGCGGCTCTCCCGGCTGTTGGATCGCGTCTCGTATTTCCAGATCTCTTTGCCGGTCTCCGGATCCAAAGCTACGATGTTCTGGTTCTGCGTCGAAAGGTACAGGACGTTCCCCGCCAGGATCGGTGTCGTCTCAAAGGAACGGCCTTGCTCCCCGGTATGGTAGGTCCAGGCTCGCCGCAGGCGAGTCACGTTGTGCGTGTTGATCTGGGCGAGCGGCGAGTAACGGGTTCCCCCGGGGTCACGGCCATACTCCGGCCAGTCTCCCTTCTGCGGAAGCAACTGAGAGAGAAGAGGCATGACCGCACATGCAGCCAGGATTGCGAAGAAAATGCGCATCGTCCGCCGGCCCCTCTTGAGCGCAACGTCTCTGGCATACCTTCCGCCAGGCGAACAACATCTTAGCCGCTCCGCTCAAGACACACCATAGCTCAAGGTCCTCTCGACAATCCCTGCACAGAAGCGTCAGGCTCCCGCGGCAGCGCCTGACGCCGCATGGTGTGCCCTAAAAGGAAAACTTCGCGGCAAACTGAAGCTGGCGCATGCTCGCGAAGGTGCCTCCCAGGATATCCGTGATCTGGCCGGCTTCCGCTGCTCCCGAGCAATCAATGCAGCGACTGGATGGGCCGCCAACATTGACATGCCTGAAGGCATTCCGGACCTGTACCTGAAGGTTCATCCTGACGCCTTCAAACACGGCAACTCCTTGCTCAGCGGCATGCCGGTCCGTTGTATGAATCTGCATGGTGTCGCGCTGTACTCAAATCGCGGATTTAAGAGGAGCTTGGACAGGATGAATGTTCGTCCACCTTGTTGCGGCCAAATCGGCCTCTTAAGAACTTTGCCTCTCTTGGAAGAGCCGGCCGCGAACCTTCTTGCTATAATGCGATGCCAACGGCGGGAAAGGACTCGTCAGGATCCCCTGCCGTAAAGGGGGCAAGATGGCAACTCCCGATGTCGTCTGGAAAGACGGCAGGTTCGGCCAGACGTCCCGGCACGATGCATGGTGGCTTTTCCCGACGGCGGTGTTCCTGGGGTTGAGCTTGTTTGTGGTTTACTCCACGTGGGCGGCGTTCCAGAATACCCACTACACCTTCGGGCCCTACATTTCACCTTTCTTTTCTCCGGAAATCTTTGGCAGCTCTCCGCACGCCCTGTTTGGCCCGAAGCCGAGATGGTATCCGGCTTTCCTGCCCTTTTCTCCCGCGCTTCTCATTTTGTGGATGCCGGGCCTCTTCCGCTTGACGTGTTACTACTACCGCGGCGCATATTACAAATCGTTTTGGGCCGACCCTCCAGCCTGTGCCGTAAGCGAGCCGCGCAAGAGTTACCTCGGCGAACGAAGCTTTCCGCTGATTCTGCAGAATTTTCATCGCTACTTTCTGCGGCTTTCCTATGTGGTGTGGGGCTTTCTCGTTTATGACGCGGTGATCTCCTTCCATTTCCCAGACGGCTTCGGAATCGGAGTCGGAAGCATTGTCCTGGTCGTGAATGTGGTGCTCCTCGGCGGATATGTATTTGGCTGCCACGCGTTCCGGCACCTTGTCGGAGGAACGTTCGACCAGATCTCCGAGCACCCTGTGCGGCACAAGCTTTACGACTGCGTGAGCTGCCTGAACGCACGGCACATGAAATGGGCATGGGCAAGTCTGTTCTGGGTGGGCTTTTCGGATGTCTACATCCGCCTCTGCTCGATGGGTATCTGGCACGACTGGAGAATCCTGTAGATGCCGGAGTTCGAGCGGTTCTCTTACGATGTGCTGGTGATTGGCGCGGGCGGCGCGGGGCTGCGGGCCGCTATCGAATCTGCCGTCTGCGGCGCCAAAGTGGGCGTGGTCTGCAAATCGCTGCTCGGTAAAGCGCACACCGTGATGGCCGAGGGCGGCATTGCCGCTGCCCTGGCCAACGTCGACGATCGCGACAACTGGCGCGTACATTTTGCCGATACAATGCGCGGCGGGCAGTACCTCAATAACTGGCGCATGGCAGAGCTCCATGCCAAGGAGGCGCCGGAATGCGTGCGCGAGCTTGAGGCATGGGGTGCACTTTTCGACCGTACCAAGGATGGGCGGATCCTTCAGCGGAACTTCGGCGGTCATCGGTATCCTCGCCTGGCCCATGTGGGCGATCGCACCGGCCTGGAAATGATCCGCACACTTCAGGATCACGGAATACACGCTGGGATGGAAGTCCACATGGAATGTACCGTGCTCAGCCTCCTGCTGGACTCGGGCCGCATCGCCGGCGCCTGCGGATATGACCGCGAAAAGGGCCGCTTCCATCTGTGGCAAGCCAAGGCGGTAGTGCTGGCTACTGGCGGAATGGGGCGCGCCTACAAGATCACCAGCAATAGTTGGGAATATACCGGGGATGGGCTTGCGTTGGCTTACCGCGCCGGCGCTGAGCTGCAGGACATGGAGTTCGTCCAGTTCCATCCGACCGGTATGGTCTGGCCGATTAGTGTCCGCGGCATCCTCGTGACCGAAGGCGTCCGCGGCGAAGGCGGTGTTCTGCGCAACAGCGCAGGCCGCCGGTTCATGTTTGACGAAATTCCTGATCTCTACAAGGATCAGACCGCGGACACGGAAGAGGAAGGATGGCGTTACACCCAGGGCGACAGGAATGCCCGCCGGCCTCCCGAACTCCTGACGCGTGACCACGTCGCCCGTTGCATCAATCGTGAAGTCAAAGCGGGACGGGGCACGCCCCACGGCGGTGTTTTTCTGGATATCGCCTGGATCGGGAAGCAACTTCCGAAATCGGAGGAGCACATCAAGCGCAAGTTGCCCAGCATGTATCACCAGTTCAAGCAGCTGGCGGATCTGGATATCACCAAAGAGCCGATGGAGGTCGGCCCCACGACTCACTACATGATGGGCGGCATCCGCGTGGATGGCGATTCTCAGATGTCCACCGTGCCGGGATTGTTTGCCGCGGGAGAGGCGGCAGCCGGGCTGCACGGCGCCAACCGCCTGGGTGGCAATTCGCTCTCTGATCTCGTGGTCTTCGGACGGCGCGCCGGAAGGTTTGCGGCAGAATTTGCGAAGAGCAATAGTGCTCCGGCAAAGATTGATGAGGAGCAGCTGCAGTCAACCGCTGCGGATGCGCTGGCGCCTTTCGAGCGCGGCCCGTCTGGTGAAAATCCGTACCAGATCCAATACGACTTGCAGGAAGCGATGCAGAGCCTGGTCGGCATTGTTCGCACGGAAAATGAAATGCAGCAAGCCGTAGAGATGATCGCGCAGCTCCATACGCGGGCGGACCGTGTTGGTATCGTTGGCAACCGCGAGTACAACAATGGCTGGCACACGGCCATGGACCTCGGGAATCTGCTGGTTGTATCGGAGGCGATTACCCGCGCCGCTCTGCTGCGAAAAGAGAGCCGAGGAGCGCAGTTCCGCGAGGATTTCCCGGCTAAAGACGCGGAGTGGGGCAAGCACAACATCGTCGTCAGGCGTGGTGCGGATGGCGAAATGCGAGCGGAAAAGCGGGCTCTCCCGCCGATCCCCGTCGAACTGAAGGCCGTGATCGAGGAGATGAAATAGATGGCCACGCAAGCGATGTTTCGAATCTGGCGCGGAGATCCTGCGGGCGGCGAGTTCAGGGATTACATCACGCCGATCGAGGAAGGTATGGTGGTTTTAGACGCCGTACACCGGATCCAGGCTCAGCAGGCGACCGATCTTGCGGTGCGATGGAATTGCAAGGCCGGCAAGTGCGGCTCGTGCTCGGCTGAAATCAATGGAATGCCCAAGCTCATGTGCATGACGCGGCTTAGCGATCTCAACTTGGACATGCCGGTCATCCTCGAGCCAATGCATACCTTCCCCGTGATCCGGGATTTAGTTACAGACGTCTCATGGAACTTCCGGGCCAAAAGGACGATCAAGGAATTCAGGCCCCGCTCCCCCGATTCGCCGGATGGAACATGGCGCATGCAGCAGGCCGACGTTGAGCGAGTGCAAGAGTTTCGTAAGTGCATCGAGTGTTTCCTCTGCCAGGACGTGTGTCACGTCCTGCGCGAACATCACAAGCAGGATGAATTCATCGGCCCTCGCTTGCTGGTCTATGTCGCCGCGCTCGAAATGCATCCTCTCGATACGGAAGACCGGATGAGGGACTTAAAGCAAAAGCACAATATCGGCTACTGCAACATCACCACTTGCTGCCGCCAGGTGTGTCCGGAGTCGATCACTATTACCGAGAACGCGATTATTCCACTCAAGGAGAGGGTAGTGGACCGATTCTTCGATCCCCTGAAGCAAATCTTTCACATCCTCTAATTGGAAAGAGGTCACATGTTCACACTAAAACCCATTTCTCGTGACAGCGTGGACGCCGCGCTGGCCAAGGCGGAACGCTACCGGCTGCTGAACGAGCCGAATGAGGCCGTGAGCATCTCGCGCGATATCCTCGAAGTTGACCCGGCAAACCGGGAGGCGAGAATCAGTCTGATTCTCGCTCTTACTGACGAGCTTCCTCAAGAGGAGGGAGCGTTCGCCAGCGCCATACGAGAGATATCCGGCCTGGAAACGGCTTACGACCGCGCTTACTATTCCGGCATCGCGTGGGAGCGGCGCGCAAAGGCGCGTTATCAGGCCGGTAGATTGGGATCCGGCAACTATGTTTACGACTTCATCGTCAAAGCGCTAGGTCTATTCGAAGAGGCGGAGCGGTTGCGGACCGCAGGGAACGATGACGCCATTTTGCGCTGGAATGCCTGTGTCCGTTTTCTCGATCGCCACAAAGAGGTCAGGGCCAGGACGGAAGAGGCTCAGGAACCTATTCTTTCAGAGTAAGTTCGGCATCGAATTGCGGCGCTGCGCGCGCCACCCTGATATGTCGCTTCCGGACCGATCGACCGCTCTACCGCCATGTGCACTCAATCCGCGCTGTAGACTTCGAGATGGATCGGTGTCGTCTCAAAGGAGCGGCTTTGTTCCCCGGTATGGCAGGTCCAGGCTCGCCGCAGGCCACTCACGTTGTGTGCGTTGATCTGGGCGAGCGGCGAGTAACAGGCTCCCCCGGGTCGCGGCCATACTCCGGCCATCTCCCTTCAGCGGAAGCAACTGGAAGAGCACAGGCATGACCGCCCACGCAGCCAGGATTGCAAAAAAGATACGCATCGTCCGCCGGCCCCTCTTGAGCGCAATCGTTCCGGTATACCTTTAGCCAGGCGAACAACATCTTAGCCGCTCCGCTTAAGACGCACCGTAGTTGAAGGTCCTCTCGAAAATCACTGCTCTGAGGCGTCAGGCTCCGGCGGCAGGGCCTGACGCCGCACCGTGTCAGTTAAAAGGAGAACTTCGCGGCAAACTGAAGCTGGCGCATGCTCGCGAACGTGCCTCCCAGGATATCCGTGATCTGGCCGGCTCCCGCCGCTCCCGAGCAATCAAGGCAGCGATTGGATGGCGCGGAAAGATTGGCATGATTGAAGGCATTCTGGGCCTGTACCTGGAGGTTCAGCCTGACGCTCTCCAACAGGGCGAACTCCTTGCTCAGCGACAGGTCGGTCGTAAACAGGCCGGGACCCCACAGCCCGTTGTACGGCAGATTGCCAAAGTGCTCGACCTGGGGCCGGCGGAACGCGCCGCTGACCTGGCCATTGGTGAGCAGCGGCGCAACCGGCGTGTAGTAGGTTACCGTGTGGGTTACAGTATTCAGGCTGCCGGCGCCTTGCTGGAAGCTGCCGATCAAATCCGGCCGGCAAGGTCCGTTGTCCCGATCCGATCCGCATTCCGCGTAAGAGGGGGTATACGGCAGACCGCTGGCCCAGTTGAGCGTGCCATTCAGCGCGATGTTGTTCACGATGGCATCGGCCCAGGCGGGCATGTTGGCCCCGAATTGCTTGTCCCGCCCAAAGGGAAGAGCGTAGTTTCCGAAGACCTTGAAATCGTTGGTCCGATTGAAGTCAAAGTGCCCCCAGTTCGCGTGCGGGTCGATCTGGAAGTAGCCGCCGTTCGCTACGCCGACCGCGCTGGAGAATACATAACTGGAGTTGAGTTGAAACCCCTTGGAGAAGCGCTTCTCAAATGTCGCCTGCAGCGAGTTGTAATGAGCATTCGCCTCATTCGCGTAGTAGCCGATATAGCCCGGTCCGCAGTAGCCCCACTTTGCGTAGAAGACCGAGCGCTTGCATTGGCTCACGCCTTCGGCAAAGCCGGCCACCGTCCAGTCGTTCCAGTTGATGCCTCCCCACGTAGAGTTCGGAATCGAGTGAGTTGACTTATTCCCGACATAGGCGAGCGAGAAGCTCATCGTGGGGTCCAACTGCTGCTGAAAGGTAACGTTCCATCCATCTACATAGGGGATTCGCATGCGATCCGGCCGCGAGGTCGGGTCGATTCCGGCGGGAAGCGTGAATTGTCCGCTCGCCGGCACAGGAAACTTCTGCACCGGCGCCGACGGTCCAGTCGCAATGTTGAAGATGCTTCCATCAGCATTGCGCGCCGCGTCGTATACGTTTCCATCTAACTGACTGAGTCCCTGGTTTTCAAGCACTGGAATCGTCTGAGTTACCAGTTGGCCGAAGATATCGCCGAAGAATCCGGGATCGAAAGCCCGGCCGTAGCCGGCGCGCAGCACGCTCTTCGGCGTCAGCTGGTACGCAAAACCCACCCGCGGCGCAAGGAAGGTGAAATTGTTTTGGATATTCAGGTTCATCCCGATATTCCCATAGCCGGCCACGCGGATTGTGTTCGTGTTCAGATCGTAGAATCCGCCGTTGCCTTTGCCGTTGACCGCCTCAGGAAAGTAGATCTCCCAGCGTCCGCCAAGGTTGAGCGTCAACTTAGGCGTCAGGCGCCAGTTATCCTGGACATAGAAGAACGTACGGTATTGATGCTCCTGTGCATTGGTCGACGAGCTTACATATCTCTGGAACGACGAGACATCTCCAAGAAAGAAGGAGGCAATGCCCAAGCCCCCCGGGTTGGCCCCGGATGCCGTCGAGGTGCGCTCGTTGGCAAACTGCAGCTCGCCGGTGCGGTTGACGTCGCTTGGAATCCGCAGCTCTTGCAGATGACGGATCTCCGCCCCGAATTTGACCGAGTGATGGCCGATATCACGGGTCCAATTATTGATGAACGCATACTCCTGCTCGGTCATATCGAGCGGGCAGTTGCAATGGTTCGCGCCGTGGTTCCCCGATCCGAGATAGGAGAGTTCGCCGATCTTGCCGCTCGCGTCGCCAATCTCCAGTTGGGCAGCTCCGCCGGATCCCTGCGCCCCGGTATTCAGACCCGGCATGCCGAGCGATGTCATCAGCGGCGTTGTGCCGTCATACTTCGCTTCCACAAAGGCATAGCGGAAGTAGGAGAACCGGAGATCGGTCAGGAGCTGGGGCTTGACCGCCACATCCGCCCCTACAGCCAGACTGTGGTTCCCGCCTGTCTCCGAGCCCGCCCATCCTCCTACTCCAAAGCCGTTGCCGCCGAGCACGCCAAGAGCGGCCGGAGAGCTCTGCTGGGAGCCGAGATAGCCATAGCGCCCGAAGATATGCACGGAGCTGGTAATTTGGTCGTCGATGCGCGTATCGAACTGGTTGAAGTTGTACACTCCGAAACCGCTGGCAACATAGTTGTTCTGAACGCCCGGCAAGCTGGGAGCGGGCAGCAGCTTCAACACATTCACCGCCGGAGCCGATAGCCTGGAGTTCGGAATCTGGTTGTTCGCGAAAGGCACGCGGCCCACTCCTGTCGCCGCCCCGTCTTTATTCACGGCGCCCGTGGCCGGATCGTAAACCTGCCCTTGCCCTCCCTGCAGATACTCGCTCAGGTCGCAGTTTCCGCTCCCTCCGGCGCAGGTCGAGTGCACCAGCGCGGTCGGGACCGTCAGCTTGAAGGAATTTCCGACCTTCTGGCGGGTTCCCTGATAGTCCGTGAAGAAGAAGAGCTTGTTCCTCAGAACCGGGCCACCGATGGTCCCGCCGAAGACATTGGACAGAGTGTTGGGAATATCGGGGCCGACGGGATTGTTGTGCGGATACTGGGTGAATGGATCGCGCGCTTCCTGCGCATCGCTGCGCCGGAACTCATACGCGCTGCCATGGAACTTATTGCTGCCTGACTTGGTCTGCATCACGGTGACGCCCGCGACCGCGGCGCCGAACTCCGCATCGTAGTTCTGGCTGATGAAGCTCATCTCCTGAATCGAATCCAGCGGCGGATTGACTACGATTTCGCCGATGAATCCATCTTTGTCATTCGCGCCATCGAGAATGAATCCCGCGGAAAAAGGAGACTGACCGTTGGCCGAGATAGGAATCGATCGCTGGGGGTCCTCCGCATTCGCATTCGAGAACGTGGAAGCGGTCGTCGCCGGAGCGAGCAATACCAGGCTGGTCGCGTTCCGCGCAAGGTTTGGCGTCTCTTCCACGGTCAGCGTGTTGAGCAGCGTGGCCACGTCAGCGCGATCAGTCTTCAACTGCGGTGCGGACTCGGTGACTTCGATCGTCTGCGTGCTCGAGCCCACGCTCAACTGGAAATTCAGCTCCGACGAGTTGTCGGCAGCCACTTCGACCACGCCCGACTCGGCGGTAGAAAATCCCTTCGCCTCAACCTTCACCCGGTAATGGTCGGGAATAAGATCGTGCACCAGGTAGGTGCCCGACGCGGAAGAGACGACCACTTTGGATGTGCCCTTATCCGTGTCGGTCACCGTAATGGAAGCGCCGGCGACTGCCGCTCCGGTCGCGTCAGTGATTGTGCCGTTGATCGAACCGGAAACCGCCTGGGCAACCGCGCGCGAGGAGAGAAGCACCGCAACACACAGCGGAAGAACCAATAACGCCCTGAGCGCGATTCGCCGGCTTACCCCAGTCTTCAGCTCCGCCAGTTGGCGGCCATTCTTTGCATCCAAAAGTAGCGTCATAAACAACCGTCCTCAAATTTGGAAATCTGCAGCGCGGAGACGCAGCTCGGCTGCAATTACCCCTTGATATGGTGATCTATCATTGCGTCGAGACTATATATCACCCGGGCTGGACGATTGTAAAGCGCTTATTTTCTCGGATGCACGACTTACAGTTCCATCCCACAAGCTGAGATCCCGGTGAGGCCGGGCGGGGCCATCTTCTCAGGCTTATGATGTACACTTCTCCGATCAAAAGATGATAGATCACGTATCGCATTCCATCCAGCTCATGGAAGGCGATCCCTACGGCCCAAAAGGAGAGTGTCGCTCGAAATGTCTGCCAGGAAAGATGCCGGGGCTCTCCCGGAGGGGTCCTCAGCCACCGCCGTAAGCACGCCTGACCTTCCCAGAGGAGCGCGGCCGACCCGGGTTCGCCACATCGTCCTGGCCCTGACGGTCGGCGCCTACATGATCACCTACATGGACCGCGTAGTCATCTCGGCGGCCGTCCCGTCCATCCAAAAAGAGTTCGGCTTCTCCATCGTCACCATGGGCTGGATCTTGAGCTCCTTTCAGTGGGGATACGCTCTTCTCCAGATCCCGGGGGGCTGGCTGGGCGACCGCTTCGGCCCCCGCCGGGCGCTGACGTGGATCGTCACCTGGTGGTCTGTCTTTACCTCTCTCACGACGCTCGCCTGGAGCGCGGCTTCGATGGCGCTCGTTCGTTTTCTCTTCGGCATGGGTGAGGCCGGCGCCTTCCCGATTGCCACGCGCTCGCTCTCCCGCTGGATGCTGCCTTCGGAGCGCGGCTTTGCCCAGGGAATCACGCATGCCGGATCGCGGCTTGGCGGCGCTCTCACCCCGGCGCTCGTCGTCCTCATCCTCGCGCGCTTCGGATGGCGAGCGGCCTTCCTCTCCTTCGGTTCGCTCGGGCTTCTCTGGTCCGCCGTCTGGTTCTGGTACTACCGCGACACTCCCGCCGAGCACGCATCGGTCAACGCCGCGGAGCGCGCCCTCATTCAATCCGCTCTCGCCCGTGAGCATCGGCAGACAAACGGGTCCGCCCCCTGGAAGCAGATTCTTGAGAGCCCGCAGATGCGAATTCTCTGCCCGATGTACTTCTGCTACGCCTACAACCTCGGCGTCTACCTGGTCTGGTTTCCCAAGTATCTGAATGCTCACCGGGGATTCAACCTCGAGCAGATGGGTTTCTACGCCAGCCTGCCGTTGCTCGCCGGAACCGCGGGAGATCTGCTGGGCGGCTCGCTCTCCGACCTCTGGGCCAAACGCTCGGGGAACCTCAGGTCGGCTCGCCGAATCGTGGGAGCGGCCGGTTTTCTGCTCTCCGCGGCCAGCATCGTTCCGGCATGCCTCACATCGGACTCGCTCACCAGCGTCGGATTCTCCTGCCTGGCGATGTTCGGGCTCGAGGCTACCGTTGGCGTATCCTGGGCGATCACGCTGGATATCGGAGGCGACCGGGCCGGTTCAGTCTCGGCCGTGATGAACACCTGCGGAAACATCGGAGGCGCAACAGCCTCCGCCCTCTCTGCTTATCTGGTCGCTTTTTATGGATGGAATGCGCCGTTCTTCGTCATGACGGCGCTCTCCCTGCTGGCCGCTTTCCTCTATCTCCGGATCGACGCGGCCAAACCCATCTTTGCCGGTTAAGCCCTCGTCCGCCCCGCGCCGCGCAGCTCCGGCAGTCCGCGGGAAAGGCTACTTCGAACCTGTGCGGGCCTCTTCGAGGATCCGCTTCGCGCGCGAAGGATTGAAGATCCCGCAGGAGCAGAAGCGGGAAAGATACGCGACCGCCTCCTCCGGCGTGCGCCGGTCTTCCTTGACGAGATCGACCATCTTCTTTGCGAAGGATGGGCTGATCATCCCATGCCCGCACATCGTGGAGAGCGCCGTCACCTGCGAGTTCGGGATCTTCTCGGTCTTGCCTTCGAAACCGAGGGAGTAGCCTACGCTGTGCCGCTCGATGCAGGCGTAGTCGCAACAGCGCTCCGCGCCTTCGATCGAGGTCGACACGTTGACGCTCATCCCCAGGTTCTCCTCCTTGATGCGCTTGACGAACTGCTCGGCCGCAGGGCGATTGTCGAAGACCGCCGCGCAGGTGGTGGGAACGGTAAGTCCGCGAAGAACCGCCTGAAAATCCGGCTTGCTGTCCCGCTTCCAATGCGACAGGGGGCTCAGCGACTTCGAGGACCTGAGAGCGCCCCCATGCCGCGCATCCCCGAGGTTGACCGGCTTGTACTCCAGGGCCAATTCCAGGAACCGCCGGAGCTTGGGCAGGGCGTCAGGGTCCTTCTTGCTCTTGCTGGGTATGGCGAAAACAATGTAATCGTCGCGGAAGCTCTCAGAATCGCCGAAGCGGTGCAGCGTGTTCGTCATGCGCTTGCAGTCTCCCTGGCAGCTTCGCCTGCCGGTTGGGGCGCTCGGCCCAGGCCTATATTGGTCTTGGCGCGCTCGAGCTCATATCCCAGGCGCTTCAGAATGGGGGCGACAACCTCTTCCTTGCCGTCCTCGCGGCAGCGCGTGGCGACGCCGATCGCGACCACCGTATCCAGCCGCTTCTCGACCTCCCACACCAGGCGAATGATCTCCTCCGTGCGCTCGACCGGAACCTTGATCTCCACGATGGCCGACATGACCTTCTCATCCAGAATGTCCGCCCGCAGGGTGCCGGTGCTTACATCCGACATTAAGGACGTCACCGGGTTCCGCTTCTCGAAGCTCACATTCGCCTGAGCCAGTGCCCAGCAGACCTCCTGGATCTCGCGGAAGCGAACCCCAACACTGGGCCGGCCCAGCTCGATCGTGAAGCCGACCTCTCCAACCTCGACCCGTCCGGTCACATCGTTGGTCTTCACCTCTTCGGTCCCGCGCCCCTCCACCCCGGTGGACTCGTGCGGCACGCTCGGGTCAGAGAAAGCCCGCCGCACGACGCGCGGCCAGACCAGTTCGTCCGGCTCGAAGGCCGCCGTAGGACACACGTCGGGCTCCGGCTCAAAACGAAGCCGCATGACGGAAAAGACCTTCCGCATCGTCCGCACGATCACAGGGTTGAGGTGCTCCTGGCTGAGCCCGTTGAAGCAGGCATAGCACTCCACACAGGAGTCCCGATCGATCGTGGCCCGCTTCCGGACGGGATCGATATAGATGGCGCCCATGGGGCAAACGTAGGTGCAGTTTCCACACGCTACGCACTTCTCAGCATTGATCTTCATCTGCCCCTCTCATGCTCAAAGTCTCTTTTCCATCGGCCTATGAACGATGATCTATCGTAGATGGTACCACGAAGATACAGTCGAACCCGGAGCTCCGGAGGAACTGCCTCCGCGCCCTATCGCTAGCCAGCAACGCACCTTCTGTGTACACTTGCCTTTCTCAAAAAAACTAAGGTGATAGATCAACTATCACGGAGTCATGCGGCCTCGGTTCAACTGGCATCGTGACCGAACAGGAGAGGAAATAGGCATGGATCGCAGACGATTTCTCACCACCACGGGAGCACTCCTGGCATCGGGCGCCGCGGGGGTGGCCGGCCGGCCGGCAGCCGCCGCTGCGCAGACTTCAGCCTGTGCGGATCAGGGTGTCCGGCAGGAGCCGTTGTATCCGCAACAGCAGCAATACCGCATCGGCTACACCACCAATACCCGGGGCGGCTGGGAGGGAGACCCCTTCAAAGGGATGCGCGAGGGCCGTGAGATCGGGTTTCGTTATATGGAGATCTTCGGCACGTCCTTCTGCCGCCCGGACACGCTCTACTACCCCGACAACGCCGAGGGCTTGATGCGCCGGATCTTTGAGATGGGGGTCAACTTCGTCAGCATCACCGGCGGGGCCGCCGGCGGCAGCACTCATTTCGAAGATCCCTCGGCCCGCCAGGCCGTAATTGACAACCACTTCAACATGGCGCGCTTCAGCAGACGCTTTGGATGCCAGGTGCAAAAGACGAACCTTGGCCGCCGGCGCCCCGGGGGCTCGACCGAGGCGGATCTCCAAGTCATGGCCGGCACCGTGAACGCGCTCGGCAAACGGATCTCGGAAGAGCTCGACATGCAGCTCGGGATACACGCTCACCTGGGCAGCCAGCTCCAGACCCAGCATGAGCTGGAGTTCATGATGGACAATACCAACCCGAAGCATGTCGGGCTCGTTCTCGATACCGGGCACTTCACCATGGCCGGAATGGACCCCCTGGCCATGGGCAAAAAATATGGCCACCGCGTTTTGGAGTATCACCTCAAGGACACGAAACCCGAAGATCGCGGCGGCACGAAACATGTGCCGGGCCCCGAAGTGGACCAGATGAAGGATCCTTACTTCTTTCCTCTCGGCACAGGCGGAGTCGATTTCCCCGCTTTGAAAACCTACCTGGACAGCATTCAATGGCGCGGGTTCCTGAACGTCGAGCTCGACACATCCCCCTGGCGTCCGCCCCAGGAAAGCGCCCGGATTACGGCGAACTATATCGAAAAGGTCCTGAAAATCCCGTTCTAAGACCGGCGCGGGAACGCTCCCCGCGCCACTGAGCCCTAAAAGACCTCCGGTAGATCAGCCTCTACTTCTGTCCCCAGAATGCCGGGTCCGCTTTCACCCAGGCGTCAGGCGGATAGCTCAGCTTCGGATTGATCTGGTAGACCTGTGTGTCGCTCGATTCAATCGTGGTCGCAGCGAGATCTTCCAGCTTCTTCATCTGGTCCGCCCCAAGGATGGAGATCACCTGCTTGTTGTCGTCCATCTCCTGATCGGCCTCCGCCAGCGACTTCATCGGCGTAACCAGGAGGAACCGGGCGCCGCTGTTCTGGTCGCCATACACCTTCTCAAAGGCCGCCCAGTGAGCGCCCGGTATCTTTTCATACGCGCTCATATATCCTTTGGCCAAAGTATCCCAGTCCTGCCGGTGCCCGGAGCGGACATTGAAAGTCGTGATCTCGAAGTAGCGCATCTCCTCGATCTTCACTCCCGCCCGCAAGCTGATCTCGTTGCGCAGGGCATACGCGCTGGTGTCGTAGGACTGGAGCAGCGCGCCATCCGCGACTCGCGCGCGATCCAGCGCCGCCGAAAGCGTGGCATCCTTCTCCGTCCCCTCAACGTCCTTTTGCATGCCGGCGAGGGAATCGTAGGCGATAAAGAAGAGCGTCCGTCCTCCTCTTCCGGAGAGAGCGTCCATCGCGAAATAATGCTGCTGCCAATGCGCATCGGCAAAGGCCTTGGGAAAAGCGCTCTCGGTCTTGGCATGGGGCGATCCCTCCTGCCCCGGCTTGATCACTTCGGTGATGATCTCCGCAACCTTCGGCGGTGGTGTTATGCCGGCGGCTTGCTCCTGCGCCGCGGCTGTTTTCGGCGCCGCGACGCCCAGCCCCGCAAGCAACAGGCAGGGTGCGATCCATGCTCCAAAGTAGCTTTTCATAGGTGTTCGCCTCCTCAGGCGTGAAGCGGCTGAATGACCAGGAAGGGTACCCAGGGTTCCGGGGGAGAGAGGGGGAACTGCGCCAGGAAAGCGCGGGCCGAAGTGACAGTCAACATACACGTTCGCATTTGGAATAGCCAAGCAAATTCGCAAGCGTAGTTGTCAGGCCCTGGATATTCAGAAGTAGCTCAGATTGCCGGGCCCGGTGGTTCATCGCGACTCATTCATCGCGATCACTACTTTTCCTCGGGCGTGGCCTTCCTCGATGTAACGAATCGCAGCGGGGACGTCGCGTAAGCTGTAGGTCCGGTCGATGATGGGCGTCACCTTTCCGGACGCCATGAGTTCGGCGATGAGGTTAAGGCCCTGCTGGTTCACTTTGGCGACCATCGTGATCAGGTTCTGAGGGACGAACGGCGAGAGGAGACGCGCCCGGATCCAGCGATCCATGGGGCTGACCCAGCGGCCGCTCTGGCCACCGACCATAATGTAGACACCTTTGGGCGCTAATACGCGCCTGCAGGCCGGCAACGAATGATTTCCGATGCAGTCGATGAACAGGTCGCAGCGTTGTCCGCTCTTCGTGAAGTCTTCCTGCGTGTAATCGATGACGTGATGTGCTCCGAGAGACCGCATCAGGTCGACATTCCTCGTACTGCACACCCCGGTGACATCTCCGCCGAGGTGTCTGGCGATCTGCACGGCGAAAGTGCCTACACCACCCGCGGCTCCGTTGATAAGAACCTTCTGTCCCGGCTCGAGGTGTCCCTTGTCGCGCAGCGCCTGCAGGGCGGTGAGGGCTGCGACGGGTGCAGAGGCCGCCTGCCAAAAGTCGATGTTCGCGGGCTTGAGGACCACGGCTGATTGCGGAGCGCAGGCATATTCGGCAAAGGCGCCGCGGCAGGCTCCGAAAACAGCGTCGCCTGGCTTGAACTGCGTCGCTTTGCTGCCGACCGCTTCGACCTGGCCCGACCCATCGATGCCGAGCCGCTCTTCTTTGGGCTTGCGCAGCCCGGACATCATGCGGAAGCCGTAGGGCATGCCTCGGAGCAAATGCCAGTCCAGTGGATTGACAGACGCCGCGTGGACTTTGATCAGAACCTCGGTCTCGCCGGGGGTGGGTCTTTCGATTTCTTCCAGTTGCAAGACATCGGGGGAGCCGTAGCGGTGGTAGACGATAGCTTGCATGGGAGCTCCTCCTTCCCAGGACGTCTGAAGCATAGCCCCTTCGTGGATTCTGCGTCCGCCGGAGATCGGGCGACTCCAACTTCGGCTGATGTAACAGACGACATGTCCGCGTTGCGGTCAGCGGGGATTGGTGACCGTGCGAAGCACGGACGCTTACCGATCGGGCAGCCATCGGTAAACACATCGGAGGGAAACACTCGAAGCATTCGCTTTGCAGACGACCCAGCAAGCCTGAAACCCCCTCCCGGTCGTTATCTCAGTTGTGCTTCACATAAGATAAGGATGCCCTGGTTCTTCAGCCTTCAGGTTCACCCCTCTGTGTCGCCTCAAATGTTTTCATTGTCTGTTTGAATTGGATCTGCTGATTTGCAAATATGCCGTCGAATCGAGCGGCGGCGTACCCCAAGAGCGTCTTGCTGTCGCCCCGCTCCTGCAGGAGAATCCCGTTGAATCTTTTCTCCTGCGCCTGTTCGTCATCCCAACGGTCTTTGCGGATCGCTCTGAATTCGATTCCTAAGAAAATGGCCATTATGATTAGCCACCACCCTTTTTGCCAGTTCTTCATCCCGTCATGAACGCTCATGCAGGCCGCCGCGATAGCGATGAGCGCGACAGAATATCCCGGAGGAGGCAGGTGGTCGTATCGAAACCAGCGGGCAGCGAAGATGCAGCAAGCAAGCTGCACGGCGATAAAGATGGGGTTCCAAACGCGCTCTTTACGTGTGGGCAAAACACTACCGGTCGCCATGCCCGCAATGCTCTCATCGGGCACCGCCTTACCCCGATGCCTTTACCAATCTGCAAACAAGGGAGGGTCATTTTTGCCTGTGGACTGAATGCGGGCCCGTTAAACTCAGCTTCACCTTTGAATTAGGATCAGAGAGGAGCAGCACAGCTCGTGGGCCGTCAGCGCGGCTCCTGAGCTGATCGCATAGGCTGCTCGCGCGGCGGTTTTCGTGGGAGGGCATGCTTGGAAAGGCGAGATTTTATGGCATCGGCGATCGCCATGGCGGGTGCGGCATTGAGCGGCGGAGAGGGCCGGGCGATGGCCGCCTCTCCGCGGGAGTTCTACCAGCTTCGCAAGTACACTCTGCGCACGGGACCGCAGTTGGCCCTGGCCCAGGACTATTTCGCGCATGCTCTGATTCCCGCGCTCAATCGGATGGGAATCAGTCGGGTCGGGGCTTTCAAACTCGACGTCGGTCCCCAGACGCCGTCCTACTATCTGTTGATTCCGGGAACATCGGCAGAATCGCTGGCAACCCTGGACTCCCGTCTGGCAGAGGATGCTGAATTCCTCAAGACCTCGCGCGCCTTCTGGGCAGCGCCTGCTCCGGCTCCGGCATTTGTGCGCGTCGAGGCCTCGCTCCTGTCCGCCTTTGCCGGCTGGCCGAAGCTCGTTGCGCCCAAGGGCGGAGCTAGAATGTTTCAACTCCGAACCTACGAGAGTCCGGGCTTTGAAGCGCACATCCGGAAAGTGCAGATGTTCAACGAAGCGGAGATCGGCATCTTTACCCGCACAGGATTGACTCCCGTCTTCTTCGGAGACACCTTGATCGGGTCCCGAATGCCGAGCCTGACCTACATGCTGACCTTTGCCGATGTGGCGGAGCTGACGCAAAAATGGAAGGGCTTCGCCTCCGATCCGGCGTGGAAGGAGCTCTCACACCGGCCGGGCTATACGGACCCGGAGATTGTGAGCAATATCTCCAACGAATACCTCAGCCCGCTCGACTCTTCACAGATTTAGTCCGCCGCAAACGGAATAGGGCGCATTCGCTGTTTCCCGGAACCGGCCGCTGGCCTGCGCCTTCCACTCACCCCGAATTCAACTTCCCAATCCTCTCGGCCCAGAGCTGCTGCATCCAATAGAATGCAGCACCTGTCGGCCATGATTTCGATGCCATGACCGCGGTTGCGGCCTGTGCCCCAGGCCGCTCAAGCGCAGCGCCGAAGCAACTCGGACGCCCCTGGGGAGAATCTAAAAAGTTCTCGCAAGATTGAGCGGCATAAGCACTTATGTTTTTTTCCGCACGAAATTGAGGAGTTGAAGGAGATGATGGACCGGTCCACGGAGATGGGCAAATCAACGAACGGGAAGTTCACGCAATTTCTTCACCAGCCAGAGAGTTCCAATCCACCGCCGGAGCGCCTTCTAACCGGCGTGGAAGGCTTAGATGACATTCTCAAGGGTGGTATCCCCAGCGGCCATCTGTATCTCGTGGAAGGCGATCCCGGGACGGGAAAAACCACATTGGCGCTGCAGTTCCTGCTTGCCGGCATACGCAACGGCGAAAAGGGAATGTATGTGACGCTGTCGGAGTCAAAGACAGAATTAGAACAGGTCGCGCGCTCTCACGGATGGCCAACCGACTCGCTCATTATCTATGAGATGGTGCCGCCCAGCGACGATCTTGACCCGGAGACGCAGTACACGGTCTTCCATCCGTCGGAAGTGGAACTGCCTGACACCATCACCGCTATCCTCAAGCAAGTCGAGACCGCCGGTCCGCAGCGCGTCGTCTTTGACTCCCTCTCGGAGTTCCGCATGCTTGCCCGGGACCCCTTGAGATACCGCCGGCAAATTCTCGGGCTCAAGCGCCATTTTGCCGGGCGGAACTGCACCGTTCTTCTGCTGGATGATCGATCGGCCGAGGGCAGCAACGATCTGCAGCTCGAAAGCATCGCTCATGGCGTGATCAAGATGGAAAGCCTGGAGCGCGACTTCGGCATCAAGCGCCGCCGGATCGAGATTCGCAAGCTTCGGGGGTCGCCGTTTCGAGAGGGCTTCCACGATTACACGATTCGAACCGGAGGCATATCCATCTATCCTCGTCTGATCGCCTCCGAACACAAACACCGCTTCGAACGAAAACATGTGCTGAGTGGATTGAAGGAGCTGGATGATCTCTTCCGCGGCGGCATCGACACCGGTACCAGCACGCTTCTGGCCGGTCCGGCGGGATGCGGCAAATCCAGCGTTGCCCTCCGCTATGCGGTCTCCGCAGCGCAGCGCGGGGAAAAGGCCATCTTTTTTACCTTCGACGAGGCGCTCGCCACCCTGATGGATCGCGCCATCGGCCTTGGCATGGATCCCCGCAAGCTGATGGCTGACGGATTGCTCCGGATTGAGCAGATCGACCCTGCGGAGCTCTCCCCCGGCGAGTTCATCTCCCGCATCCGGAGCATGGTGGACGACGGCGATCTGCGCCTCGCAGTAGTTGATAGCATGAACGGCTTCCTCTATGCGATGCCGAATGAGCAGTTCCTTGCGATGCAGTTGCACGAACTGTTCACCTATCTCGGCCAGCAGGGAATCACCACCCTGATTACCCTCTCCCAGCAAGGTTTCGTGGGCGCTACCAACTCGCCCATCGACGTGAGCTATCTGGCCGACACCGTCCTGCTCTTCCGCTACTTCGAGCAAGGCGGCTGTGTGCGGCAGGCGCTCTCGGTCGTCAAAAAGAGGAGCGGGGCTCACGAGCGCACGATCCGCGAGTTGATCTTCGCCGACGGAGCGATCCGGGTCGGTCCGGCTCTTGACGAGTTTGAGGGAATTCTTACGGGAACCCCGGTCTATGTCGGGCCAAAAACGAAGGAGGCGTTTTCTGTCTGCGAGCAGTAATGCAAACTCACACGAGATGCGCACTCTCCTTCTCGCTCCGATCGGCAGGGACGCGCCGCTGATGGCGGCTCTGCTCCAGCGGAGCGGACTTTCCTGCCACATCGTAAGCTCCATCGAGGACCTGCCCGGCGAAATCAGAAGCGGAGCCGGAGCTGCGATCGTCGCAGAGGAGGCCTTCAGGAGCGGTTCTATCGAACAGCTGCAGCCGGTCCTTGCGCAACAACCATCGTGGTCGGATTTTCCATTGATCCTGCTGGTCACCGGCGGCCGCGTCACCGCCGAGAGCGAGCGTCTGCGCAAAGTTCGCCTGCCGCTCGGCAATGTCCTCCTGCTGGAGCGTCCTCTTCGCCCGGAGACCCTGATCAGCACCCTGGAGATGGCCCTGCGGGGACGGAGCCGCCAATATCAGATTCGCGATCAGATGAAACAGTACGCGCGCGCGCAGGAGGCCCTCCGGCGCTCGGAAAAGCTCGCTGTCACCGGACGCCTGGCCGCCAGCATCGCCCACGAGATCAACAACCCTCTGGAGGCGGTGACCAACCTTCTGTACCTGATGCGAAGCGAATCCCTGTCTCCCCAGCAGCGGCGTTATCTCGATGAGAGCGAACAGGAGCTTGCTCGCGTCGCCGAGATTACCAAGCACACCCTGCGCTTTTATCGTGAACCGAACCGGCCGGTTCCGATCGATCTGGTCTCCGTCCTCGATTCGGTGCTCGCCCTCTACCAAACGCGTCTGGCCGCGGCTGGCGTCACTGTGCGCAAACAAGTGCCGGCTCGCTCCGTGGTCGTGACCGCAAGTCCCGGAGAGCTGCGCCAGATCATCGCCAACATCATTGGCAACGCGCTGGACGCAATGCGCGGCGGAGGCCAACTGCGCCTCCGGGTTTCCCTGCAGGCCCAGTCATGGAACTCGAACCCGCTGCAGTTACGCCTCACCATTGCCGATACCGGCTGCGGCATCCCCCCGGAACTGCGAACCAGAATCTTTGAGCCCTTTGTCACCACCAAGGGTGAGACGGGAACGGGGCTTGGCCTCTGGGTCACGGAAGAGATCGTCAAGAAAAACGGCTGGTCGATCCGCCTTCATAGCAGCTCCAGTCCGGCGCATAGCGGCACCGCCTTTTCCATCCTCATTCCTCTCAAAAGCGAGGCCGCCCGCGCCGCTGCCCAGATCGCCTGACGGCCTTGCCCGTTTCTTGCCGGCTGCGGATATGCGTGCGCCGAGCGCGGCGCTATGATAAAGGCCTGTTCCATCCGCTCTCCGGAGGCGCTCTATGTTTGCTCCGCGGGCCGCACAGAAAACCTCGAAACCAACTGCTTTGCCGAAGAGTCCGGCCGCCCCGCATCGCAGCCTCATAGGACAAAAAAGAGAGGATTGGGCACGCCGTCTTTCGCTCCCAACCTATGCCGGCGCCATCCAGACCAGGCTTGCCATCGGAGCGGTGGACGATCCGCTGGAGGCCGAAGCCGATCGCGTCGCCGGGCAGGTTCTTCGCCTGCCCCAGCCTGCCGAGAGCGGCGCGGCGGCCGAATCGTGGCAGCCGCGCGGCCCCGCGGAACGTTCGTCCGGCGAGCCGTCCTCCGCCGGACGGCCCCTCGACCCTGCGACACGCGCCTTCTTCGAGCCGCGATTCGGGTACGACTTCAGCCAGGTGCGCATTCACTCCGGAGAACAAGCGGCCGAGTCGGCGCGATCGATTGGAGCCCTGGCCTACACGGCCGGCGCTGAGATTGCCTTCGACCGGACCCTCTACCAGCCGGGTACCGGCGAGGGACGCAGGCTGCTGGCTCATGAGCTTACGCATGTCGTGCAGCAGGGTTACGCGGCGCCCGCTCCAGGTAGCACACCCGGTTCGGGCAGCCGGGTGAGCGTCTCGGCAGCCAGGGCAACGCCGTCCATTCAGCGCGATACTCCGGCCGGGCAAGGCGGCCAGACCAGTCAGGTTGGGCCGCTCTCGATCACCAAACAATTCACGCCCGAGTCTGATTCCGCCTCACGGGCGGAGGTGACGCAGGCGCTGACGGACTTCCTCTACCGCGCCCAGGCTGCGCAGGGCGGCCAAACGCTGCATGTAACAGACAGTGTGCGCTGGGCGGTACGCATGCTCTTTCAGGGAGATCCGATCGGCTCGGCAAACGCCGAGAGCTTTCTTGCAGGAACGGCCCTGCCGGGCTCGGCTCCCGAGTTCGCCGCTGCCGTCGCCGGGCTCCTTCCTGACTTCATCCCGCGCTCGCGTCTGGCTCACCTGGCGGCGCAATCACCGAAGGATACGCCCGGCGCAGGCCCCAAGTCCGTCGGTGAGGCAGCCGGTCACGCGGTGGTCGACTCGACCGTTGCGCCCATCGTCAGGAAGCTGCCGATTTCCAAGAGCTGGCAGGATAAGATCATCGACGGCGCGCGCGGCGCGGTCACCGATGGTCTCGTGGGCATCGTGGATCAGGCCATGTCCGGCTCGCCCCTGGACTCCAAGGACAAGAGCGCGATTCACAGTGCGGTGGAGGCAGCCCTGAAGCAGAAGGCTGGAACCCCAATGGACCGTCAGCAGGAGGGCGCGGGCAGCCCCTACGCTCCGATGCAGCCTCCGTCAGGCGCATCTTCCATCGGTTCAGCCAAGGCTCCCGGAGAGCACATCTTCAATCTGCCGAAGATCCGCTGGGATTTTCCCACGCCCGCGGTTCCAAAGCCGAATCTCCCGCAGCCCCCGTTGGCCAGCGAGGCACAGGCTGTCGACAAGATCATCCAGGCGCTCGACGACAACTCGCTGATTCCGGCCGCGGCCAAAGGCACGCCGGATGCTGCGAATTACGCCAGCGCCAAGGAGCTGGCGCGCAATCTGGCCAACCTGCTGGCCGCCGCGGAGAAAAA
>DASYYO010000038.1:0-1813 GCA_035933805.1 Acidobacteriaceae bacterium | reverse complement strand
CACCAGGTACGTCGCCACCCCTTCCCAGATACCGGCCGCATCCGCGGCCGACCGTAGATCCCGAAAGTCGATTGCGCCCGACTCCGACAGTTCCGCGGTATCTACGATGTCGCACAACCGGAAATAGAAATGGCGATACATGCGTTGGAGGGTGGAGATCATCAGGCGGTCTGAGACAGCGGCAACGCGGTATGTCCGATCTTCAATCAAAACCTGCCGCGCTCGTCCCGCAATCGCGGCGGCGATAACCAATTGCTCTCCGGTCTGTCCCAGCCGGCCCATGTGGATCTCGATTGCCTCGGGAAGTCCGGGAAGCAGGAAATTCCACTTGCATGCCAGGCGATCTCCCCAGCTCCGAGGGGCGATCCGTGCCTGGAAGCGGCCTTTCATCATCTGCACAACCTGCTCTGAGCCGGCGTTGGTGTAGAGGTCCAGGTCGCTGCCAAGATCGGGCCAATGGTCCAGCGACTTGATGACGGTCACGTCATAGCCCTCCTGAACGAAGCCATCGCAAACCTCGCGCAGGAACCCCATCGCCGTGCGAATCCGCGCCCGTTCCGCCGAGAGAGCGTTCTCAGCCCATTCGGCGCGGCGGCCGTCTCCAGCCTCGCACATGGCCTGAAGAAAGACCTCCATGGCGCGCACAATGACGTGGTTCGAGTTGGCCAACGTCACGGCATCGTCAAACTCTTCCCGGGTGATCTCTGTCAGCTTCCGAGCCAAGCCCGAGGAGCCGGAAGTGAGGACGTGGTACTCAGGAGGCGCAAGCAAGAGGCGGGAGAGCAGGATGAGAGAATCTTTTGACGGGGATGAAGCAGGCGGCTTGCTCATAAGTGAAGGCGAGTCCTCGACGTTATTGCGGGAGATTCGGAACGGCTGGCGAGGAGCCTGGCTGGGGAGCGTTCATGGGCGAAGGCTGCGCGGGCGCGGCCTTCTGATCAGTCACCGGAGTGCCGTTGCGGCGCTTCAACTGGACGGGAGCTCCCTCCCGGCGCCGGGCCTCGCTGTTCTCATCGATCTTTCCGTTCACCCTCTGGTCGCTATCGGCGGCAACCGCAAACAGCCGCTTGCCTTCCTCTGAACGCTGCGTCGCCAGTCCCACGCGGGCATTGGCGTCCGCCGCCTTTCGAGCCTGCGCGTAGAACGCCTGCGCAGTCTCGAGATCTCCCTCTTTCTCGGCGACGTAGCCATAGTTGTTGAGAGCGAAGCCGCTCTGCGGATCCAGCGAGTAGGCCTGAAGGAAATCCTGTTTGGCGGTCTGCCAGTCGTTTCGATTGGTCGCTGAGACGCCGCGCAGCGTCAGCATGGCGGCCCGCGCCTCAACTGCATCGACGTTGCGCATCCGCTTCTCCAACTGACGCGCGCTGTCTGCAGCCATGTCGCTGACAGGCTTCCCGCGCCATTCGTGCTTGAGAGTGATCACGACCGGCTCTTTCGAGTACGAGTTTGCAGCCTTATGGTAGTACTTCAGCGCGTCTTCATAATCGCCCAGGGCCTCTTTCGCAACTCCCGCATTGTTCAACGTGAATGTGTTCTGCGGATCGAGCGCCAGAGCCTGTTGCAAAAGAGAGTCAGCCTCGAAACTTCGATCCTCCGACAAAAGCTGGATCGCCTCGACATTCATGCGATTCACTCGCATGGGAGTGTCTTTCAGACCGCTCAGGGCGTATTTCATCGGCTTCCCTTCGAGATCCTTCGCATTGCTGCGGTCGATGAATGCGTCCCCGCCTTGCTCCGACGCCAACTGGTAGAATTTTTCAGCTCGATCCAACTGCCCCTGCAGCTCAGCGATATAGCCAAGGTTGTTCAGGGT
>DASYYO010000028.1:0-2177 GCA_035933805.1 Acidobacteriaceae bacterium | reverse complement strand
GGCAGGTACAGAGGATTCTTGGACAACTGCACTTGCCGGGAGTTCCATTGCTTGCGCGCCCAGGTCAGGAATAGGACGGACGCGGCAACCTCGAACACGAAGGTGGACCATTCCTGAACGGCCCCGAAGGCCAGGATGGCGAAGACGAGAGTGGCCCCGAGGCCGGCCGCGATCGCCCACGGCTGGGCATCCGATTCGCGCTGGGCAGCGCGGTCGAGATCGACCGAGTCGGCCGTGTGGAGCACCATATACGAAGAGATCTTTAGTTTTGCGAATCCCAACTTTGCGAATCCCTCAATTTGTGACCTCGGTCAGCATGACATCGTCAATCCACATCTTTCCGCGAATGAGCGGCTGCGGAGGATCGCGCACAATTTTCAACATGACGAGCTTGGTGTTCGAGCCGGTTTGGAAGCGGGCTTCCTGGATGCGCCACGGGGTCGAGCCTAGCGTGTCGTCAGTAAGAACGTACGACTGGTTGGTGTACGCGTCGGTGATGGCGAAGCGCGGGCCGCTGGCGGTATCGATATCCTGCGTCCGCGACTCGACACTGAATTCATACGACGTGTTCGGCTTCACCGGAATGAACTGTACCAGCTGAGGACCGGGAACACTTTGTCCATCGAAGGTGACCGAAAGTGACCGGGTTCCGGTGCGAAATTCGTTGGTATCGATGTTCAGCTCGGCGTGCGAGTAGGACTGGAACCACCAGTCGAAGCCACCATTCAGCAGGTTCTCTTCGAAGCCTCCGTTGACGACCAGGTTTCGTTGCGAAGGAAGGTATGGTTCGAGCGAAGGATCAACCTTGGCAAGCTGCTGCCATGCAGTTTTGGCGGCGTCCACTTCGTGCTGCGCGATGAGTAGGCGGAAGTATGGCAGTGCAGGCGTCGCGGAGAATGGCTGCTTCAACTCGATCAGACGGTTCCAGACGCTTTCGGCGGCAGCGACCTGCTGCCTGGTCACCAGCAAGCCGAGAAACGACAAGTAGAGATCGGCTCGCGGGGGCAGGGCGTGGTCCATGATCTGGGTGGCGTCGCCACTGGCGCGCCAGCAAAGCTCAAGAACCGAGCCGACGGCTTCGGGATCGTTGCCCAGCACGACCTGGAAGTAGCGAAGCGACTTTTCCAGGTCTCCCTGGACCAGGAAGAAATTCGCTGCCTCCCATGCGATGTGAGGGGTGGTGGGATCGGCTTCCACTGCATGGAGAACGCTGGCCGCTTGCTCTGTGGTATCACCCGTGAACTGGTAGGCGCCGGCCAAATCGAGCCAGTAGCGAGCCTCGTAAGGATTCAGGCGAACGGCGGTGCGGTAATCGGAAATCGCCTCGTTCACGCTGGTGCCCGAGAGGGCGAGCTGGCGGCCGAGCAGGTCGGGGTATTCGGAGTTCGCCGGTTCCCACTTCATCGCCTGTGAGATTTTTTTCGGATCGAGTCCAGCTGCGAGCCAGGATGCAACGAACGGGCGAAGAGCAAGCAGCAAATAGAGGCCGACGGCTAAAAAACAGGCGGCGATGAAACAAAATCTGCCCGCTCGGGATCGCAACTCGATCTGCATGAAGTGTGAATCGAAACCGTTTCCAGAGATTTCCAAATGGCAACTGACTTCGGCCGTCAGGAAGCCTTGTCGGCTGTCTGTGTGCGACCTGCCGACTCGTCGCTGTAGTAGTGATTCGAATATCGCCCGCTGTAGTAGTAATACCCGCCCGTCGAATGCAGGTTGAGCGCGTTCAACACGATTCCCATGACCCTGGCATTGACCTGGAGCAACAGATCGCAGGCGCGGCGCAGGGCTGCCCTTGTTGTCTGACCCGAGCGCGCGACCAGAATGACACGGTCGGCTTCGGGAGATAACAGCACCGCGTCGGTGACCGATAGGCAGGGCGGCGTGTCGATGACGATGTGGTCAAACTCATTGCGCCAGCGGGCGATGTGATCCTTCATCACGTTGGAGCCGACTAACTCAGTGGGCTGCGGAGGAATGGGGCCAGCGGGAAGAATCCACAGATTGGAGACTTCGGGGCAGGGAAGGATCACATCTTCGGCCTTGTCGGATCCGCTGACCAGTGTGCTGAGGCCGCCACCGCGAGAGCCCAAGCCAAACAGCCTTTGCAGGCCCGGGCGGCGCAGGTCGGCATCGATCAGCAAAACGCGGCTTCCCCGCTGCGCTAGAACCAGAGC
>DASYYO010000467.1:0-4475 GCA_035933805.1 Acidobacteriaceae bacterium | reverse complement strand
AAGCCGAGCGGCTGTGCGATCGCGTGGCGGTCATGGATCATGGGCACGTCATCGCGCGAGGCTCGCCGGCCGAGCTCATCGCCTTGATTGGAGGGGAGCACATTGTGGAGTTCGCGGTGCACCCGGAGCTTCCGTCGACCTCATCCCTGCTCGCCGGGATGACGGGGGTTCGCTCCCATCGCGTCGATGCCGGCCTCCATCAGCTCGCGGTCTCCGAGCTCCATGCCTCGGTGCCCGCAATCTTCGCCGCGCTCGAATCCCAGGGACTTCGCCTGGTCGAGTTCCGCACCCATTCGGCTACGCTCGAAGATGTCTTCGTTTCCCTGACGGGAAGGAACCTGCGCGATGCGTAAGCTCTCCGAGACCTCCCTTTACCAGCTCACGGCGACGCGCTTTCGCCTCTTCTTCCGGGAGCCCGAAGCCGTCTTCTGGATCTTCGTTTTTCCGATTCTGCTGGCCGTGGGTCTGGGCATCGCATTCCGCAACCGCCCCGCCGATGTGTTGAAGGTTGGAGCCACGACGGAACATCTGACAGAGGCACTGAATCGGGACAAGGGCCTGTCCGCTACGACCATGGGCGAAGCCGCCGGAGCCGGAGACCTGGCTGTGGGACGGATTCTTCTGCTCGCGATCCAGCAGCCCGCCGGCGTGCAGTACCGGTATGACAATACCAATCCCGATGGCCGGCTCGCCCGGCTGCTCGCCGATCGCGCCATCCAGACTGCCGCTGGACAAAGCGAAGCTGTGCATACGTCCAACCATCTGATCCACGAGGCCGGTTCACGCTATATCGATTTCGTCGTCCCCGGTCTGCTGGGGATGAACCTTCTCGGCTCGGCTGTCTGGGGATTGGGTTTTGCCATCGTGGAGGCGCGGCAGAAGAAGCTGCTCAAGCGTCTCATCGCCTCTCCGATGCCGCGTTGGGAATATCTCGCGTCCTTTGTTCTTTCGCGGCTCCTGCTCCTGGTGATCGAGGTAGCGGCGTTCCTGGGATTTTCCCGGCTTGTCTTTGGGGTTCCCATGCGCGGCCCGCTCTGGGAACTGGGCCTGCTCTGCGTTCTCGCATCGCTCACCTTTTCGGCGCTGGGTTTGCTGATCTCCTCACGCGCCAGAACGATGGAGGCCGCCTCGGGCTTGATGAATCTCGCGATGCTGCCGATGTGGATTCTCTCAGGAATCTTTTTCTCCGCGGACCGCTTCCCCGCCTCGCTCCAGCCGTTGGTGCGCGCTCTTCCGCTTACCGCCGCCATCGACGCCTTCCGCGCCAACATGCTGCAGGGGATCGGCGCAACCAACCTGGGCGCTCCAATTGCGATCATGCTGGCATGGCTGGTTGTTCCCTTCCTGGTTTCCCTTTGGATCTTCCGCTGGAAATAGCGGGGAGACGCGGACCGTGAGCAGGACATGTTCGATCCCGGCCTGCGGAAGGCGTGATCCTCCGGTAATATCGAAGTCCGGCAAGATCAGAAGCGTTGTGGGAAATCGGAGTCTGAAGAGTGGCTGTTTCTTACAATCGGATCGCGGGTCAGAGCCTGGAGCGCCTTGCTGCCCTGAGCGACGGAATCTTCGCCGTCGCGATGACCCTCCTGGTCCTCGATCTTCGCGTACCGGCCAGAGATGCCATTCACAGCGAAGGCGCACTGTGGAATGCAGCCGCTGCGATCGCGCCGCAGCTGATCACTTACCTGATGAGCTTCCTCACCCTGGGGATCTTCTGGAACGGCCAGCAGGTGCAGCTTAACAGCTTTACCCGCAGCGACCGGCATCTTTCGTGGATTCACATGGCTTTTCTGTTCGCCGTTACCATGATGCCGTTTTCCACCCGGCTGCTGGCTGAGTTCATCCACTTCCGCAGCGCGCTCCTCTGGTACTGGGCCAATGTTCTGGCGCTCGGAGCGGTGCTCTACTTGAGTTGGAGCTACGCGCGACGCGCCGGACTCCTGAAGGACGAGGTGACACACCAGGTCCAATGCGCGGTCGAGCGGCGGATCGTCGTCGCCCAGCTTCTCTACGCTGCCGGAGCAGCGCTCTGCTTCTGGAATATCTATGCAAGCATCGCCTTCATTGTTCTCGTGCAGGTAAACTTCGCCCTCGCGCCCCGGCTGCCGTACCTTTCAGAGATCTGAGATCCGGCCCGATCCCAGGGTGCATTCTGCCGTCAGAGAGACAATGGCGCACGGCCGGCGCTGATTCACTGAGAAGAATTTTTTTGACTATACTGGCAAACGGAAAAGATTTTTGAAGTTGGAGGATGTGGATGGCAATCTCGCGTCGTGAGTTCCTGGCTCGCCTGGCGGCCTCGGGAGCCGTGGCAGCGCTCCCTGGGTATGCGCATGCAGGCGCGGGCGCTCTGTATCCCCCGATGGATCTCTCCTCTTTCGACCATCCGCTCCATCACGGAGGTCTGGATCTTAAGATCGGCTACTCGTCGATCACCTGGAACGAGCATGACCGGCAGGCAATGGAAGATCTAGCGTCGCTCGGCTATCCAGGGATCCAGATCCGCTCCAACGTGCTCAAGGTATTTCCCGATCCGCACGAGCTGCGCGATCTTCTGGCGCAGCATCATCTCAAGTTCGTGGCGCTTTCGAGCGGGAATGCGACGCTCGATCGGGCGGCGCGCCAGAGCACGATTGAGACCCATGTACAGCATGCGATCTATCTGCGGGACGCAGGCGGCAGCTATCTGCAGCTGGTGGGAGGCTCCGTCCCCGGGGCCAACTATTCTGCGGCGGACTACAAGTATGAGGGAGAGCTGATGGCCGAGATCGGCAAGCACGCAGCCGAACACGGTATTCGTACCGGCTTTCACAACCATATGGGCACGATCGGCCAGACGCCGGAAGCAGTCGACGCCATTCTTGCAGCCGCGGACGCAAACTATCTCAAGCTGGAACTGGATGTAGCCCATTACCTCCAGGGTGGCGGCGATCCTGCCTCGGCCATTCACAAATATGGGCAGAGGATCCTCTTTCTCCATCTGAAAGATGTGAAATCCGCCGAGAACAAGAATGGATACGAGTTCGTGGAGCTGGGACAGGGACGGGTGGATTTCCCTGCAATCCTCGATGCGCTCCGCGCGATCCACTTCCGCGGATGGGCGATCGTGGAGCTGGACCGGGTGCCCGCGGGCGCGGACCGCACGCCCAAGGAATCCGCCGAGATGAGCAAGAACTATCTCGAGCAAAAATTGGGGGTCCATGTATGAGCTGTCCCTTTCGCCTCTCGGTGATCAACGACGAGATCACTCAGGATTTTGAGCGGGCATGCTCCGTCGCCTCCAAGGATTTCGGTCTGGGTTGGATCGAGCTGCGCGGCATGTGGAATAAGAACCTCACCGACCTCGATAGCCAGGAGATCGCCGAGGCCCGGCGGATTCTTGAAAAATATCGGCTCCGCGTCACGGATATCGCCAGTCCCCTGTTCAAGGTGGATTGGCCGGGCGCGCCCAGCCGGCATGCGAGCCAGCGCCGCGATCAGTTCCATTCGGATGTGGATTTCAAGCAGCAGGGCGCATTGCTCGAGCGCTGCATCGAGTTGACCAAGGCCTTCCAGACGGACCGGCTGCGCTGCTTTGATTTCTGGCGCCTGGATGACCAGAAGCCGTATCGAGCAGCCATCAACGAGGAGCTGCGCAAAGCCGCGGAGACCTGCGCCAGAAGCAAGGTCATTCTTCTGCTGGAGAACGAGATGTCCTGCAATACGGCAACGGGCGCCGAGGCCGCCGCGGTGCTCAAGGAGATTCCCAATCCGAATTTCATGCTGAATTGGGACCCGGGCAATGCGGCGACCTTTCCCGATACGACGCCCTACCCGAAGGGATACGATCTTCTGCCGAAGCATCGGATCGGACACTGCCACGCCAAAGACGTGATCCGCAAGCCGGGCGGCAAATACGAGTGGGCGCCGGTCGGCTCCGGAGTGGTCGATTGGGTGGGGCAGTTCCGCGCATTCCAGCGGGACGGCTACCACTACGCAGTCAGCCTGGAGACCCATTGGCGCGGCGCCGGAACTCCGGAGGCATCGACGCGCATCAGCATGAAGGGATTGAAGGCCACGCTGGGCAAAGCGGGCATCGAATGCTGATTGAGCCGATTCGAACACCGCCGACCGCGCGGCCGGCGGCAGCTGGAGCGGATTTCCTATAGGTGTACCCCGGAACCGCCGCCCTCTACGCGGGTTTTCATCAAGAAAACTTCTCAGAGGCGGGTGGGAATGGCAATAGGAGAGCCGCTCTATTCCCCTCGCGGTAGAAGTGCGGAGATCGCCGCCGCATCGTCCATCACGAGGGTGAAAGATGCCAGATCCAGAGCCTGATCGGCGTCCGAGAGCGCCGCTGCCGGCTGAGGATGGATCTCGATCATCAGCCCATCGGCGCCCGCAGCCAGCGCAGCCCGGGACATGGACCGGATCAGGTCGCGGCGTCCAGTCGCGTGCGATGGATCGGCGATCACAGGCAGATGGGTGAGCTGCCG
>DASYYO010000419.1:0-12673 GCA_035933805.1 Acidobacteriaceae bacterium | reverse complement strand
TCTTTCGCGTAGCTGATGTTGCACGCAGTGAGCAAGCAGCACAGAGCAATGAGTCGTTTCATGGCTTTTCCTCAGAATGGAGAATTGAGAAGCATGGCCCACGAACGCTTTCCCAGCCGTGACGTCGATCTCTGCGGGTTTGGCTGAGCCTGAACCGGTTGTTCTTGGAAAGGGGCGCAGTGTTGCCCGCGCAGGCAGGGCCGGGGATGCCCTCTTCCTGCTTCGTCTTCGCCTCCGCGAGGGGCAGCACTCCCCGCGGGGGAAGTAACTATAGCAGTTTTCTTCCTGGATGACAGTGCGCTCTCGCATCCGTTTGACGTCTGCGCATGATTTGCGCTGAGCGGTCCGGCGGGAGGATAGAGGCGTCCCACGACCCCGGATGTCCTAACCTTCCGGCGCCGTTGCCCGAAGGGAAGAAACCACAGAAGGATGGCGGCGAACCGTGTCGGTCTCCCACCACTGAATCCGCCCACCCGATTCTCATCTCAAGGCCAATTTGGAAAATCCGGGGAAGCGGGATAGGCTGGAGGCTCTGCTCCCAAATTGACCGCACGTGAGGATTCGCGCTTTTGAAATCCAGTTCTGCAAATGCAGTTTCCGTTCGCCCATTCAGTTATCCGAAGACCAGGTCGCCTTTGCATTGCGAAAAGGTCCCGCTCAGTGTGCTTGCGGAGAAGTTCGGAACGCCCCTGTATATCTACTCCGAAGATCAGATCCTTCATCGTTATGATCTGTTCTCCAGCGCCTTTGCGCATCGAAACTCCCTGATCTGTTATTCCGTTAAGGCAAACTCCAATCTATCCATCCTGCAACTGCTCGCCCGGCGCGGGTCCGGATTCGATATCGTCTCCGGCGGCGAACTTGAGCGGGTTCTCAAGGTGAGCAAGAAGGCTGCTCAGCGGGTGGTATTTTCCGGGGTGGGCAAAACGGCGGAGGAGATGGACCTGGCCCTCGAGGCAGGCATTCTTATCTTCAACGTGGAGAGCCAGGGCGAAGTTGCGCTGCTTGCGGAAAGGGCGCGGAAGCTCGGCGTTCGAGCCCGGGTCGCCCTGCGAGTCAACCCGGACATTCTGGCCGAGACTCATCCTTATATTTCAACTGGCCTCCGCGAACACAAGTTCGGGATCGACATCCGCATTGCCCGCGAAGTCTATCGGGAAGTGAAGAGATCGCGCTCCCTTGACCCGGTCGGGGTCAGCGTCCATATCGGTTCGCAGATCCGGAGCCCGGAGCCCTTTGGGGCGGCCATCCAGCGAGTGGCCACCCTCATCCGGCGCCTTGAGGAAGATGGCATTCACATTGAGTATGTCGACGCGGGCGGCGGCCTGGGGATCCAATATGAGTCACCTTCCGGGAACGGCGGCCAGGGAACACCTGAGCCCTTCGATCCCGCGGCCGAGATTCTTCGCTATGGAGAGGCGATCGATCGCGCGCTGGGCGACCTGAAGGTGCGGCTTCTTCTTGAGCCTGGCCGTTTTATCGTCGCCCAGGCGGGTGCGCTCCTGGCCCGGGTCCTCTATGTGAAGAAGAACGGGGCGAAGAACTTCGTCATCACGGATGCGGGAATGAATGACCTGCTTCGCCCCGCCCTCTATCAGGCGTACCACGAGATTCTTCCGGTGGTTCGCAATGCAGCTCTGAAGAGCCGGGAGCAGACCGAGATCGTAGACGTCGTCGGGCCGGTCTGCGAAAGCGGAGACTTCTTCGCTCGCGATCGCCAGATGCAGCCAATGAAACCGGGCGATCTACTCGCGATCCTCGACGCCGGGGCTTATGGCATGTCGCTGAGTTCGAACTACAATTCAAGACCACGCCCGGCCGAAGTATTGGTTTCGGGCAAGAAGGCGAGGCTCATCCGCCGGCGGGAGACAGTCCGCGACCTGCTCACAAATGAAGCTAAGCTTCTCTAACTCCAGCGCCCGGGCACTTCCCATCCCTCGCGGAGGCGGAGAACCGGGCGGTCGAATGCTCAGGAGGATCCGGCGGCGGCTGGCTGCGACAAGGATTTCTGGGTGGGCGAGCGAGCCGGTCTCCGCAGCCGGTGAATGGCTGCGGAGACGAAGCTACTGGGAGATGGAGTGGACGGAGGCGAGAGTATTGGGCGCCGGGTCGGCAGGAGCCGCCGGGTTCTCTGACGAATTCCTGGCAGCCTCCTTCAAGGCTGAATTCTCTACGGGGCGGTTTGGCCCTAACCCCAGATTGATGAGAGCCCGGCTATCGGGCATCAGCTTCGTCTGCCAGCCGTGATCGGCCTGATACTTCTGCATGGCCATTTGGGTCTGAGCATCCCACTGGCCGCTCGGGGAACCCGAAAGATAGTTCTGTTTGATCAGGGCTGCCTGGATCTCGGTCGCACGTGCCGGATCAATGGTCCTCTGGCCGTGCAATTTCTTCAGCCGGAAGCTGTGGCTCTTCTTCACCGATGATGTCGCAGCGTGGCCGGAAGTGGAAGGCCGGTGGATCCGGCTGGCGATGGCAGGGTTAGTGGCCAATGCAGCACATAGGAACAGTGCCTGGCCTGCTCGTACCAAAAGCATGCAATAACCTCTCCGGGGGAATCAATCGTTCTTCACACGTTAATACAAATTAATGACTGCTTGACAGGAATGCAACCTTTGCATCGACTACATGGCGAATTTTCTTGCCTTCGGTAATCGTTACCAGGCGACGACCGCGAGCCCTTTAGAGCCGGACTGGCCTCCAAAAGAAGACTGAAGCCCGGGTAAATCATCTTCCCGAAAGGGGTAAAGGATGATTTACCGGGCTTCTACCAATCCGCGGATCGAACGGCTACCGGGAACGCTACGGGAGCGTTCCCCCGAGATAGGTGCCCCCGGCGGTGGGATTTCGAGAATCCACCACGCGGAAGACCACATCCTGGCCCGACTTCAACGAGCCCACCAGCGAATTGAACTGATCGACGCCGGTGACTGGTTGCTTATTCAGTTCCGTGATGACCACGCCCTGAGCCAGACCGATCTCATCGGCCAGGGAGCCGGGCTTGACCTGGACGATCATCACGCCATGAACTCCCTTGCTGGCAAGAGCCTGGGGAACTGCCTGGACGGTAATGCCTAGCTTACCCTGCGCCGCGCTGGGAGAGCTCTCCGGTCCATTCTCGCCGTTCTGGCCCTGGCCCTGTGGTGCGTAGAGCTTGGCACGATCGGCGATCGTGAGGGTCGCAGACTGCTGCTGGCCGCCGCGCATATACCCCAGGCGGACGCTCGAACCAGGCTTGCGGGAGGCGATATCGCCGACAAGCGCATCCCCATCCTTGATCGGCTTGCCGTCGACCGAGGTGATAATGTCGCCCGCCTTCAACCCGGCCTGATCCGCTGGACCGTGAGGCGTTACGGCATTTACCAGAACTCCGGTCTTGAAGCCGTAGACCCGTCCGACGGCGGGAGAGAGGTTCTCCTGGAATTGAACGCCGATGGAGCCGCGAATGACCTTGTGATCAGCGCCGATCAGATCGTTGTAGACCTGAATGACCGTATTGGCCGGCATGGCGAAGCCGATGCCCTCATACCCGTTCGACTGGGTGTAGATCGCGGTGTTGACGCCGATGACCTGACCGGCCATGTTGACCAATGGTCCGCCGGAGTTGCCGGGGTTGATGGCGGCATCCGTCTGAATGAAGTGCTGGAATTGCCCCGCCGCGCCAGGCTGAATGGTGCGGTTCTTGGCGGAAACGATGCCCGCCGTTACCGTGTGGGACAACGCAAACGGGCTGCCAATCGCCATCACCCAGTCGCCGACCTGCGCGCTGTCGGAGTTGCCCAGCTTGACCGTGGGAAGGGGCTCATCGCTGGTGATCTTGATCACCGCCAGGTCCGTGTCTTTATCGACACCTACGACCTTGGCCGGGCGTCCTTGCGCGCCATCGGAATCCGTCGACAGCTTGACGTAAATCCGGTCAGCTTTCTCGACTACGTGGTTGTTGGTCACGATGTAGCCGCGGGGATCGACGATAAAGCCCGAACCGAGCGATTCGCGTACCTGGTCGCCCTGATCCTGTCCGCCGGGTCCTTGTCCGCCGAAGAAGCGATTGAAGAAATCCTGGAAGTTTTGATCCGGGCCCTGCTGGTCCTGATCGCCGCCGCCTTGATTGTCCTCCCCGTCGGGCGGAGGCGTAGAACCGCGGAACCGGCGCCGCGTCTTGGGCTCTTCCTGCGGCAGCGTCTCAGTATTGATGTTGACTACGGCGGGACCCACCTGTTTCGCGATCTGGGTGAAGGTCGTCGACAGGTTGACAGGATCGGGAATCTTGAGCGGCGTGGCGTCTGAGCTATCGACTTGCTTTTCATCCCCATGAACACCATGAACGGCAACGGAGCCAATGAGTATGCCGGCCGAAAGGGTGCCGAGGATAGTAAAGGTGGAAGCAAGCCGGCGTACGCGGAGCCGTTCGAGCAGTGATTTCATTTCGGATCTTACCTCATCATTCGAAGACACCCTCTGGAATCCAAATCGTCCTTAGGGTGCTGGAGCGCCTGCAAGACGCCAAACTTCAGTATAGAGCGTTTTCCCAATCGCTGTTTCCAAGGGGAGACACTTCATGGGATTAGCTGACCTGCCGTTTGGGTTGGTTTGCGCTCGGTGCGAATCAGCTCCGCGGCAGCCATGCCTGCGAGGATGAGCCCTGCTCCCAGAGTTGCGCGGCCGCTCAAACCTTCTCCCAGCAGGGCAAGGGAAGTAAGCCAGGCGAAGACCGGTTCCAGCGCAACTAATAAAACCAGCTGCGCCGGAGGAAGAAGATGCTGGGCGTAGCTCTGAATGGCAAAGGCGAGCGCCGTGGCGAGCACCGCGGTCACCGCCAAAGCGACGACCGCCTGGACGGAGATGCGGAGATGCGGCTTCTCGATCCAGGGTGTGGTCACAGCCATAAAGAGGGCTGCAAAGCCGATCTGCAACATCGCCAACGGCTTGAAGGGAACCGGGGCGTGGGCCGGAACTCCTCCGGATGGGCGGGAGAAGCGATTCTGCGCAATGATCTGCAAAGAGAAGCCGAAGGCGCAGGCGATGGACAGGAGGTCTCCGCGATTGACGGATGCGAACTGGGCCAGAAGAGATTCCAGAAGAGATCGAGGATCCGCTCCCGACGCGGGCGGTGTCGTGAGCATGACGATTCCGGCGAAGGCGAGGAGAGCGCCCAGCCAGGCATTCCATCGCGGCGCCGGCGTGGCTGGAGGATGCAGCCCGGGAAGCGCTGCCAGCAGCGGTACGATGACCACCGTAAGTCCGGTCAAAAAGGCCGACTTCGAGGGTGTGGTCCAACGCAGTCCCGCGGTTTGGAACTCATAGCCGACAGCAAGAAAGAAGCCGACCAAGGCGCCGCCGGCCCAGGCGCGGCGGGTGAGGCCGGCCCAATGCCGGCGATAGAGGATAGCCAGGCACAGAAAGCCGAGGGTCATGCGGATCAGATTGAAGAGCAGGGGCGAGACATCGGTTAGCGCGTTCTTGACCAGGACAAACGTCGATCCCCACACGGCGACCGCGGCGAGCATCAGCAGGCGGGCTTTCTGTTGGCCTGTCATCGGTGAATGCCCGCAAAAGTAACTGTGACCAGAGCGAATACAAATGCCGGAGGCCGAACTCCGCCGGCGGCCATACCAGCGGAGTGGACCGGGAACGCCGAGAGGTCCGGGTCGTGCGGGCTGAGCAGAAAACATTGAGGTGCGGAGTTCTGAAGCATTTTGCGTTGAACGATGCCGGCCAGACAGCCGAGGAAACGGCCGGAGATTACCAATCGCACGTTACGTAAGTAAGAATGAAGATGCCTTAAAAAAGAGCCAGCAACAGGAGCAGAATGCGCTTGAGCGCGAGTTCGCGGCCGGTCGAGTCATACCACTCGCTCCGGGTGTGGATGCCGCCGCCCTCGCCACCGGCTCCGATCCCGAGCGCGGGAACTCCCAGCGATAGAGGAACGTTGGCGTCGGTCGATGCTACCCGTTCCTCGGTGTGAAGTCCGAGATGCCGGTCGACGGCCCGTAGAAGCTCCAGGATCGGTGCATCCTTTGCCAGTCGCCCGGCGGGACGGTTGCCGATCTGCTTGATCTCGAAGCGCAGGCGCCCTCGCGGCCGGCCTCCATTGTGCTGGTTCTGGGCCAACTTGTTGGCGGCGAGCACGGCGTCTTCCATGGCGCGATGCAGACCCACCTCCAGGCGCACCAGATGCTCAGCCTCCAGGCTGCGGAAATCGAAGCGGGCTGTCGCCTTCTCCGGAATGGAATTCACCGAAGTACCGCCTTCAATTGAGCCCACATTGAGCGTGGTGCGCGGAGTCGTTGGCAGAGGAATCTCGGTCAAGGCAAGGATAGCCCGGCTCAGTGCGACGACGGGGTTGGGGGCGCCCGCATCCGTCCAGGAATGGCCGCCGGGGCCGAAAATTGTGCCTTCATAGCGGCGGCTGCCCAGCCCGTGGGTCACCACGACGCCGCTGCCCGCGCCATCCACCACGACGTTGGCTGCAATATGCCGGCCCCAGGGCAGCGTTTGGTAAAGGTGGCGGATTCCCCGCAGATCACCTTCGCCCTCCTCGCCGACGTTGCCGACAAAGAGCAGCCGGCCGGGGACAGCAACTCCGCTGCTGCCGATCGCCGCGGCCAGTGCGAGCAGCGCGGCCACGCCAGCCCCGTTGTCGCAGGCCCCGGGAGCCTTCAGGCGATGTTCATCGAGGACCGGCTCAATCGGCGGGTCCTTGGGAAAGACGGTATCGATGTGGGCAGAGAGAACAACGCAAGGGGTCAAACCCATGGGATCCCCTCCCAGCCAGCCGAGGACGTTGCCCTCCGCATCGATCCGCACCTGCTCGAGGTTCAGCTCCCGGAAGCGGTCGGCCAGCCACCGGGCGCGAGGCTCCTCGCCGAAAGGAGGCGCCGCGATCGCCACCAGGTCGCGCTGCCATTGCATCACCTTGCGTTCGTGAAGATGAAACCATCGGAAGGCTGCGTGGACGCGCGATTGAGCGGCGAGCTGGCTGATGCGGGAAAAGGCAGAGTATGCGAGATCGCCCATAGCAAAGTTCAAGAGTAGCAGGGCGTGTCTGGTGAATTGGAATCTGCGCCCTGGTATTGCACCGACATTAAGAAGAGACCGCGAGCCGGAGCAGTCGGGCCGGCCTGGCTGCGGGCGCGCGCGCCAAGAATTCGCGGGATATCGTCTTCCCTCAGACGTCCGCGCCCTACCTCCAACAGAGTCCCCACCAGGTTTCGAACCATGTGGTGGAGAAAGCCGTTGCCGCTCACGCGATACCTCAGCAGCACGGCAGCCGGGTCACGGGATTGGTCATCCGGGCTGGGTTGGGGCCGAGGCTCGATCCATTCTGAGCCATGAATGGTGCGGATCGTACTGGGAGCCGCAAGATCCTCGTCCTCTCCAGCGATCGCCTCCGGCTTGCCGGCCGCGCGTCGCCCGAGATCAGGATCGCTGGCTGCGAAGGAGCTGAAGTCGTGTTCGCCCACAAACTTCCCGGCCGCACGCTGCATTGCCGCGAGATCGAGCGGCTGGGGAAATGCGTAGGCGTACCGCGCCAGCCACGGAGGGCAGATCTCTCCGCGAAAGATCCGGTATTCGTAGGTCTTTCCGTTGGCCGAGTGCCGGGCATGGAAGGCTGCCGGCGCCCGCTCGGCCCGGAGCACCCGTATGGCAGGGGGAAGCGTTCGATTGAGCGCGCGGAGAAAGTTGGCTTCGGGGATGGGCGCGGAGAGGATAAAGGAGGCCACCTGTCCCTCCGCGTGCACGCCGGCATCCGTGCGGCCGGAGCCCTGAGGCAGCACGTCTTCTCCGGTGACCCTGGCAATCGCCGCACGCAGCTCGCCCTGAATCGTCCTCGGACCCGGCTGGATCTGCCAGCCGTGGAATTCGGTGCCGTCGTAGGCGAGAAGCAGCTTCCATACGCGATTTGTACCGATCGACTCCATTGTTCTTCATCCTGAGGCATCTCCACGGGTTACGCAACGGACGGCGCGGGTCCGGAAGGCGAGAGTCTCTGAGATATACTCTTTTCGCCTGATCAGCAGGAGAATGGATGGCTTCCGGAGATCGCTTCCGGTCTGTGGACTCGGTTCCGTAGGAGCGGAGTCTTTCAGGGAACCAATTCCCAACACGGTGCGTTACCCAGGAGGTTGCGCTCCCGGCTTCGGTCAGCATTTCGCCCGGGTAAATTTTTCCCCGCGAGCCGAAGCGTATGGCCAGGCGGAATCAGTTGGTAGAAAACAAGAGTCAAATGAGAATCTTGGCGCATCTGGCTTGCGTGACTCTAAAACCGCTTTTCGATCCAGACGCCGGCAAGCGTTGAAGCCCCTCCGGTCTGGCCGGCGGAAGTCAAATAACCCAACGAAAAGGGTGAACGAGCGCGTGCGCTCGACCCGGAAAACTGACCTGATGATGAAGATTTCAGATGGCTTTATTGGCCGTGACCGGCACCAACGACCCCAGCTTCCAGAAGACAAGACAAACGGGCTGCACCGGCGGCCCAAACGGCTTTTCCTTAAGCTTCAGGCTGCGGCCGCGATCGCCTGCACGCTGAGTTCGCTGTTGGCGCAGCCGGCCTATGCGCAGGCGGCGCCCCCGGAGAAGGCATCCCCTGCCGAAGGGCTGCCTCCGGCGCCCCGGCCAAATTTCACTCAGCCTCTCTCTTTCGGGCCGGAGCATCGGAACTACAGCCGCGGCAAACCGGCGTTTCCAAATATCTTCAATGTTTACCGGCCGATCCACGTCTCGCCGCCTGTAGTGACGAACTCGGGCCGTCTCTCCGACCTGGTACGGGATGGCAAGATCTACCTCAGCCTCTCCGACGCCATCGTGCTTGGTCTGGAGAACAACTATGACATTGCGATTCAGCGCTACAACCTCGACATCGCGGCAACCGACCTCTTGCGGGCGCGCGCCGGCTCCAACCTCCTGGGCGTTTCCAGCGGTTTGGTCCAGGGAACTTTGGGCGGAACGGGCGTCACCGCCAACTCCCTTACTTCAGGGGGCGGCCCGGGCGGAACTTCGACGGCGGTCGGCGGAGCTGCGACCGGAGCCGGCGGCATCGTCAGCAGCACGACGGGCGCCGGCCCTGTACCGGAACAGATGGATCCTGTGGTCACCGGGACTGTCCAAGGGGAGCGGACCACAACCCCCGAACCGACTCCTTTCGCCAGCGGCAAGCCAACCCTCAATCAGAACACCGACGAATACAACTTCAACTACAACCAGGGGTTCATCAGCGGCACATTGCTGACCGTGGGCTTTCTCAATAGCCGCGTTACTACCAACGGCATCTTCAATGCATATAGTCCGGAGCTGCAATCCAGCTTCCGGGCCATGGTGACGCAACATTTGCTGAATGGCTTCGGCCCCGGCATCAACGGGCGATTCATCCTCGAAGCGAAGAACAACCGGCGCATCTCCGACTCCGCCTTCCGCCAGCAGATTCTCTACACGATCGACCAGATCGAGAACATCTACTGGCAGCTGGTGGCGGACTACGAAGATGTTCAGGCCAAGCAGCGGGCGCTTGCCCAATCCACGCAACTGGCTGCTGACAATCGCAAGCAACTGCAGATTGGAACCCTCGCGCCGCTGGATGTTCTCAATGCGGATAACGGGGTGGCCAGCGACACGCAGGCGCTGATTACGGCGCAGACCGCTCTCGAGTACCAGCAGTTGATCATCAAGCAGGCGATCAGCCGCGATCTGAGCGATCCGGTGCTCTCCGCTGCGCCCGTCATCCCCACGGACCGCGTCTCGCTGATCGAGACCCCTGAGGAGCGTACCTCCGCCGAGGAGCTTGTCCAGCAGGCCTATGCCAACCGGCCGGAGATCGAGCAGAACATTCTCAATCTCAGGAACAGCGAGATCACGCTGAAGGCGGTCAAGAATGGGCTTCTGCCCACTGTGGACGTCTACGGCTTTTACAACAGCAATGCCCTGGGAGGCCAGCCGAGTCCGTTCTGCGCTCCGTTCTTTCCCGGCTCCTGTACCGTTCCGACGGTTACCTACGGAACTGTTTTCAACAACCTCTTCAATAGCAGTGGGCCGGACAAGGGCGCGGGCATAAATGTCAATATTCCGCTGCGCAATCGCACGGCTCAGGCATTGCAGGCGCGGGCGCTGATCGAGTACCGGCAGGCCCAGATGCGGCTCCAGCAGCTTTATGTCCAGGTGCGCATCCAGGTCATCAACGGGCAGTATGCGCTGACCAACGACCGCGCTGCGCTGCAGGCCGCGCAATCAGCACGCGAATACAACTTCCAGTCCTACCAGGCAGAGGTCAAGAAGCTGCACCTGGGAGCGTCGACGACTGCGAACGTCTTGCTGCAGGAGAAAAATCTGGCCACAGCGGAGGATAATGTCATCTCCACCGAGGCTACCTATGCCAAGGACCGAGCTTCCCTGGAACAACTCCTGGCGGAGACTCTGGAGCGCTATGGCATCCAGCTTTCCGACGCGGTCAAGGGGACCGTCTCGCAGCAGCCGGTCATTCCGGGAATTGAACCTGCGAAGACTACTCCGGAGGTCAACGTGCCGCAGCAGCAGGAGCGCCTGCAGCAGACGGAGCATCCTCCCACGGTGACTCCCAGCCTGCCGGCGCAGCCGCCGCTTAACCCGCAGGAGCGGCAGGGTCTCCCGGCTCAGCCGCCTCCGTCCAGGTAGGGGGCGGTCTTCGACGGCCAAAGAGGCGGGAGATTTTTCGGAGAAGAGGTGGACGGAGCGCTTTTAGCGCTCCGCGATTCGATCCAGCAGATCGAAGAACTCGGGAAACGAGATCGCCGCCGCCTCCGCTCCGTGGATGATGGTCTCCCCTTCCGCGCGGAGGGCGGCGACCGAAAAGGCCATGGCGATGCGATGATCGGAGCCGGAATCGATCTCGGCTCCATGCAGCTTTTGGCCTCCGGGAACGTCGAGGCCGTCCTCAAACTCCTCCACCTCGGCTCCCATGGCCCGCAGATTCCGTGCAACCAGGGCGATTCGGTCGCTTTCCTTGACGCGCAGCTCCTTGGCGTCGCGAATTCGGATACCTCCGCTGGTGTAAGGAGCGATTGCGGCGAGGACGGGCAGCTCGTCGATCAGCTGGGCGGCCACCCCGCCGCGGATCTCGACCGATCCCAGGCCCTCTGAAGGAGCCGAGATCTGCAGGCTTCCGGTCAGCTCGCCGTTTTCTTCCTCCAGGTCGAGCACATTGATTCTGGCTCCCAGGCCGGTCAGAACGTCCAGGAGCGATGCCCGGGTGGGATTCATCCCCAGGCGGTCCAGGATCAGGTTGGAGCCAGGGAACAGGGCGGCGGCACAGAGGAAGAAGGCAGCCGAGGAGAGATCTCCCGGCACGGCGGCCTGGATACCGTGCAGCTTCTGGCCGCCGCGAATGCTCACCTGATCCAGCGTCCGCTCAATCTCCGCCCCGAAGGCGCGCAGCGCAAGCTCCCCATGGTCGCGTGTACGAACGGCCTCGCGCACGGTGGTCACGCCAGTTGCCTGCAATCCGGCAAAGAGCAGAGCGGTCTTCACCTGGGCGCTGGGTACCGGGGTCGCGTAGGTAATTCCCTGCAGGGCAGTGCCGTGGAGAGTAATGGGCGCATGGCCTTCTGTGAGGTCGATCGACGCGCCCATCTGGATCAGAGGCTTGCGAACCCGCTCCATGGGCCTTCGGCTCAAAGATGCATCGCCAAAGAGGACAAACTCACCCGATTGGGGAGCCAGCAAACCGCACAGCATGCGCATGGTCGACCCGGAGTTGCCGCAGTCCAGTGCTGCTGCCGGCGCATGCAAGGCGCCGGCGCATCCTTCGATCTCCACAGTATTTTCGGACCGGGTTACCCGGGCGCCAAGCTGGCGCGCGCACTCCAGGCTGCTGGCGCAGTCGGCCCCGGTCGAGAAATTTGTCAGGCGGCTCACGCCCTCGGCCAGGGCGCCAAGAAGGGCATAGCGATGGGAGATGCTCTTATCCCCCGGGATCTGCAGGCAGCCGGTCAGGTTACGTGCGGGGCGGATCGTTCGTTCTGTAGCTGTGCTCAGGGTGTGCGTCAATCCTGGAACTCCGGATAGGAAAGTGGGTCTCTTTCCACTATCGTACCGCGAACCTTACACCACCTTCAGCACCACCACCGTCTCATCATCGAAGCGCTCGGCCCCGTTCTGGAAGAGGGAAAGCTCTTCGAAGATGGCGTCAGCCATCTCCTTGGCGGTCTTGGGGAGATGTTTCCGCACTACCGCCATCAGGCGCTCCTCGCCGAACATCTCTTCTTTGTCGTTCAGGGCATCGGTAATGCCGTCGCTGAAGAAGACGACTGCATCGCCCGGCTGCAGGGAGAGAGTGAACTCCTCGTAGCTCGCGTCCTTGAAGAGGCCCAGGGGAAAACCTTCCGCGTGGATCGGCTCGACATCTCCGGCGCGGCAGATGAGCGGCTGCACCGCACCAGCGTTCGCAATCTGCAGCGTCCGGTCGGCGTCATTCCATACCGCATAGACCATAGTGACGTATTGCGAGTCCACGCGGCGCTCCTGCAGCGAATCGTTCAACACCTTCAGCATGGCGGCAGGGGAGGGGTGCTGGCTTGCCGCGGCGCGCATGATACCGCTGGTGAGCGCAGCGTACAGGGCGGCTGGAGCGGCCTTCCCGCTCACATCGCCAACCGCGATCCCGGTGGCCTGCTTGTCGTAGCTGAGGAAGTCGTAAAGGTCTCCT
>DASYYO010000402.1:0-1781 GCA_035933805.1 Acidobacteriaceae bacterium | reverse complement strand
TCAACCCCGGACTGCACCCCTGAAGCGGACGTAGGAATGTCCGCTGCAACCCTCTTACCTTCGTTCTGTTTGCGCGTGCCGAATGTCTCCTCAGGGTCGGGAGGGTGCCTCCTCAAGCTCTCACAGCCTGCCACCAGCGTCGGCCAAAAGTCATCAGGTACGTCAGCAGCTTCCGTTTTCCATCTCCCTGAGAGCCGTGCAAGGGCACCGGCGCCGACTTAAGGCGTGAGTCACGCTGAGGTGCTCCCCAATTTAGTACGGCCGGCAGCTTGAGTCCGCGGTTACGTTCTCGCCTTCTCTTCGATCTCTGTCAAGGTCTTCACCCGCCGTGCAGTCTCCTCGCCCGGAGGGCGAGGAGAAGCTCCGGAGTCCCCAGCGGCTGCAAACTCCTCTGGCGTCAGATTGCCCAAGGAACTATGCGGCCTCTCGGTGTTGTACTCGATCCGCCAGCTCTCGATCACCCGCCGGGCATGCGTCATCGTCAGGAACCAGTGCTCGTTCAGGCACTCGTCCCGGAACCGGCCGTTGAAACTCTCGATGTACGCATTCTCGACCGGCTTTCCCGGACGGATGAAGTTCAACTGCACACCACGCCGATATGCCCATTCATCGAGCACCTGGCCTTCGAACTCCGGGCCATGATCTACCGTGATCGACAGCGGCAGACCGCGCACATCGGCCAAGCGGTCGAGCACCGCCGCGACGCGGCGCCCGGTAATCGAGGTATCCACCTCTATCGAGGGGCACTCACGGCTGTAGTCATCCACGATTGTCAGGCAGCGGAGCTTTCTGCCGCCGCACAGTCCGTCGGAAACGAAATCCATCGACCAGCTGAGATTGACAGCGCTCGGTCTGGGCAGCGGCTTGCGCTCGAAAGGGCCGATTCTCTTGCGCTTTCGACGGCGCACAGCCAGTCCCGCCTCGCGGTAGAGCCGATAAATGCGCTTGCGATTGACCTGCCAGCCTTCGCGCCGCAGCCTCAGATAGATGCGCCGGTAGCCGTACCGCCGTTTGATGGCGGCGAGCTCCGCGATCCGCTCCTGGAGCCCCGCGATAAGGGGCCGACAGCTGCGATATCCGTACAGTGACCGTGAGATGCCGACCAGCCCGCAAGCGCGCGTGATTCCAAACCGACGCTCCCTCCTAAGCATATCGACTGCTTGGCGCTTCACTTGCGGGCCTACCATTTTCGGCCCAGGAGGTCCTTCAGGGCTGCCTTATCCAACTCCGATTCGGCCAGAAGCTTCTTCAGCTTACCGTTCTCGGCCTCGAGCTCCTTCAGCCGCCTCGCATCGGAGACCGTCATGCCGCCATACTTCGCTTTCCACGTATAGAAGGTCTGCTCCGACATCCCGTACTTGCGGCACAACTCCTTCGTCTTCGCGCCGGCTTCCGACTCTCTCAGGATTCCGATGATCTGTTCTTCGGTGTATCGATTCGCCTTCATTGTCCGCTCCCATGTGAGCGGACTCTACTCCGATTCCGTACTAATCGCGGGGGTCACCTCACATCGAGCAATGCCGTGCGGGAGAATGAATGGGTCGAGCAGCGCTAAGGCGAGGAGTTAATGGCGGCGGTTTACTATTTACCTTTGCCCGAGGCGGGGAAGTTTACGTTCCTGGCCTCAGAATCACCCGCAGTTTCCTTCAGGCACATCGACGTTATCCTCCGTTCCGGACTGCTGCCAAGTCGAAATGCAGAAATTCATCCGAGCAGGTTATGGGCTCGGAGAATCTCCTGCACGCGCGTGTGTGGCAGCGCCGTAAGGCGCAGGCCGTCTC
>DASYYO010000345.1:0-6975 GCA_035933805.1 Acidobacteriaceae bacterium | reverse complement strand
GTTCGCCGGCTCACCCGTGAGAGGCTGCCGGTCCGCGTCGCCGAGGCCCAGACCCAGGACCTGATCAAGACAACGAGCACCAACGGCAAGGTCGAGCCGAAGAACAACTTCGAGGCCCACGCCCCGGCTGCGGGACTGATCAAGGCGCTCTACGTTCATGCCGGGGACAAGGTTCCGCAGGGCAAACTGCTGCTGCAGATGGACGACGCCGACGCACGGGCGAAGCTCGCCGCGGCAGAGACGGCGCTGCGCGGCGCCGAGGCCCAGCTGCAGGCAGTGAAAGCCGGAGGCTCCCTGCAGCAGCACCAGGCGCTCACCGGCAACATTGCGAAGGCCAGGCTGGAGCGCGACCAGGCGGAGAAAGACCTCGCCGCGGTAGAGAAGCTGATGGCCCAGGGCGCTGCGGCGCCGAGCGAAGTAGCGCAGTCGAAGCAGCGGCTGGCAGTAGCCAGCACCTCCCTGCAGTCGCTGGAGGGCCAGCTCAGGCAGCCCTACTCGCCGATAGATCTCGAGCACGCCAGCTCCGCCGTACAGGAAGCACAGACCGCCTACGCGGCCGCCGCCCAGGTGGTGACGCAGTCCAACGTCCGCGCCCCGTTCGCGGGCACCGTCTATCTGCTTCCGGTCTCGCGCTATGAGTTCGTAGACGCGGGCTCGACCCTCCTTGAGATGGCGGATCTGGATAATCTGCGGGTGCGCGCCTACTTCGATGAGCCGGAGATCGGCGGCCTTCGATTGGGCGACCCGGTGATCATCGAATGGAATGCCAAGCCGGAGAGGCGCTGGCACGGGCACCTGGTCGCGCTGCCTTCCACGGTGATCACCTATGGAACGCGAAACGTAGGCGAGGTGCTGGTGAGCATTGAGGATGCGCGTCAGGATCTGCTGCCGAACACGAATGTCATCGTCACGGTGACGACCCAGGAAGTGCACAACGCCCTGGCAGTTCCCCGCGAGGCGCTGCACATTGAGAATGCCAGGGACTATGTGTACGTCGTCTCCGGAGACGTACTGCGGCGAGTCGAGGTTCAGGTTGGAGCATTGAACCTGACCCAGGTGCAGATCCTCTCCGGAGTTCAGGAGCACACCACCGTTGCGCTGGGCACGACAAACGCGACGCCCTTGACGGCTGGCGTTCCAATTGAGATCGTCCGGTGAAAGCCATTGGCCCTGCCCTGAAGCAAGAGCATGGGCAGCCTGAACACAACCGCCGGAGCGGCGGTACGGGAGAGACGGCGTCAAACAACTGTATCCATCGAGGAAGAAGTGGCTGCGCAGGCAGCCCGGGGTCTGCGGCGCGTGGCAGTGTGCTCTGCTGAGCCTCCTTGCGCTGCTCGCCCCAGCCCCGGCTATCGCCCAGGTCTCTTTTTATACCGTGGTCGATCAGGCCCTGCGGAACAGTCCCAAGGTTCGTATGAGCGCCGCCGACGTACGCCGGGCAGAGGCGGGAATCGAGGAGACGGTGGATGCCTATAAGCCCAGCTTTCTGCTCGGGTCCAGCCTGGGATACTCCTACGGCTTTCCCATCGGCCAGCCCGAGGTCTTCAGCCTGACCGCGCAGTCGCTGGCCTTTTCCTTTTCCCAGCCGGACTATATCCGGGCCGCGCGCAAGGCGCTGCAGTCGGCTCAACTGCACCTGCGAGACACGCGCCAGCAGGTGATCCTGGACACGGCTCTCGACTATATCGAGCTGGCCAAGATCCAGCAACAGATCACGGCCCTCGATCAGGAGAGCGGCTACACCCACAAGCTGATTGAGATTGAAGACGCGCGGGTGGATGCCGGCCGCGATGCCAAGGTGGAACTGGTCAAGGCGCGGCTCACCGGAGCGCAGATCGAGCTCAAGCGGCTCCATCTTGAGGATCAGGCGGAGATTCTGCGCGCACAGCTTGCGCACCTGACAGGATTGAGCGCCGCCGACATCGTTCCCGACCCCAGGACCATTCCTTCGGCCAATCCACAGGCACAAGGCAATCCCGATGCAGTCGCGCTGGGAGGCAACAGCGGAATCCAGGCAGCGTACGCCGCTGCGAGGTCCAAGCTGTATACCGCCTTCGGCGATGCCCGGCAGAACAATCGGCCGACCATCGCCTTCGTCGCCAGTTACGGATTGTTTTCAAACTTCAACAACTACTCTCAGTACTATCTCCACTTCCAGCAGAACAACTTCGGCGCGGGCGTACAGATCACGATTCCCCTCCTCGATTCGTCGCGAACTGCCAAAGCCAAGGGCTCGCTGGCAGACGCGGCCCGCAGCGCAGCCGAAGCCGATCAACTGCGCAATGAGGCCGGGGAGCAGGTCTTGCAACTGGAGAAGAATCTCTCCGAACTGGCCCTGCAGGAGCAAGTGGCCGAGCTGCAGGCGGAGTTGGCGCAGGACCAGCTCGACGCCGTGACAACGCAGTTGGATTCGGGAAGCGGCAATGCGGACCAGAGCCAGCTGACGCCCCGGGACGAGCAGCAGGCGCGCATCGAGGAGCGCACCCGGTATGTGGACTTGCTGGACGCGAAATTTCAGCTGGCGCAGGCGCAGCTCGGCCTGCTGCGCTCGACGGGGAAGATCGAAGACTGGGCCAAGTCCCCTGCTCCCTAGCAATTACCGGCAAGATCGCCGGCTTGAGAAAGCCGGGTGCCCGAGAACCTCACCAAGCTGGTGAAGCCCTCGGCCGGCAGGCAGCATCGAACGGTATGTATCTGCCTGAATACCGGATTACATGGCTGTGGCCTTGCGCGCTGCTGTGGCGGCCGGTGAACTGCTAGACTAAATAAAGCCATGCCACTAAAGACGTTACTTCTGAACCCGCCCTCTTTTGAGAACTTTGACGGCGGCGCCAGCTCACGCTGGCCCGCTACGCGCGAGATCGAGTCGTACTGGTATCCGGTTTGGCTCGCCTATCCCGCCGGTCTTCTGGAGGGCTCGCGGCTGCTGGACGCGCCTCCGCATCACGTCTCGGCTCAGGAGACGATCGAGATTGCTAAAGGGTTTGAGTTCCTGGTGCTGTTTACCAGCACTCCAGGCTGGACCGGGGATCAGAAGCTGGCCGAGGCGATCAAAGCGGCCAACCCGAAGATCAAAATCACCTTCGTCGGGCCTCCGGTGACAACTTCGCCAGACCGCTCCCTGAACGAGTGCGCGGCGATCGACTTCGTCTGCCGGCGCGAGTTCGACTTCTCCGTTGTGGAGTTCGCCGAGGGCAAGCCGCTCGACCAGATTCTCGGCATCAGCTACCGCAAAGACGGCAAGGTGGTGCACAATCCGGATCGTCCGCAGGTGGAGAACCTGGACGCGATGCCGTGGGTGACCGACATCTACAAGCGCGACATGGATGTAACGCGCTACAACGTGCCCTTCCTGCTGCATCCCTATGTAGCGCTGTATTCGACCCGGGGATGCCCTGCGCAGTGCACCTTCTGCCTGTGGCCGCAGACACTGAGCGGGCACGCCTGGCGCAAGCGCTCGACCGACGACGTAGCCGCCGAGATGGCGCACGCGAAAGAGATCTTCCCCGATGTGAAGGAGTACTTTTTCGATGACGACACCTTCAATATCCAGAAGGCGCGGACCATCGAGCTGTGCCAGAAGCTTAAGCCGCTGAATCTGACTTGGTCGTGCACCTCCCGCGTCACCACCGATCGCGAAACTCTGAAGGCCATGCGCGAGGCGGGATGCAGACTGTTGATTGTGGGCTTCGAGTCGGGCGATCCGCAGATCCTCAAGAATATCAAGAAGGGCGCGACGGTGGAGCGCGCGCGAGACTTTGCCCGCGACTGTCACGATCTGGGCCTGACCATTCATGGCGATTTCATTCTCGGCCTGCCGGGAGAGACGCGCGAGTCCATCCGCAACACGATCAATTTCGCCAAGGGGCTCGACGTCGAAACCATCCAGGTATCCATCGCGCACGCCTATCCGGGCACGGAGTTTTACGACTTCGCCAAGGAGAACGGTTTCATTGTCAACAATGGAGCCATGGTGGATGAAGGCGGCCACCAGATCGCCCATATCGAGTATCCCGGCTTACCCAAGGAGTATGTGCTGGAGATGGTGCACCGCTTTTATGACGAGTATTACTTCCGTCCCAAGGCGGCATGGCGCATCGTCAGCAAGGCCGTGGTGAACCGCGATCTCAAGCGACTCTACGGCGAGGCCAAGTCCTTCATGAAGCTTCGCGCCCAGCGCAACAAGGTTGTCTCCGACAGCAAGCAGCTTGCCGCGCGCAATGCCTCTCCGACGGTAAACGCGGGAGCCTGAACGAGCCGGGCGACGGAGCGCCGAATTTCAACGGGTCCGCTCCCGGGGCGGACCGCCAGCTCTTGCAATCCTTTCGCGGGCGGAGTTTGCGCCCCTTCGAGCCTTTGTGCTCAGAAGTTTCCGCAGATGAATCGATCCAGGCTTACGCTGCAGAAATATCTGATCCTGGCCGTGGTGACGCTCACTGCGGCTTTAGGAGACACCTTCCTGGACGTAGGGATGAAGCAGATCGGCCCCGTTCCGGTCTCGCGCCTGGGCCTGCTGATCGGCGCCCTGCACACCCCCTGGATCCTGGGCGGGATCGTCCTGCTGCTCGGCTTCTTCGCCTCTTACCTGACTGCCCTCTCGTGGGCCGACCTTACCTTTGTTTTGCCGGCCACCTCGCTGGGCTACGCGGTCGTGGCGCTGCTCTCCCGGTTCTGGCTGCACGAACGGATTACGCCTGCGCGCTGGATGGGCATCGCGCTCATCACCGCGGGAGTGGGTTTCGTGACTCAGGGACCTGCCTACACGCCCGGAGAAGACCCCGATGAGCCCCTGGCCGCCGGGATGACGGAAGGATGCCGCCGATGAACCTGAGCTCCGGCTGGGCGGTCGCGCTCATGATTGCCTCCGTGGTGCTCAGCGCAACCGCGGGAGACGTCCTGATCGCGTCGGCGATGCGCGGCATCGGCGACCTCGACGAGATTCGCGCATCGCGTGGTCTGGCAGGAGCGATTCGCGCCGTCGTCGGCAGCGGACGTTTTCTCGCCGGCGTGGGATGCATGGCGCTCAGCTTCTTTTCCCTCCTCTTCTCGCTGAGCCATGAGGACGTCAGCATGATCGCCCCGGCAGCCGGCTCGCTCACCTTCGTCAGCAACGCCGTCGCCGCGAAGTGGCTTCTGCACGAGAATGTCGATCGCAGGCGCTGGCTGGCGGCGGTCTTCGTCTGCTGCGGCGTGGCTCTGCTCAAGGCATAGGCAGCACGGCCCCCTGGCAGAGCTATCTGGACACAGAGACAGATTTGGCCCGCTTCGCCGAGGCTTTGCGCCCCAGCCGCCACGAGCTCTCCACCTGCGCGCTCACCTTCCGCATGCTCTGGATCGTCGCTTCGAGGTTATAGCGCACGTGCGAGCGCATCGCCGCGTCCGCGGCGGCCTGGTCGGTTGAGGAGATCGCCGCGATCAGATCGGAGTGGAAGTGCGGGGGCACCGGCGGCTGCTCGCCCACCAGGTCAAAGAGCCAGTTGTAAAACAGAACGTCATTGCTCTCAATCAGCCGGCAGAGGCCGGCCGATCCCGAGCACTCGGAGATGCGCATATGCAGCCGCACATGCTGGCTGTTGACGTGAAGCACCAGCGAGGAATCCTCCGGGTTGGCGTAACGCTCCAGATAAAGCGCATCCAGGGACGCGGCCATCTCCCGCAACTCGCGGCGCTCCGCCATGCTCGCCCGTTCGGCAAAGAGGCGCGCCGCCTGGCTCTCCAGCGCCTCACGGATGACAAACCGGTCTCGAATGTTGGCCTCGGTGGGAACGCGGATGCGCGTGCCGACCTGCGGCTTGCTCTCGATGAGCCCCTCCTGGGAGAGCCGCTGAAAGGCCTCTGAAACGGGAATGATGCTCATGCCCAGCTCGAGGGCGAGCTGCCGCCGGGAGATGGCCGCCCCGAGGCCGAATCTGCCTTGCAGAATATTTTCACGAATGGTGCGGTAAGCCTTCTCCGGCAGACCCTGCATGGAAGACTTCGGACGGCCCTTGGTGCGCCTCGGCATGAAAGATGATCTCCCCGGAAAGCCTTGCTGCACTCTCCGCCTCAACTGATGTGGCAGTCCGCAAAAGGGATCGCGAGAAGGAATTTATCACAGCATCCCCGGATTCCCCGTTGACGGCTAAGAACCGAGCCGCTATTGTGTTTCTGTCATAACAGTACATGAAAAATGATCTCCGGCTGGCATGCACGCTGGAGCCCAGGTAAAAAGATCGCCGGTTGAGAGGAGCCCCATGCCGCATCTGCATTTCAGGCTGTTCCTGCTTACCCTCGCGTTGTCTCTGACGCCGCAGGGCGCTGGCGCGCAGACGCCGCATCCCATCGCCGGACCGCTCAAAGCCGCAGCCGATCCGCACTACTTTCAAGATCCGAACGGCAGGGTTCTGCTCTTGGCCGGATCGCAAACCTGGAACACGCTGCAGGATTGGGGTACGGGAGCTTCCCCGGAGGTGCTTGATTTTCCCGCATTCGTAAACTTCCTGACGTCGCACGGGCACAACTTTACCCTGCTCTGGCGGGTGGAGACGCCGAAGTTCTGTTCGCTTCCGGTGACTGCCGGCACGCTGCCGGAGGTGACCGTCACACCCCAGCCGTGGCGGAGGACCGGACCGGGCAGAGCCACCGACGGCGGTCTCAAGTTCGATCTTACGAAGTTTGACCAGAGCTACTTCGACCGTCTTCGGGCGAGGACCGAGGCGTTGAACCGGGCCGGGATCTATGCGGGAATTTACCTGTTCACCGGCGAGTTTCTTAACCTCTTCCGCTGCGCGGGCGACGGATATCCCTTTACGGGAGCGAACAACGTCAACGGGATCGACGACGGTTACAAGAGCGGGCCAAAGGGGCTCAACTCGATGACCATGACCGCGCCGAACGCGATCACCAGCTTCCAGGACGCCTTTGTGGAGAAGGTGGTCGATACGCTGAACGATCTGCCAAATGTGCTGTGGATTGTCTCCGAAGAGGCTCCCAGGA
>DASYYO010000340.1:0-5136 GCA_035933805.1 Acidobacteriaceae bacterium | reverse complement strand
CCAGCAGATAGACGAAGATGCGGAGATACGAGAAGAAGATATAGTCGCTCATCTCGCGGCCTACGCGGAAGTAGCCGCCGGCGAAGACCAGCGCCGCGGAGTACACGCCGAAGCCGAAGCTGATGGCGGCTACGTCGCTCCGCCATCGCAGGCGCAGTGAAGGCAGCAGCAGGGCCAGGACCAGCGCCCACTCCAGAAAGAGCACTCCCAGAGCGAAATGCAACAGCAGCGGCGCGGCGCGGCCGGTGTAGTGGCTGACCGGGGCAAGATGCGTCACAATCAATGCGCCACTTGCCAGCAGGAGCAGCGGCAGTGTCACCCGGCGAAGCCTGCCCAGTCCCCACAGTGCCGTCAGCACCAGCTCGGCGAGCACGGCGAACTCCAGCAGAAGATCCGTGATCCCGAAGGCCGTGACCGCCAGGTGCAGGGCCGCCGGCGGCAGGCGGTCGAGGACCAGGGCCAGCGCCAGGGTGCGCAGAACATCGAAGAAGATCAGCAGAGTGAAGCAAGGGAAGCGCCGCGCACGGCCGCGGGCGACCAGCACGGCCAGCAGGAACAGATGTCCGAAGAGGCCAGCGGCCCAGATCCAGTGTCGTGTCATGTCAAAAACAAACCAGCCGGCTTCCCCTCGAGGCCTCCCCATCAAGATGCGGGAACGGCCGAGCCCGTGCAAATGGCCCGGCGCTGCCCCGCCGAACCACCCTTCCGCAATGTTACAGTTTCCCCGTCAGAGTTTTTTCGCGACCGAAAGACTCGCGCAGGGGATGACTCCGCGGATGGAGTTCGATTGGAATCAGGGAGCGCTGGCGGAGGGCCTCCGGCTCTACCGGGCCGGGGAGTACTTCCGCGCGCACGAGGAGTGGGAGAGCGTCTGGCTGGCGGCCGGAGAGCCGGAGAAGCGCTTTCTGCAAGGGCTCATCCAGGTGACCGCGGCCTTTCACCACTGGCAGCGCCAGAATCCCCGGGGCACATCCCTGCTGCTCGAGGCGGCTCTGCTGCGCATCGAGAGCTATCCGGAGTCCTTCGGCGGCCTCTCGGTCGTCGCGCTCTGCGGCGGCATCCGCGCTTCGCTGAACGCGCTCGAAACCGGAGAGGAGCCCGCCTGCGTCCCGATCGAGCCCCGGCGGCAGGACGCCCCGGCGGTCTAGCGCACGCGGCGCGCGGCCTTTGGTTCGCATCCTTCGCATTCAAAGAACGGCGCGGGCCGCATCGGGGCTGGTTGCGCTCCGCGCCATATTGTATGCTTGGAATTGCGCGCCCGTAGCTCAGCTGGATAGAGCGAACGCCTCCGGAGCGTTAGGTCGGGAGTTCGAATCTCTCCGGGCGCACCAGATCTCTTTCCTTCTCCCCGTTCCCACCGGAGGAGGAGCTGGCCGGCCGTCACTCCCGGCTTGCCCGGAAGCTCCGCCGCGCCAGGGCGCGCAGCCGGTCATCAATCCTCCGGAGCGAGGCCTTTTCCAGGGCGATCAGGGTGGGCAGCGATCCAAGCGATTGGCCGGGGCCGCCGCTCTTCCGGCGCTGTTTCTGCGCCGCCAGATGCTTCTTCAGGGAAGCTGCCAGGTCGCTCCGCTGCTGGCGAAGTTGCCGCGCCGAGTTCCAGATCTCCCGCTCGATCTCCTGCTCAATCGCATCTTCCTGCTGGACGAGCAACTCCCCTTCCGCCTTGCTGGAGGCGGCGAGAGTCTCCGCCTTGGCGCCGCTGTCCTCCGCTTGCGTGGTCTCCGGGAGGGGCGGGGGCGAGTACATCGCAAGCATGGCCCCGAAGAGCGCGCCTGCAGCCGCAAGAAGAACGATCACGGCGATCTTCTTGTTCATCCTCCGGTCTCCTCTCTGGGGGAAGGGGAAAGTAACGGGGAGCCGTATCATGCAAGGTAACACGCAGGCCATCCGTCCGCCACGGCGTATTTCCCTGGGTTTCTGCGCCAGACCGGCCCCTCGCGGATCTCAGGAGGAAGGAGATTCCCGCGGCGGCAGGGTGGGGGCGTGAGGCCGAATCCCTCACGCCGGCTCATCCGCCTGGCTCGATGGGAGCGCGGTAAAGTGAGCGAGATTGGTCCTGCCCGTCCGCCTCCGCAGCTTTCCGGGCGGCTTCTCATGGCAAAGCGGGCGAATTCAGGGTAGATTGTATCCATCAATGAAGGCGAAGCAGGGAGACATGGATACCTCGGATACCTTGGAAACCTCGGGAGAGACAGGCATTGACGCAGATTCAGGATCGGCCGCCGAGCCGCCGATCACCATCCTGGTCGCCGATGACCACCCGGTGGTACGGGCAGGGCTGGTATCGCTGATCGCCCGCTGTCCTGAAATGCGCGTGATTGCGGAGGCGGGCAACGGCCTCGAGGCTCTGGAGAGGTATGCGGCCAAGCGTCCGGCCGTTGTCCTGCTTGACCTCAGAATGCCGGTCATGGACGGCGTGCAGGCGGCCACCGCGATCTGCGAGCAGGAGCCGGAGGCGCGGCTCATCATGCTCAGCACCTACCAGGGCGAGGAGGATATCTACCGCGCTCTTCGGGCCGGCGTTCGAGGATATATTTTGAAGGACTCGCCGCTCCAGGAGTTCATGGACTGTATCCATACCGTCGCGAGAGGCGGAACCTGGATTCCGGCGCTGATCGGCGCCAAGCTGGCCAGGCGCATGATGGACCCCGAGCTCACGGCACGGGAGATGGATGTGCTGCGCTGCGTGGTGCGGGGCAAGAGCAACAAGGAGATCGGCGCCGATCTGGATATCAGTGAAGCCACCGTCAAAGTGCATGTGGCCCACATTCTTGAAAAGCTCAAAGTGACGGGCCGGGCGGAGGCCATCCATGTGGCCGTGCGGCGCGGCCTGGTGCGCATCGACTCTCCCACCGCCGCGTAGGCGCCGGCACGATCGAAATCAGGGCGCGGGCTGCGTTCCTGCCTTGCGCGCCAACTCTTCCATCACTGTCTGGATCAGCTCCTTGGCCCCGCCAATCTCGCTGAGGACGGCCTGCAGATCGAGCGCCGGCACGGTGGGGTTGCGGCTGGAGGTGCAATAGACGCCGTGCTGGCCGATGAGGATGAGGGCGTCGGTCAGCATATCGAGCGAGACGGCCAGGCGGCCGCGCTCGGCGCCCATCATGAACTCAAAGCGCTCCAGCTCCTGGGCCCGCTGCGCAATCGCGGAGTTGGCTGTCATCGAATGTGTCTCTCTCTTTCGCCGGGGAGGAAAGCCCAGGCAAGGCTAGCGCCGCTCCGGCGGTCTCCAGCTCTAATGCGTCTCTTCCTTGACGTACGCCTCGTAGGCCGCGGCGTCGAGCAGCTTATCGGCTTCCGAGGGATTGGCGAGCTCCACCTTGAGAATCCACGATTCATGCGGGCTGGTGTTGAGCTTCTCCGGTGAGGCGGTGAGCTCCTCGTTGACCTCCGTGACGGTTCCGGAAACCGGGGAGTAGAGATCGGAGACCGCCTTGACGGACTCGACGCTGCCGAAGACCTTGCCCTGCTCGACGGCGGAGCCTGGTTTGGGGAGATCGACGAAGACGATGTCTCCCAGGGACTGCTGGGCGTAGTCGGTGATGCCGACCTTGCCGGACTTGCCGTCGATCTCAATCCATTCGTGTTCGCGTGTGTAGCGGTATTTCGCTGGATAGGCCATCCGTCTTCGTCTCCTTACCTGTGGGGATTCGTGAAGTCCTCCAGGCTGCTGCTGAACGCAGGGGCGTTCGAAACCTGGACGGCAAAGTGCTGCGGGTCGCCCTGGGGCCTGTTAACAGGCCCTAGACCGGTTTTTTGGGCCTGCGGTAAAACGGCGTGGGAACGACCTTTGCCCCCACCCGGTTGCTGCGGACTTCGACAGCCAGCTCCGTGCCTGGCGCCGCGAAGCCGATGGGAACGTAGGCGAGCGCGATGTTCTTCTTCAAAAACGGCGCCGGCGATCCGCTGGTGACATAGCCGATCTGCTCCCCCTGCGGGGAAAAGACTTTGTAGCCATCGCGCGCGATGCCGCGCTCTGTCATCTCCAGGCCGACGAGCCTGCGCTTCGGTCCACCGCTCTTTTGCAGCTCGCGGAGCGCATCAGAGCCGGAGAAAGAGCCCTTCTCGAGTTTGCAGTAACGCTCCAGCCCGGCTTCGAAGACGTTGATCTCTTCAGAGATCTCATGCCCATAGAGCGCCATGGCCGCCTCCAGACGCAGGGTATTGCGGGCTCCCAGGCCGCAGGGCAGCAGTCCGAACTCCTGGCCCGCCTCGACCACCTCGTCCCAGACGCGGGCGCTGGTCGCCTCGTCGGAGGGAATATAGATCTCGAAGCCGTCTTCGCCGGTGTAGCCGGTGCGGGCGATCAGCACGTTGGGAAGGCCACAGACGGTGCCCCAGGTGAACCAGTAGTTCTTGATTGCGCTGAGATCGGTTTTGGTCAGTTTGGCCAGAGTCTCCTGGGCGCGCGGGCCCTGAATGGCGAGCTGGGTGAAGTAGTCGCTGTAATTGCTGATGTGCACTCCGGGAAACGAGCCTGCCTGCGAGCGGATCCACTGATAGTCCTTCTCGCGCGTGCCGGCGTTGATCACCAGCAGATAGTCGTTTTCGCTGAGCTTGTGCACCAGAATGTCGTCGACGAAGGTGCCCTGCGGGTAGAGCATTGCCGAGTAGTGCGCCTGGCCGACGGCAAGCCTGGAGGCGTCGTTCATGGAGATGGCCTGCACGGCGGCGAGGGAGCCGGGGCCGCGAAACTGAATGTCTCCCATGTGGCTGACGTCAAACAGCCCGACGGCGGTGCGGACCGCCAGATGCTCCGCGGTGATCCCGGAGTATTCGACCGGCATGTCCCAGCCGCCGAAGTCAACCATCCTGGCTCCGAGCCGGCGGTGAACGGCGTTCAGCGCAGTTTTACGAAGAGCGGGGGCAGGCGCGAGAGGCAAAGCGATATCCTTGCGAATCGGGAGTGGACTGACTTTCACGGTAACACGGACCCGGGACCGCGCGTCCAGCCTGGGCGCGGCGGCGCTTTCGTCCTGCCCAGGGAAGAACGAAGGATTTCGACGGCGCGAGATTCGAGCGAATTTCCCATTGCTATGCGCCACAGGGCATCGCCAGAGCGGCTTTTCTTTGAGGTAAACCCGCATCAAGCTGCGTCACCTCGGTTTAGACCCGTGGGAGATCCGCTTTAGCGCT
>DASYYO010000431.1:0-2902 GCA_035933805.1 Acidobacteriaceae bacterium | reverse complement strand
TGCTGCGCGACATCGTCGGCGATGATGCTCTCGGCGCAGCGTTGCGCGCCTCGAATGCCGCGGCCGCGAACAAGGCCGATCCTGTGCAGGCGTTTCGTTCTGCGCTCAAGACCCTTGCTCCTCGTCAGAACCTCTCCTGGGTCTTCGCCGACTGGATTGAAGCCGATCACGGTCTCCCTGACCTCACCATCGACAAGGTCTTCCCCAACGCCGTGCAGGCTGGAAACTGGCTGGTTTCCATCACCATCTCCAACTCCGGCTACGCGGCGGCCCAGGTGCCGGTGACGGTTCGATCGGCCACCAACACCACCACGGACCAGGTGCTCGTACCCGCCCGCGGCACGGTCACGTCGCGCCTCCTGGTGCTGGGCGCGCCCACTGAGGTACAGGTGAACGACGGCACCGTCGCCGAGACTGAGGCCAGCGTTCACATCACCCACCTGGATCAACAGCCGAATGCCCAGGCTTCGCCGCAGCAACCAAATCCATAGGGTGCGGGCTCTGCGCGCGTTTCGGGAATCTCTGACCGTTCAGCGATACACCTCCGGAACAAACGTCTGCTCGTTGATGGGCGGACGCGTGTAGTTCTGCTTGTTGATAGGTGGCAGGGGCAGCGACTTGGGCGTCAGATCGCGGTAGGGAATCAGCAACAGCAGGTGCCGGATGACGTTCAGACGGGCGCGCTTCTTGTTGTCGGCGTTCACCACGTACCATGGCGCCTGCTTGATGTCGGTTCCGGCGAACATCTCGTCTTTGGCGCGAGAGTACTCTGCCCAGTGCTTGCGCGATTCCAGGTCCATCGGGCTCAGCTTCCAGCGCTTGGTGGGATTCTTCATCCGCTCCTGGAACCGGTGCTCCTGTTCATCATCGCTGACTGAAAACCAGTACTTCACCAGCAAAATACCCGAACGCACCAGCATGCGCTCGAATTCCGGACAGCTGCGCATGAATTCCAGGTGTTCCGCCTCGGTGCAGAAACCCATTACCCGCTCGACGCCCGCGCGGTTATACCAGCTTCGGTCGAACAGAACCATCTCGCCCGCTGCGGGCAGATGAGAAACGTAGCGCTGGAAGTACCACTGCGTCTTTTCGCGTTCCGTTGGAGTGCCCAGCGCGACCACGCGGCAGATGCGCGGATTCAGGGTTTCGGTGATGCGCTTGATGGCGCCGCCTTTGCCCGCGGCGTCTCTCCCCTCGAAGATGACCACGACCCGGAGCCCTTCATGCCGGATCCACTCCTGCAACTTGGCCAACTCGATCTGCAGCCGCCGCAGTTCCTTCATGTAGCTGCAATCCTTACCCAGGCGGACGCCGTGATGGCCGTTGCTGGAAGAGGTCCCGTTAGCTTCAATGCTGCTGCGGTTCAAGTCTCCGCCTGCAACCGGCCCATGAATATCGCCATGCGGATGATGACCGTTCTTTCCCACTGTGGTTCCTCTCAATCTGGCCTCGTGCCAACTGACATCTTTCCAGGGACGTGGAGATTCGCTATTCACCCAATCGGCAAAGGAAAGACGTTGCATCAGTTCCTCTCCCGGCCGGTGCCGCCATCACCGGCTCACCTCCGCGGCTGCCATGCGCTCCAACTCCTTCACGGGGTCCGGCCATGGGACGTGAAATCCCATCTCGCGCGCGTAGGCGATCGCCTGTCCCATGTGCTCGTGGGTATGGGCAAGGATCCGCAGATAGATCCGCCGCGCAGTCGTCAACTCTCCGCCAAAATCACGCTTCTCTGAGAGCTGCTCTTCACTGCAGTTGCTGAAGCACTTCTCCACCGCTGCAAACGCCTGCTTGAGCAGTTCGATTACATCGCTCTTCGCGATGAGCGCTTTTTCTTTCTCAACACCACGATGCACCATCTCCACCCACAACGTCATGCCTTCTCCCTCGAGCGGACCGCAAAACTGCATCACCTCCGGCGTGTACGCCTCGGCGCGGTACAGGAGCATCATCATGCCGCCGCCGATGTGCACCAGGACCTCGGAAAAGGACCTCGCATCGCCTGCCGGGCGCCATCCAAATGCCTCTTCCGGGATTGCTTCGGCGAGGGAAATAAGCTGCACCCTGGGGATGCTCAACTCCCACAAATACTCGCTCTGGAAACTGGTTAGCTTCGATGTCTCCATTCGTTACCTCCATTCCGTGCAAAAATCGATACTCCGGCAGGAGGTTCGCAGGCAGTGATCAGCGTTACTCCATCCAGTTCAGCAACACCACGAGTCTCATCCCAAAGTTTGATGTGCGGTTGCGGTCGCGATTCGTAGGATGACCAGAACCATGGAGGCCCTTCCCCAAAACCAAACCAGGCGCCAGATGGGTTTGTGGGCGGCAACGGCGGTCGTCACCGGCGAGGCCATCTCCCTTGGCATCTTCCTCACCCCCGCGGCCATGGCCCGCTCCCTGGGTTCGCCCGCCCTTCTGGCGGCGGTATGGTGCGGTATGGCGCTGCTCACGCTCTCCGGCGCTCTCTGCTTTACTGAGCTGGCCATCCGCAATCCCTACGATGGGGGTGAGTATGTCTACCTCCGCCGCGGATTCGGCCGCCGCATCGCATTCCTCTACGGATGGATGGCCGCCATGGTGATGTACCCCGGCGTCTCCGCGGCGCTGGCCGTTGGCGCCGTGCCTTACATCCAGGCGCTGTTGCCGATCCCGGCAAAGCTCACCTCAACTCTCCCCGCCCTGATTTTGCTTGCCCTCGGGGCCGTCAACTACCTGGGCACTCGACTCAGCAGCGGCCTGATGACCATCCTGAACTGGCTCAAAGTGCCCGTACTCGCCGCACTCATTGTATGGGCTTTGTTTTCCGGCCATGCGCATTGGAACAACATTGCCCCGCTCACGCTGCGTCGGCCCGGCTCGGATCCGCTCTTCGAGGGCATTGCCGGAGCCACAATCAGCG
>DASYYO010000407.1:0-2957 GCA_035933805.1 Acidobacteriaceae bacterium | reverse complement strand
AAAAAGACCAGAAAGATGGCCCCGGCGATCAGCCCGGCCATGGCGGAAGAGCCCATCTGCCTCCATCCGCCGAGGACAAGATGCAACAGCAGCCCGGCGGCGATCGAGCTTCCCGTCAGCAGGTTGGGAATGCGGCGCGCTTTGACGTCATGGATGGATCCGGCCCCGGCGCACAGCAGGGAGCCGGTCGTATATATGAGTTGCTGAGAAGATGCGTCCATTCTTGGCACCATGAGGCTGTCAGCGCTCGCGCGTATCGGAGTAGGGCTCCGGATGGATGAATTCCATCCGTTCCGCACAAAAGTAACCGTAAAAGAGCGAAAATATGCGCCGCTTCGGAGACCTGCGTCTCCCGTGCGCGGCGGCGTGTTTCGAATTCGTGAATGATCCTGTGCTGCGTCCTGGTTGGCTCATGCGCGCCGGATCTTGGCGCTGCACGAGTCCGGGAAGTGCGGCATCCGCGGGAGAAGGGAACCGTGAGGCAGCGCTTCTCGCGGCTGCCTCACCTCGATCGCTATCTTCCTTCGCTCCTCGGCCTTCTTTTCGAGACCCGGCCGTCGTCAGATGGCGTTGGTCAGCTCGCTCCCTACGGTGTCGAATGAGTTCTTGATCGTGTCGCCGAGAGTGCCCATCGCCACCACAGCGCCTAAAGCAATCAGTCCGGCCACCAGCGCATACTCGATAAGGTCCTGCCCGGACTCGTCCTTCCACAGCCTGCTCAGTATCTTCTTCGCCTTTTCCATGTCTGTCTTCTCCTCAGTAAGGAATCAAGTTCGATCCGGCCAGGACCGGGGGAATCTTCCCGGCCGGGTCTCTTGAATTGCTGTTGAGGTCTTTATCGGAGGCTTGTGGGGGAACTTGAATCGTTTGGTTGAGGCCAGGGTGAAAGCGGCGCCGGGATCTTCGCCGGAATGGAGAATGCAGCTTTCATTTTGCGACGGCGCTCGCACAGAATGCGTCCCGGTCCTGCACAGCCCCACCCCGGAACGGCGCGCTGCGCCCGCTATTGAAACATCCCCACCTTCAACATGTTGGTTGTTGGCGCCGGGTTCAAAGCGAGATTGATCTTCCCGCTCCCGGTAAGGCTGATCTGGTCGGCGACAATCTCCCCCAGCACGAAGGCCCCGCTGCTCGATCCGCCGCTCAGGCTCAGGACGTCCCCGTAGCCCGTCGAGTGGAAGTACAGGACCCCGGAAAACGTAAGATTGCCCGAGCCGCCGAAGGTGGGGTTGGTCGTGTCCGCATGGTCCTGAAAGACGAGCAGTCCGCGGCTCCCCGGTGCGCCCCGCGAGTCGGTCGTATCCCCTCCGGCATCCCAATAGGTTCCGTTGGCGGCGCACTGCGCCGTCAGCACGTTGCCGCTCAGGGTAGACGGCATTCCCAGGGATGCGGCCGGCGCGCTGCCGTCGCAGGTAAGATCTGTCGCGGCTACATTATCGATCCCGCTGTTGGGTAAGCCGGAGCCGCCCGAGATGCTCAACGATCCGCTGAGAAAGTAAAACATCACCCCGTCCGTCCGCTGATACCCGGCCGGCTTGGCGACCCGCATGGTGTCGCTGTGCGAAGCCGACAGCGATCCGTTGAGATAGTAAATTCCGGGCAGGAAGATCGCCGTCGAGTAGTCGTTCATCACGCTGGCGAGGTTGATTCCGTTAGGGTAGTAGCCGGGTGCGAACTCCTTGCACGCCTCGGCGGGGTTCCCCGTGCTGCCGCTGTGGTCCGGGCATCCATCCGTGAGATAGGGCACCCACGCGCCGCTGGTGGTCGTCGAGGGGGTCAGCGACTTGATGCTGGCGGGAACCGGCACGCTCCCGAAGGGGTCGGCCACCGGCAGAGCATTGCTCTTCCACGAGCCGGTCGTGCCCCCACTGTAGCCTCCGGATGGAGCTGAAGCCGGCCCTCCCACGATCGCAACATCGGAGCCGGTCTGGCTGGGGCCGCCCTGGCTCAGGTTGATCACGCCCGAGGCCAGCCACTCCACCGCCGTCGCGCTCGAGGAGTTGACCTGCAGCGACCTCTGCGGCCCTCCGAAGATGCTCAGCGTCCCGCCCCCTGAATAATAGAAGGAGCCGGCCATGGTGGGATGCAGCACCACCATCGGCGCCGCCGCATTGACGCCGATCACGCCGCACGTCGCGCTCGCGTCGATCTGCTGGTACTTCGAGAGGTTGAAGAGGGAGACGAAGTACGTCCGCACATTCTCGGCGATGGAGACGGTCAGAAACGGGTTTGTAGCCTGGCTGGAAGACGGCGCCGTGACTCCCGCAACCGAGGCGGGAAAGCTCCACGACACCGCATTCGAGGCTGCTCCCGCGGTGAGCCCCGCACCGTCATATCCATTCGCGTTTGCGTAGAAGCACATCGTCGCCCCCGGGCTGCTGGCGCAGTCGCCTGCCGTGCCCGGAGTAAAGCCCGTCTTGGAGAGCGAAAGTCCGCTCGCCGTCGCCAGCAGGTCCAGGGCGCCGGCCTGGCACGCGGAGTCGGCCGCGGCCTGCTCTGCCTGGCGATGAAACCACATGTTGGTGAAGTCGACCGAGAGTGCGACCGTTCCCAGCAGGAACATCGACAGGATCACCACCAGCGCAATGGCTGCCTGGCCGGACTCCCCGGTTGGCGAAAAGGGTAAGGCGGCGGGAGGAGACTGCGAAGTGCGGCCGGACGGCGTCATCAGTAGACAATCCTCCCCTCGTCGCTTACCTGAAAGGTGGGATGCATGGCGAAGATAGAAAACAGAGGCTGATACGTATAGCTCAGCGAGACGATTACCCGCGATGGAGGGGCAGAGCCGCCGGCGTCGGGATAGCTGACGTTGACCGTGATGCCCGAAGTATTCTGGAGGAACGCTGCGGCAAAATCGGTCACCTGGTTGGACACGTTAGCCGCCGTGCTGTCTGTGCATCCGGCGCTGGGCCCGCTGCAGTTGGTGCTGTCTGTACCGTGGACGCTGGCGTAGCGCA
>DASYYO010000391.1:0-3444 GCA_035933805.1 Acidobacteriaceae bacterium | reverse complement strand
GGCCGTCCGGGAAGACCGGCCGCAGTTGCCGGCCTTGGATGGCCATTCCAGAGAATGGCAGGTGCTTCGGCCTTCAGACCTGCAGAACTTCTCTTTCCTTGTTCTTGAACATCTCTTCCATCCGGCTGATCTCTTCGTCGGTCAGCTTCTGGATCTCCTCAAGCGCGCGCTTCTCCTCATCTTCGGAGATCTTCTTATCCTTGGCGGCTTTCTTGATGAAGTCGTTGCCATCGCGGCGCACATTGCGGATTGCGGTGCGGTGCTCCTCCAGCATTTTGTTCAGGTGCTTGACGACCTCGCGCCGCCGTTCTTCCGTCATGGGGGGAACAGGAACGCGGACGACTTTGCCGTCGTTCTGGGGATTGAAGCCAAGATCGGAGGTGCGAAGCGCTTTCTCGATGTCGGTGATGATGCTGGCATCCCAGGGCTGGATCAGAATCAGGTTGGGATCGGGAGTCGTGACCTGGGCCACCTGGTTCAGCGGGGTATCCGTGCCGTAATACGGCACCTTGACCTGGTCGAGCATGTGGACCGAGGCTCGGCCGGTGCGTGCAGATGCCAGGCCAGCGCGAAAATCAACGACCGCCTTGTCCATCCGCGCCTTGAGTTGCTGCTGCGTGTCCTTCAGGGCTGGAATACCAGCCATTACCGAGACTGCCATGTCGTTCTTCCCCGTTTTTACGAATCAGAAGATTGGAAACACTTCAACCATAAAGATAAACCCGCATCTGCCATTGGAGCCGTGCTGCCGCTCTTCTGGCGGAGCGCCGTTTACTCTAGCTGACCAGGGTGACGCCGGTCGAGGCCGCCTGCTCATGCGCGTGATAGGAGGAGCGGACGAGCGGTCCTGACTCCACATGCCGAAATCCCATCTTCAGCGCCTCATTGCGCATGTAGGCAAACTCTTCCGGAGAATAGTAGCGCGCCATCGGCAGATGATCTTTCGAAGGGCGCAGATATTGACCGATGGTGAGCACGTCGGTGCCCGCGGCGGCCAGATCGCGGTAAACCGCAAGCAGTTCGTGCATCTCTTCGCCCAGCCCCACCATCACGCCGGATTTCGTCACCATGCGCGAGTCGAGAGACTTGGCATATTCGAGCAGCTGCAGGGTCCGCTCGTAGCGTGCGCCAGAGCGGACCGCACGGTAGAGGCGCGGAACCGATTCGGTGTTGTGATTGAGGATCTCCGGGCGAGCTTCGACGACGATGCGGATGGCTTCCTCGCTGCCCTGGAAGTCGGGAATGAGCACCTCGACCTGGCAGCCTGGGGCCTGGCGGCGAATCTCCTCAATGACCATCGCGAAGGCGCGCGCTCCTCCGAGGAGATCGTCATCGCGATTCACGCTGGTAATGACCGCATGTTTCAGGCCGAGGGTCGCAACCGCCTCGGCGACGCGGCGCGGCTCGTCGAAATCGATCGCATCCGGCCGGCCCTTGGGAACGGCGCAAAAGCCGCAGCGGCGCGTGCAGGTGTTGCCCAGCATCATGAAGGTCGCGGTTTTATGGTTCCAGCACTCGCCGATATTGGGACAGTGAGCGGACTCACACACCGTGTGCAGCCCCAGGGAACGCGCCAGCTTCTTGAGTTCGTGGTAGTTGGTCCCCATCGGGGCGCGCGCTTTGAGCCATTCCGGTTTGGGCGCCGGGCGCCGGGCGCCGAGGTCGATCTGTACCAGCTCCATCACGATGAGTCCATTGTATCCAACCGCGTGCCGGCGGTACGTGCTTAGCGCAGCCGTCCGACGACTTCGGTGCGAACGAGATAGAGGAAGAAGACGAGATTGACCAGGCCCATCACGATCCATTGAGGTTCGTGATACCGGAAGAGACTGTAAAAGGCGAAACACATGGAGAGAAAGACAGCGCCCAGGCTGAGCGACCAACCCCATCGGCGGCTTCGGATCAACCCCAGGGCGCCGATCGCGAAGAAGGTGGAGAGAATGAGAATGGAGACCCCGATGGCGCCGCCGGGATAGTGATGGGTGAGAACGCCGGCGACTCCGATCATGGAGAGAGCCAGCATCCAGAGAGAGATGGCCGCCATGCCCGGGAGGGGCAGGTTGCGCGGCGGACCGGCAGGCGGATTGGGCCGAGAGATGCTCATAGCGTGTGCAGGTAGGCGAGCAGATCCTGGAGCTGCCGGTCATCCAGCTTGCCGCTCATGGCGGGCATCATGCCGCGTCCGTGGAGGATGATGGAGGTGACGCGTTCGTCATTCGCCGAGATGCCGCTGGGCAGATACGGCTGGCGGAAAAGTCCGAGAAGTCCGGGACCGTGCAAGCCTCGTTCCGAGTCCGGATAGTGGCAGCGGGCGCAGTGCGCCTGGAAGACGTCATGGCCGGAGAGTTCTTGCGGATTGAGCTGGTTGAGCGGTTTGCCGGGAGGCATCGGGTGGCAGCCGAGGAGTCCGAGAAGAGCCAGGGCCAGGATGGGAATCGGGGTCTTCAATCGGCTTGTCCATTCCGATGATAACGCCTCGGCGCTCATGGCCCGGTGCTTGTCCGGTCATTCCGGCGTCGCTCAGTTGGCCCGCGCGATCGCAGCAACAATTTTGTCCATGACCTGGCGCTCGGCTTCGCTCTCCGGGAGGTGATTGTTGCAGAGAATGGAAAACGCCACCGTCTTGCCGCTTTTGCCGACGATGTAGCCGCTCAGGGTGTTTACCTCGCCCAGGGTGCCGGTTTTTGCGAAGACCTTGCCATCGAGGAGCGGCTCCCGGAATCTCGCGCGAAGCGAGCCGTCCACGCCGCCGACCGGAAAGGTGGCGCGGAACTCCGCGCCCCACTTCTGCTGCGCCGCATAGGTCAGCAAGGCGGTGAAGGCGCGCGGGGTTACCACGTCCTTGGTCGAGAGGCCCGAGCCGTCGTAGAAGAAGAAGTCGCCGGGATCGAGGCCAGCCTGGATGAGGAACTGGCGAACGACCCGCGTGCCCTCCACAAGGGAGCCGTCGGAGCCTTCCAGCTTGCCCAGAGTGCGCAAGACGAGCTCCGCGTGCAGGTTTTGGCTCACCTTGTTGGTGACGACCAGATCCTCGCCGAGAGGCGGAGAGACGTGAGAGGCCAGAACCGTCTGTCCCGGCGCCGCAGCTACCTCGACGTTCCCCAGCGTCGACGGCTGGAGGGCCAGCGGCTGGCGCTGTTCGTCGATAAGGTCTCCGGTGTCGGACGAGAAGCGATGACGGGCCTGCGCCGGTCCCTGTACCTGAACGCCGCGTGCGATGAGCATCTCCTTCAAAGACCGCGCGGCGTACTCGGCGGGATCTTCCAGGGCGAGGGCTTCGTGGATTCCATCGGACCCGAGCAGCGTTTGCCCGAAGATGCGCACGGTGAGCGAGCCGGGCTGGCGCTCGATGCCGGCCTTCTGCGCCTCGCCTGCCGCGGTCGTCATGGAGTTTTCCAAAGTGTAATAAGAAGTTGCCGGCAGCCACGAGGCGGTCGCCGGGTC
>DASYYO010000384.1:0-12790 GCA_035933805.1 Acidobacteriaceae bacterium | reverse complement strand
CGATCGGTGCAATCGCAGTTGCTTGTTCCTGCGCCGCAGCCAGAGGCAGCGCCAGCCAGAGCAGGAGCGGGAGGAGGAAGCCGCAGCGAAGCATGGAAATCACAGCCCGGATCGTCATATGCCGGTAAGCACCCCGATTTTAGTGCATTGCAACCTTGGAATGTCCGGTCGTCTCCGGCCAAGACTGGGGCAGCCGGCGTAAAGTTGTCGATGCCTCTCCTTGACTTGGATATAGTAGGTAGAACATCCCACGAGACCCATGGAATAAGCTTTGAGCGGCAAAAAGGCACTCGAGAACGAGCGCATCACCCTTCGTATGCTGGCAAACCACCTCGGTTTATCCCTGACGACCGTATCCGTGGTCGTGAGCGACTCTCCGGCGGCGAGGGCAATCCCGCTCGCGACCAGAAAGAGGGTTCTGGCAGCCGCCCATGAGCTGCATTATCAGCCCAACTACTTTGCCCAGGCGCTTCGCAAGCGGCGCAGTATGTCGGTCGGAGTCTTGGTGCCGGAGCTGAGCGAGGGATATTTCACGCTGGTCATGAACGGGGTGGAAGAGTATCTGCTGGGAGCGCGCTATTTTTACTTTTTGGCTTCCCATTACTGGCAGAAATCGCTCCTGGAGCAATACCCCAGGATGCTGATGGAGCGATCCGTCGATGGCATTCTGCTCTTGAATACGCCGATGCCGGCCAGGGTGCAGGTCCCGATGGTTTCCATTCCCGGGCATGAGGCACTCCCCGGCGGCACCAGTATTCAACTCAACCACAAGCAGGCTGCCCACCTGGCGCTCGAGCATCTTGCAGATTTAGGACATCGGAGAATTGTCTTCATGAAGGGGCAGGAGCAGACGCTCGATACCGAGTGCCGCTGGCGCGAGATCATGGAGATTGCCCAGGCCCGGGGCATCGAGATTCATGACGATCTCCTCATCCGGCTCACGGAAAACCGCTGGTCTCCCGATCTGGGATATGGGCCGGTCAAGGCTCTGCTGTCACGCACCCTGGACTTTACCGCAATCTTTGCCTTCAACGATACGGCCGCCATTGGCGCGATTCGAGCTCTGCATGAAGCGGGGCTGCGCGTTCCGGACGACGTATCGGTCATTGGCTTCGATGACATCATGAGTTCCTCCTTCGGCATCCCCAGCCTCACCACGGTTCGCCAGCCTTTGCGCGAGATGGGCAAGGCGGGCGCTGAGCTGCTCCTCAAACGGATCAACCATCCGAAGGCGCATCATCCTCAGCAGGTGATCATGGAGCCGGAGTTGGTGATTCGGGAATCGACCGCCAGCGCGGCGTTGCGCCACGCCTCCTCCGGCCGCCGGAAGCAAGCCGGACCCATCGCCAGCGCCGGGCGTGGTTGAAGACAACGCAAACCTCTGCAGGTCTCACGAGGAGTAAGCCCGCTCCAGGCTCCCGTGCCTGATATCCTTGGCTCAACCATGCCAGCACGCCAGATCAGGATGTTCCTTGTGAGGCACGGCCAATCCGAAGCAAATCTGGATATGGCGGCGAACGCGCGGCTGCCCGACCATAGCATCGAACTCTCGCTCGAAGGACACAGGCAAGCCGAGGTTGCCGCCCAGTTCCTTCTTCGCTCCTTGCACGGCTCAACCCACGTGCGCATCCTGTGCAGCCCATACATGCGTACCCGGCAGACCTCAGCCGCGATTCAGAAGGCGCTGACTGAAGAAGGTATCCGATTCGATACTCGCGAGGCGCTGGAGCTGCGGGAGTTGGAATTCGGACTCTTCGACGGCGTACCCGACTCCGACCTGGGCGAGTTGTTCCCCCGTGAGTACGCGCATTATCAGAAACACAAGCAGTTCGAGGGAGAGTTTTTCGCGCAGATGCCGCTTGGGGAGAGCCGCTGCGCGGTGGCCGCGCGCGTCAAACAGATCTTCGGCACCATCCTGCGGGATGCCTCTCCCGAGCGCGCCGACCCGATTACGGATTTCATCGTGGTCAGCCATGGAGTGACCATCCGCTGCTTCCGCCTGCAATGGATGCACTATCCATGGGAGTGGTACGAGGCGCAGCATAACCCGCGCAACTGCTCCATCCAATTGATTGAGGGACATGCCTCCGGCGGATATACCGATGAATTGCTCTTCCCCGGCTTTGAGGCGCCGCAGCCCTCCCAACAGACCCGCCGGGAAGAGGGAGTTGTCGGAACCGACGGCTGAGAGATTGAAGAAAGCGGCCCGGCGCGCGAACCGAGCTCAGGACGCCGGCGTCTGAAACACCGATTCCTCTCCGATGCCGCGGCTACCTGCCCTTCAGAGCTCTGCGGCCGATGTCGCGCCGATAGTAGATTCCCTCAAAGTGCACCCGTCCAAGCGCTTCATAAGCGAGCGCCAATGACTCTTCGAGCGAGGATGAAGCCGCCGTCACCCCCAGGACCCGTCCGCCGCTGGTGACGTAGTTGCCGTCGACCAGAGCGGTTCCGGAGTGAAAGATTTCAACGCCGGGCACTCGGCTCGCCTCTTCCAGTCCGGTAATCCGCCGTCCCGTCTCGTAGGCTCCCGGATAACCGGCGGAAGCGGCAATCACGCAGGCGGATGCCCCGGGCTTCCATCTCAATTCCGTTTCGCTCAGCCGGCCCTCGACCGAGGACTGGAGAGCATCGACAAGGTCGCTGTCTAATCTCGTCAGGATGGCCTGGGTCTCCGGATCGCCAAAGCGCGCGTTGTACTCGAGGACCATGGGACCGCGTGCTGTCATCATCAAACCGATATACAGCACGCCCACAAACGTTGCGTCTTCCGCCGCCATGCCGTTGATGGTAGGTATGGCGATGTGGTGCATGATCCATTCGCTCATCTGCCGGTCCAGCATTCCATCGCTGGAGTAGACACCCATGCCTCCGGTGTTGGCCCCGGTATCCCCCTCGCCGATTCGCTTGTGATCCTGCGCCGGGACCAGTGGTACGACCTGCTTGCCGTCCGTCAGCGTCAGGAACGAGATCTCTTCGCCCTGCAGGAACTCCTCAATGACAATCGCCCTCTCGACTGAGCCGAGCAGCTTGCCGCTGAACAGCGACGAGATCGCATCCATGGCCTCGCGCCTGTTCTGGCATAGGATCACGCCCTTGCCGGCCGCCAGCCCGTCGGCTTTGATGACCACAGGAAGGTGGAAGAGGTCCAGCGAATCCAGCGCCTCCTTCTCGCTGCCGGCGACGGCATAAGCCGCCGTAGGAATCGCATGCCGCTGCATGAACCGTTTCGCGAACGATTTGCTTGTCTCCAGCATCGCCGCCTTTTGGGTCGGCCCGAAGACAGGGAAGCCCCGCCGGCGCAGCTCGTCGACGAGCCCCTGAGAGAGCGGAAGCTCCGGCCCGACAACCACCAGATCGGGCGTCTCAGCGGCCGCTACTCGCAGCAGATCGTCCACATCTTTTTGGCTGGCCGGCACACAGCGCGCCAGTTGCGCGATTCCAGCATTGCCTGGGGTCGCGATCACTTCGGAGACGCGAGCCGACTTCGCGATCGCCCAGACCAACGCATGTTCGCGGCCTCCCGAGCCTATGACCAACACTTTCATTGAGAGTATTTCTCCTGGTTGCCGCCGCCAGAGATCGGGAACTCCAGGCGATGGCGCTTTCGGACCGGAAGAGCTGCAATGACCCTTTCTCGCGAATCGACCACCCCGCGGGAGAAAGAGCCAATGCAACCGATAAGGACCGATTGAAGGCTTGAGAAGAGAGTACAGCAGCGGCGGGAGAACGCGAAAATGAACCCGAATTAACCACAGTTAACTCCACGAAGGAAATGTAGGCTATACTAACTCTGAGATGGGCAGGAGTCGCCCGGGAACCGTAACGATCGGCTGGGAATTGCTGGATGTGATGGATTACCGAACCGCCTGCTATGCCTTTCGCCTCTTCATCCTCGCTCGAACCTCCCCAGCCTGAGACTTCGTCCGGCCTGCCCAGACTGAAGACGCGGCAACTCTGGTACTACTTCGGACCGGCCTTCGTCGCCAGCATTGCTTACATTGATCCGGGCAACTTCGCCACCAACCTGGACGGGGGCACCCGCTTCGGCTACAAGTTGCTCTGGGTTCTGCTCTGGTCGAATGCCATGGCGATCCTGGTGCAATACCTCTCCGCCAAGCTGGGCATCGCCACCGGCCTGACGTTGCCGCAGAACTGCCGGCTCCATTTCTCCAGGCGGACTACGCTCTTGCTCTGGGTGGCCGCCGAGGTCTCGGCTCTGGCCACAGATCTGGCGGAGTTTCTGGGAGCTGCGCTCGGCTTCTATCTGCTCTTTGCCCGTCCCTTTCTCGCGCTCGGCCTGAGCCGGACGGAAGTGCTGCTGGCGGCCGCGGCCGTCTCCTCGGTCTGCGTCTTCACCATCCTGGCGCTCGAACTCTGGGGCTTTCGCAGCCTCGAGATCGGCATCATGGTCTTCGTCTTTCTCATCGGAATCTGCTACACCATCGAGGTCTTTCTCGTTCACCCCAACTGGGGGCAGATTGCATTTCATACTGCTGTGCCGATGATCGACAGCCGCAGTATCTACATAGCGGTGGGCATGCTGGGCGCGACGGTTATGCCGCATGTCGTCTACCTGCACTCCGGGCTGGTCCAGCCGCGCCTTCGCAAGGAGCCGCAGGCCTCGCCCCGTCGCCACTATCTATCGCGGCTGCGCCATGTTCGCCTGGAGGCTCTGGATGTGTTCGCCGCCATGAACGGCGCTTGGCTGGTGAATTCAGCCATGATCATCGTGGCGGCAGCCGCCTTCGCCGGTTCAGGCCGCACCGGAATGACCATTGAGGAGGCGCATCACACGCTGGGGCCCCTGCTGGGTCCGGCCGCCGCCACTCTCTTCGCCATCGCCCTTCTGTGCTCCGGGCTCTCTTCTTCCACAGTCGGCACGATGGCCGGGCAAATGATCCTGGAGGGCTTCCTGGAGGTCCGCTTCAGCATCTTTCTCCGCCGGCTGCTCACCCTGATTCCCGCAATTGTGGTGATCGGCGTCGGCCTTGACCCGCTCAAGATCCTGATCCTCTCTCAGGTCGCGCTCAGCTTTACCCTGCCTTTCGCTCTGGTCCCACTTATTATCCTGTCCGGCCGCCGCGAGGTGATGCGCGAGTTCGTCAACCGCAAGCTGACGCAGGTTCTCGGCTGGACAACCGTCTCCATCATTCTTGCCCTCAACGCCATCCTGCTCTGGCAAACCTTCCTCCCCGTCTGAGGGGGAAAAAGGGTTTAACATAAACCAGGATATGAACGCCCCCGGCAGCCAACACCCTTCCCTGCTCAAGCGTTTCCGTCACGGCAAACCCGACCGGGGACGGTTCCTTCCCTTTTCTATCGTTTTTTCGGTTCCCGCATTCTGATGACGTGGCCCGGTCCAGGGTGAAATGCGTCGTGGAATGCACCATCCGGAAAAACGGTCTACCTTACTTGACAGAGCTCTTGCCGCCGCAAGCGCCCAATGAGGCGCGGGACGCCGCGCGGACTAAGGATCTCGTCGAAAACATCGGCCGGCCCAACCAGAAAGGAACTTCAAATCATGAACAGCTTCGGCAGCCAATCCACCCTGAAGGTCGGGAAGAACAGCTACGAGTTCTTCCGTCTCAGCGCTCTTGAGGAGAAAGGGCTCTCCCTTAAGCGGCTTCCGTTCAGCCTGCGCATTCTGCTCGAAAATCTCCTGCGCCAGGAAGATGGCAAGAGCGTCACCGCCGGTGACATTGAATTTCTCGCCAAGTGGCAGCCCAAGGCCGAGCCTTCCCGGGAGATCGCCTTCATGCCCGCCCGCGTTCTGATGCAGGACTTCACCGGGGTGCCCGCAATCGTCGATCTGGCGGCGATGCGCGACGCGATGAAGACGCTCGGAGGCGATCCGCAGAAGATCAACCCGCTGCAGCCGGCCGAACTGGTCATCGATCACTCGGTGCAGGTCGATGAATACGGCACCGCGAATGCATACTCCATCAATGCGGCGCTCGAGTTTCAACGCAATCGTGAGCGCTACGCCTTTCTCAAGTGGGGGCAATCGGCCTTTCGCAGCTTCTCTGCCGTGCCGCCGGGAATGGGGATCTGCCACCAGGTCAACCTCGAGTATCTTGCGCGGGTCGTCTTCACCTCCAAGACCGGCCGTGCGTATCCCGATACGCTGGTGGGAACGGATTCCCATACGACCATGATCAACGGCCTCGGCGTTCTCGGCTGGGGCGTCGGTGGAATCGAGGCGGAGGCTGCCATGCTGGGCCAGCCCGTCTCCATGCTCGTGCCTCAGGTCGTCGGGTTCAAGCTCACCGGCAAGCTGCGCGAGGGAGCGACGGCCACCGACCTCGTGCTCACCGTGACGGAAATGCTGCGTAAGCTGGGCGTTGTGGGCAAATTCGTCGAGTTCTACGGTTCAGGAATCAGCGAGCTGCCCCTCGCCGACCGCGCCACCATCGGCAACATGGCGCCGGAGTATGGCGCAACCTGCGGCATCTTTCCCGTGGATCGCGAGACCCTGCGCTACCTGGAACTGACCGGCCGCAGCCCGGAGCAGATCCAATTGGTCGAGGCCTATTTCAAAGAACAGGGTCTCTTCCACACCGCCGACTCCCCGGAAAGCGAATATACCCAAACCATTGCCCTGGATCTCTCCCAGGTTGAGCCCAGCGTCGCCGGGCCGCGGCGTCCGCAGGACCGGGTGCTTCTCTCGCAGGCCGGAGCGTCCTTCCAGCAGCAATTGCCCGGCCTTCTCGGACCAAATGCCTCTGCGGCCAGAGACCGCCAGGTGCTCCGCTGGGAGGGAGAAGGCGGTCATCCTTCTCTCAATGGAAGCAACGGCAAGGCCAGCCCCGAACCCGGCGTCTCCGGCGATGGATCGGCTCCGACCGTCGAGAAGCGCTTCGGCGTCAAGGTTGAGCCCTATCTCGATCACGGATCGATTGTGATTGCCGCCATCACCAGTTGCACCAACACCTCCAATCCCTCGGTCATGATTGCCGCCGGCCTGTTGGCTAAGAAGGCGGTGGAGAAGGGCCTTACGGTGCCGCCCTGGGTGAAGACGTCGCTGGCGCCAGGCTCCCGCGTGGTGACCGAGTACTATCAGCGCGCCGGCCTGCTCGATTCTCTGGATAAGCTCCGCTTCGACGTCGTCGGGTACGGCTGCACGACTTGCATCGGCAACTCCGGTCCTTTGCCGGCCGATGTCTCCGAAGCGATCGAGGAGCACGGGTTGGTTGCCGTTTCGGTCTTGAGCGGCAATCGCAACTTCGAAGGACGAATCAACTCCGAGGTGCGGGCGAATTACCTGATGTCGCCGCCGCTGGTGGTTGCGTATGCCCTCGCGGGCCGCATCGATCACGACTTCGAGAAGGAACCGCTGGGCAAGGATAAGAGCGGCCACGGCGTCTATCTCAAAGACATCTGGCCTACGCAGGAAGAGGTGAACCGGACGATCGCCTCGTCGATCAATTCGGAGATCTTCCATAAGGAGTACGCAACGGTCACGGAGGGCGACGCCAATTGGAGGAATCTCAAGTTTCCCACCGGCGACACCTATCAATGGGAGCAGGACTCCACTTACATCCGCAAGGCGCCGTACTTCGACGGAATGCCGGCGAAGCCGACGCCGGTTGAGAATATTCATGGCGCGCGCGTGCTGGCGGTTCTCGGAGACAGCGTCACCACCGACCATATCTCTCCTGCCGGCTCGATCAAGCTGAATGGACCGGCGGGGAAATATCTGACCGGACACGGGGTAAAACCCGCTGATTTCAACTCCTATGGTTCGCGCCGGGGAAATCACGAGGTGATGGTGCGGGGCACCTTCGCCAACGTGCGTCTGCGCAATCGACTCGCCCCCGGCACCGAGGGCGGGGTCACTCGGCTGTTGCCCGAGGGTGAGCAGATGAGTATCTTCGATGCCTCGGTAAAGTATGCCGAGCGGGGAATCCCGCTGGTCATCCTGGCCGGCAAGGAATACGGCTCAGGCTCTTCCCGCGACTGGGCGGCCAAGGGTCCACGGCTGCTCGGCGTCCGGGCGGTCATCGCGGAGAGCTACGAGCGCATTCATCGTTCCAACCTGGTGGGGATGGGCATCCTCCCTCTGCAGTTCCAGGCGGGTCAAAATGCCGAATCCCTCGGGCTCACCGGAGAAGAGGTCTTCGATCTTCCCGGCATTCAGAAGCTCCTGCAACAGAAGTTTTCCGGAGGACGCACCCTGACAGTGAAGGCGACGGATCCGGCAGGAAAGATCACCGAGTTCCCGGCTACCGTCCGCATCGATACCCCGCAGGAGATTCTCTATTACGAGAACGGCGGTATCCTGCAGTATGTTCTGCGGCAACTTGTCGGGGCCTGAAGCGTCTACTTATCAGTGGAAGGGCCGGCATTCAAAAACATGCCGGCCTTCCGCATGCTGCCTTGAGCGGCCTGCCCCAGGAAAAGGGCGGTGCAGACCAGGAAGAAGAGCTTCCCAAAGAAAAGGCGGGGGTAGATAAGATAGGGATTGAGTAGCGTCGTGTTACTCTGGCTAATAATTTTGTTACCGACCTATATCCGGTTCCAGCCTGCGAGAGCAGGGAGCCGTCCCGCACACCGGCCTCATTCCGCGATCCATGAGCTCGGGGCGTAGCTCTCTCTCGAATCTCCAGGCGGCCAAGGAGTTGTCCCAGCATGGGAATTGCTCTCAAAACGGTTACTCCAATTGCGCGCACGACGCTCACTGCCACCGCATTTGAACAGCTCATCTCTCACGTGGTGAAGGGGAATTGGAAACCGGGAGACCGCATTCCACCCGAACGCGAGCTATGCCAGCAATTGGGCATCGCGCGCACCTCTCTCCGCGAAGCCTTGAAAGCCATGGAACTGGTCGGCATGCTGGACAGCCGCGTGGGGGACGGAACCTTCGTCTGTCCTCGCTCGGAGTTTTTGTCCCGTCCCCTGCTTTGGGCTTTTACGGGGTCTGACCACGAGGAACTGCAGGAGATCATGGAGGCCCGGACGATTATCGAAGAGAATCTCTCCGGTCTGGCTGCACAGCGAGCCTCCGCTGAAGAGATTGCAACCATCGGGGAAGCCGTGCAAATGATGCGCGACAGCATCGCACGGGGAGACTCGATTCTCGAAGCCGACATGGCCTTTCACCTGGCCATCTCGGCGGCCGCACACAACGAGGTGCTGCGGAATGCGGTGCAGTTGTTGCGAAATCTGACCCGCCAGTGGATTTACTTCAAGCTCCTTCTGCCGGATGTTCCCTCCGCCGTTCTCAAGCGCCATGAGGCCATTTACCGCGCCATCTCGCGCCGCAAGCCGGCCGCCGCGCGCAATGCCATGCGCCAGCATCTCGAAGAGGCCATGATGCTGGTCACACAGGTCGTCAAACAGCGCGAGGCCGCCGGAAAGACCGGGGTCGCCGCGAAAAAGTAAAGGCTTTCCGGCCGGGAAGCGAGGGCGGCAGAGGACTGACCAGCCGTCCGCGCGCTACCTGAGGGCAATCACTGCGCCATCCCTGCCCGGGACGTTCACTGCGACCTCACGGCCGCTGACGGTAACGCTCTGCTTGCCCCAGACGTCCTCCGCGGTGGTGAAATCAACCGTCCCCGCCGCCAGCCCGACCTTCACCGGCCGCGTCTCCCGCGTCGGATTCAATACCCAGAGATAAGTCCCTCCGGCGCCTTGATGGAGCCTCGCCTGCACGCTGGTATCGTCGATCTTCACTTGCGGCGTTACCCCGGCCGACTGCAACAGGCCGGCAAACAGACTCCTCGTGCTTGAGCCGTGATGGAGAAAATATCCGGCGCCGGGAAAAGAGCCCATCAGGAGCGTCCGGCCCTGGCCGGACTTGTTCTCGACCGCGGCGATGTTGCCGTTGGAGTAGTGTCCGGCCGCCTGGCCGCCGTGTAGCTCGTAATCCTGCCGGAAGTAACGGCCATAGATTCTGGCGCCTCGAACCTCGAACATGAGATCGTTCGAGATATCCGGCGTGAATTCCACATAGCTCTCCCGGGCACCGAAGAGCTCGTCCAGACCGTAGTTCGGCTGCACGGTCCCGACATGCCCGTGATCTCCGAAGTATCCCGGAAGGCCCTCGCTCACCAGTGTTCCGCCTTCTTCCACAAATTTGCGCAGCTTGGCTACCGTGTCGGGCTTCAGCATTACGGGATAAGGCAGATAAATGATCTTGTATTCGCCGATGTTATCCAGAGCTACAAAATCGGGCTGGATGTTGGAGTCGAAGAAGGCCTGATAAGCTCCGCGCACCGATTGAGAATAGAAGTCGGTATCGCCCTGCTGCACATAATTGAAGATCTCCGACTCGGGGACGAAGACAATCCCTACATCCCCCTTGACGGGATTCGATTTCCAGAGATCGGGATGATCGTTGGCCCAGCGGGCGACGCGGCCCGCCATCTCCGCCCGCGGCGTGACGGAACCATCCATTCCAAAGGGGCCGAAGGCTCCGAACAAAGGACCATCCAGGAGCGGTCGCCAGCGGCAAAAGAGGATTCCCTTGGCTCCTGCCGCGCACGAGACGAGGTTCCAGATACGGACATCCTCAGCGTCCGGAATGCGGCCGTCTTCCCGGGGCCGGCCAATCACCTGAGGCTGCATCCACAGCGGACCGCCCTCCGCCTCCGCGTGCCAGAACGGCTTGCCTCGGGCTCCGCCGCGAACCAGGTCGACCGCCTGAAACTGCTTCCAGGGCTCATCGCCCTGTCTGGAGGCGATCCAGGTCAGGCCCCAGATGTCCACCTCGGCCGCCGAACGCCACTCATTGTGCGAGGCGGAGGGCAAGCTGATGAGCGTTCCGGAGACGCCGTGCGCGGTGATGTGGTGGTTCGGGTCGAGCTTGCGAAAGAGCTTTACCCGCCAGTCGAAGAGGCTGTAAGCATTGTCAATGCGGAATTGAAGCCAGTCCAGGCTGTCCGGGTATCCTGAAAAGCTGCGCGGCGGCTCAACATCCTCCCAGGTCTCGTAGCTGTAACGGTGCCATTCCTTCGCCGTCTTCTCGAGCGACCCGTAGCGGACCCGCAGCCACTCCCGCAGCTTCCGCTTCGTCCCTTCGCAATAGCAGTACATCTTTCTCGGGTTCCCGCCGAAGGATGTGCCTTCATTCCACAGGTCATAGCCGAATAAGGCAGGATGATTGCGATACCGTTCCACCAGGGCGACCAGAAAATTTTGAGCGAGCGCCTGGATCTCGGGATTATCCAGGCACAACCCAGGAAAGCCTCCCGTTGCGCTGCTCTCCGAGACCGTGCTGTCCACGACCGTGCCGTCGCTGCCCAGATAGCGGGCGTGGGGGTACTTGCGAAAGGCCCACTCCGGAGCGCATCCGACCAGCTCTTCCACAACGACCTTGATTCCATTCTTGGCCGCGACGTCCATCATCCGGTCATAGTCGGCCCAATCGAACTTTCCCGGAGCGACCTCAATCGCCGACCACATGAACCAATGGCGGAAGATGTTCATTCCGACTTGCGCAGCCGTCTGGTGATCGCGAGCCCAATCTTCCGCAGGAGGATTCGTCTTGCGAAAATAGACAGCGCCGTAAGGAAACACCGGCCCCGGCGCATAGTGCCTGGCGGCAGCCGCTCCCTGGGAGCCAGGCTCCTGCGGCAGTTCCGCCGCGTGAGCGAAAGCGGTGGAGGCAGTCAAGAGAGCCGAGTTGCGAATGAAAGCCCTGCGCGTGATTCCCAGAATGTCAGCCATATGCCCTTATCGAGTGTTGAAAATCTCAAGTCCACCACAGCATCTTCGTTGGGACGCGCACCTTCAGCCGCGGCGGCTGAAGGTGCATGCGGCGAGGCTCGCATGCCTGAGCCGCTTTTGTCTCGTCTGCTTCTGCCCTTCAACATCGACGTAGCCCGACGCGAGGAAGTCGCTCCCCTCGCAACGATTTTCCCAATTGCCCCCTTAGAAATACAGCTTGGCTGAGAATTGGATCTGCCTCCCGGTCGCCTGGCCATTCGATAGCTTGCCGAAATTCGGATTCTTCGAGTTGCAAACCGATCCGGGCGTACCCTGGCAGGTAAGCGTCGGGTCACTCGCCGAGGGCAGAAGGAATGTGGGCGTATTGGTCGTGTTGAAGAACTCCGTCCGGAACTGGAGGTAGATCCGGTCTGATTGCGTAAAGTAGAAATTCTTGAAGATCGAGGAGTCGAGGTTCTTGGAACCCGGTCCCGTCGCCACCCGGCGTCCGCAGTTGCCGAACTCCTGGACGACTGAGCCTGACTGGCTGTGGGTGACGCCCGGTACGGTGAACGCCGCCGGATTGAAGAAGCCGTCCACTCCCCGGTTCTTGACCGTCATCGAAACCCCCGGAACGCAGCTCGCCACGTTGAAGGTGTTGAAGACCGGAGGAAGCACATTGGTGCGAATGTCGGTCGGGAACCCGGTGCGCAGAGAGAGAATTCCGTTCACCACCCATCCACCCAGGAATTGCGAAGCGATTCCATTCTTGTTAAGGAACTGCCTTCCGGGGCCAAACGGAAGCTCGTAACTCGCACTGCTGCTGAAGGTGTGCTTGATATTGATGGGAGTTACGGCGCGCTCGCCGGCCAGGTCGTAAGTGTTCATGGCAATGCTCGTGCCGCCGTTTTGCGTGTAAGCGTCCGGGCCGTCTCCGTTCGACGAGATGTTCTTCTGCCAGCTGTAGTTCGCCAGGAACTCCAGGCCGGCCGACAACCTCTTTTCAGCCTTCAGGTTCAACGCGTTGTAGTTGGATAACGCGTTGGAGAAGACGGTAAGAATATTCGAACCCATGTAATTGAACGGGCGATTGACTTGAGTATTCGTGCCGTTCAACGCATAGGAGAAAGGCACCTGGTTTTCA
>DASYYO010000289.1:0-30601 GCA_035933805.1 Acidobacteriaceae bacterium | reverse complement strand
TGGACACCATCTTTGGCGCCACCAGCGTTCAGCTTGCCCCTGAGCATCCCTTGATCAAGGAGTTCGTGGAGGAAGACGATCGATTGCGTTCAGAGGTCGCGTCGCTGCTGGAGGAACAGCGCAAAGCGCGCGAGGCGGATGAAGTTGGAGCGATTGAAAAGCATGGGGTGTTCACCGGCCACTACGCGATCAATCCCTTCAACGGAGAGCGGGTGCCGATTTGGGTGGCCAACTACATCCTGCTGGAATACGGCGCCGGGGCAGTGATGTCGGTTCCCGCCCATGACGCGCGGGACTACGAGTTTGCCAGGAAATACGGCTTGGAGATCCGAATCGTGGTGCTGCCGAGGCGGGTGGGGGAAGCCCCTGCGCGTGGCGAACCGGAGGAGCCTGTGCTGCCTTACACCGAAGAAGACAGCCTGCTGATCAACTCCGGAGACTACAACATGCTGGGCTGCCAGGAGGCGCAGGCGAAATTGGCGGCCTATGCTGCCGACCATGGTTTCGGCGAGACAACGGTCACCTTCCGGCTCAAGGACTGGGGTGTCAGCCGGCAGCGGTACTGGGGCACCCCGATCCCCGTCGTCTATTGTGACCGGGATGGCATCGTTCCGGTTCCGGATGACCAGCTCCCTGTCCTGTTGCCGGAAAACATCGAGATTACGCAGCAGGGCGGTTCGCCGCTGGCGAAGGTCCCCGGTTTTGTAAACACTGTCTGCCCCAGGTGTGGGGAACCGGCGAGGCGGGAGACGGATACGATGGACACCTTCGTCGATTCGTCCTGGTATTTCTACCGCTACATCGACGCGAAGAATAGCGCCGCTCCTTTCGCGCAGGAGAAGGCCGCCTACTGGTTTCCCATCGACCAGTACATCGGCGGGGTGGAACATGCCATTCTGCACCTGATTTACTCGCGGTTCTGGACCAAGGTGATGCGCGATCTCGGACTCATCCAGAATGATGAGCCTGCGGAGAGACTCTTCACCCAGGGAATGGTGATCAAGAACGGCGCCAAGATGTCCAAATCAAAGGGCAATGTAGTCTCCCCGGACGACATGATCGCCCGCTATGGAGCGGATTCCACCCGGGCCTACGCGCTGTTCGCAGCGCCGCCCGACCGCGACCTGGACTGGCAGGAAGACGGAGTAGCCGGGGTCAGCCGTTTTCTCAGCCGCGTCTATCGTCTGGTGATGCGCTACGCGGCCCAGGTGCGCGCAGCGGGCGTGGGCGGTAGAGAGCCCGAGCCGGCGGCCTCGCCTGTGTCGCAGAAGCTGCTGCGTAAGCTTCATCAGACCATCCGCAAGATCAGCCAGGATTTCTCTGGACGCTGGCATTTCAATACATCGGTCGCCGCCATCATGGAGTTGGTGAACGAGATGATCGCAGCCGAGCCCGCGTTGGCGGAGATGCCGGCGGCAAGCTCTGCCGCGCTGCTCTCCGCGGTGCTGCGTCCGCTTGTCCTGCTGCTTGCGCCCTTCGCTCCGTTCCTTGCCGCGGAATTGTGGGAGCAGATCGGCGAAACCGGTTCGCTGCTCCGCCAGCCCTGGCCGAAATTTGATGAGAACCTTGCCCGGGAAGAAGAGATTGAGGTGCCGGTGCAGGTGAATGGAAAGCTGCGGGCTTTAGTTCGCATCCCAAGCGGGGCGGAAAACGAGGTCCTGCAGAAGGCAGCCCTGGCCGAAGAGAAGGTGCAGGCGTCGATCGCTGGAAAGCAAATTGTGAAGGTCGTGCTGGTGCCTTCGAAGCTTATCAATATTGTGGTGAGGTAGAGTGCCGGTCCGCGGGACCCAATCTTTGGTGCACATGCTGAGCGAATGCTGGCATCGGCCGGACCTTCTGGCGCTGGAACTGATGTGGCGCTGGTCCTTCGGCATCCCGGCACTGGCCCTCCTGGTGTATGAGGGGACTAAGGTGCTGGCGCCGGCCGCCTTGAGGCAGGCCGGGCTCTTCGACATGTCCATCCAGGACCCGTTTACCGCGGCACAGGTTCTCTCCGGCGCTGTTGGTCAATTTCTCCCGCCCGTTCTCCATATCGCACGGTGGCTGGCGCCCGTCCTGGTGGCCGCCTGGGCCATCTCCTCGGGATTAGGCCGAAGCCTCGTCTTCCGGCGCTTGAACAAGTCGATGCACTTTGCTCCGGGCACACTGATTGGGCTTGAGTTCTTGCGCATTGCCAGCCTGCTGGCGGCCTTCTTCGGCTGGTGGTTTGCCCTGCGAGCAGCGGGCGCCTCGACGCTGGGCCACGGCGACCCCAATTTCGTGGGCTACAGCGCCTGGGTGATCTGTCTCTCGCTCGGCTTCTTCGTGCTCTGGGCTTTGGTGAGCTGGATCTTCTCCATCGCGCCGATGATCGCCATGCTTGAAGGAGCGGGAATCACCGGCAGCCTGGGCAGAAGCCTGCGTCTGGGTCCGCTCACCGGCAAACTCGTCGAAGTAAATCTGGTTCTCAGCATCGTGAAGCTGGCCCTGCTGGTCCTGGCGATGGTCTTCTCCGCCGTTCCGCTCCCGTTTTCCCAGTCCATGACGGGAACTTCCCTCTACTTGTGGTGGGTGGGCGTCTCTGTTGTCTACCTGGTCGCATCCGATTTCTTCAAAATCGCCAGGCTTGCCGCGTTCACGGAGTTCTGGCGGGTATACCGGGGTGTTCTGCCGGTGCACGCAGGTTGACGTGAGACCGCAGACGCTCGCGTCTGCAATACTTGCCCTGCCGGGAAAAGCCTGAAAAACTGGTCCGTGGACAATACTTCTATCGTTGTTTTGGATTTTGGCAGCCAATATACACAACTGATCGCCCGCCGCATTCGCGAACAGAATGTCTTCTCCGTAGTTCTTCCTTGCACCGCCTCGATCGCCGAGATCCAGTCGCAGCATCCGATCGGAATTATCCTCTCCGGGGGGCCCTCGTCGGTGTATGACGCCGATGCGCCTGCGGCGGATCCCAAGGTCCTTGAGTTGGGCCTGCCGGTACTGGGAATCTGCTACGGCCTGCAATTCATCGCCCATCATCTTGGGGGCAGAGTGCGTCCCGCGCCAAAGCGCGAATATGGCCACGCGGAGGTTTCGGTTCTCACCGAGGTTCCGGACCCTCTGCTCGACGGGTTGCCCAGCCCTTTTTCCGCGTGGATGTCGCACGGGGATGAGGCACTGGAACTTCCGGCCGGGTTCCACCTGACGGCACGGACCTCGAATGCCGTGGCCGGCATGGCGGATCCTGCGCGCGCGATCTATGCGGTGCAATTTCATCCTGAAGTGCATCACACGCCGCAGGGCACCGCGCTGATTGCCAATTTCCTCTTTCGTATCTGCCGCGCCCGGCCCGATTGGACGCCGGAGCATTTTGTCCAGTCGACGGTCGCCTCCATTCGGGAGAAGCTGGGCAACGGCCGCGCCATCTGCGCCCTCTCCGGAGGCGTGGATTCCTCCGTCGCCGCAGTGTTTGTGTCGCGCGCCATAGGCGATCGGCTGACCTTCATCTTTGTCGACAATGGAGTGCTGCGGCGGGACGAGTTTACGAAGGTGCAACGGAACCTGCGCGACAAGCTCGGCTTGAACCTGATTGCCGTGGATGCGAGCAGCCGGTTTCTGGATAAGCTCGCAGGTGTCGTCGATCCTGAGATGAAGCGCAAGATCATCGGCCGTGAGTTCATCGCCGTCTTCGATGATGAGGCTCAGCGCCTTCTTGAGCAGGGAAACAACGGGGAGACCGTCGCCTGGCTGGTGCAGGGAACGCTCTATCCTGACGTCATCGAGTCCTCTTCCGTCAAGGGCCCTTCGCAAACCATCAAGAGCCACCACAACGTCGGCGGCCTTCCCGAGAACATGAAGCTGAAGCTCATTGAGCCGCTTCGGGACCTGTTCAAAGACGAAGTGCGGCGCATCGGCCGCGAGCTTCAGATGCCGGACGATATTCTCGACCGCCAGCCGTTCCCTGGGCCGGGACTGGCCGTGCGGATTCTTGGCGAGGTTACACCGGAGCGCGTTTCGCTGCTGCAGGAGGCGGATGACATTGTCGTGACTGAGATCAAGGCCGCCGGCCTTTATAAGCAGATATGGCAGTCGTTTGCCGTGCTGCTTCCGGTGAAGAGCGTCGGGGTGATGGGCGACCAGCGTACGTATGCATATACCTGCGCCATCCGCGCGGTGCATTCCGAAGACGGAATGACCGCCGACTGGGTCCCCCTGCCCTATGAGCTGCTCAAGAAAATCTCCAACCGGATTGTGAACGAGATCCGAGGGATCAACCGCGTCGTCTACGACATCACGTCCAAACCTCCCGGCACGATTGAGTGGGAGTAGGTTCGCCGGTCCGCGCGGAGGGCATGATCTAAGCCGGGCTTTTGAGCGCGTATGCCCGGCAGTGGTCCAGATAGGCGGCCTCATGGTTTGCCGCTAGATCTACGACGCTCTTCCATAACCAGGAAGGCGCATCGAGTGTCTTCGACCGGTCTCGCCGCAACTCGGCGGACCATCCCTGGCGGGTTTTGTTATCCATCTGGCGGCCATGAGCGCGGCCAACAATCTGAGCGAACAGACTGGCGGCTCCGACAGCCTCTGCCTGACTGAGCCGTTCCATCTCAAACTTCAGGTCCTGCGGCATGAGTTCCCGCAATACGACGGATTTGTCCATAAGGCGAGCCGCAAGCATTCTTTCACCCAGAAACGGTGACAGCGCTCTGGCCCCGGTGACAACCCGCTCCGCATTGCCGCTTGGCATACTCCCATGCTTCGCGCGCGGGGCTGCGGCTTGAGCGGCTTCCTTGATATCGATCAGACACATCTCACCGTGGGCCTTCTTGCCGACGGCGGCCAGGACCGCATAGCGTAGCCGGCCCAGGGAGCTGCATCCTTTCATCCAGTACGCAGCATCGAGAACGGATACCTTGTCTTTTGCGTCGCGCGACTTCAACCCTGTGATCAACTTCTGCGTCTCCGGCTGTAAAAACAGCCGCTCGATGGCCTTTCTCTCCGCGGCGGAGAGCGGCCAGAAACGCCGTCCGAGAGGGATATGCGGCGTGACATCTTCAATTCGTTCTTCCGCAAGATGCCGCCACTTGCGGCGCAGAGCCTGCCTCATCACGCGCCGAACCGGCTCGATTTCGTTCTCATGCGCCTCCGGGTGTCTCCGGCTCAATCCCCTGCGATATCCCCGGATGACTTCCTCGATCATGAGGGCGGTCGTGATCCCCGGCAGGTCAGAGCTGCGTGCGGCCATCGCCAGGGACAAACTGAGCCGAACGATATCGTGTACCGGATTGCCGATGACGGTCTGATCGAGATCGCGGATCTGGATCTCGATCAGACCATCCGCACTGGCGACAGGTCCAAGGTTTCCGGTGTGACAATCGCCAGAGATCCAGACGGGAGGTCCGGCGGGCAGAGCCTTGGCGGCCTTGGAACTCTCCAGCCACTCATAAAATTTGACAGTGTTGCCTCGTACATAAGCGTGAGCGGATTCGGCCATCTTCATGCGGCGGCGTTCCAGCAGAACGGGCTGCCGCTTTGATGGGGGAATCGGAGTGCTCTTCATATCCGCAGTGTAACGGGCGCACAGGCTGTGTGCACCGCAAACCGCAACGAGGTCTGATAAAAAGGGGAGTCTTTAAGCGGGCGGCGCAACAGGGCGACGGCGGCTGAGCAGCACGGTGATAACGGCCGAAGTGGCGAGCATTGCGGCCACGACATACAGACCGCCGGCATAGCTTCCCGTCGCCTGTTTCAGCCAGCCGATGGCGAGCGGCCCAAAGAACCCGCCAAGGTTGCCGATGGAATTGATCATCGCGATCCCAGCGGCTGCCCCGGCGCCACTCAGGAAGAGCGTAGGCATCGCCCAGAGCGGCGGTTTTCCGGCGTTTACGCCGAAGCCAACGATGCACAGGGCGAGAATCACGCTGACCTGTGAGTGCGCACCGGCTGCCAGGATCATCCCTATACAACCGGCTGCACAAGGAATCACTACATGCCACGTTCGCTCCTGCGTCCGATCGGAGTGCCGGGCCCATGCGATCATGCTCAGCACTGCCACAACGCTCGGGATCGCCGTCAACAAGCCGATCTTGAAGGTAGAGGAGTTGAACTGCCGGATGATCAAGGGCGCCCAAAGTCCCAGCGTGTACAGGCCTGCCGAGGTGCCAAGGTAGATCAAGGAAAGCACCAGGACGCGGGGATCTTTCAGTGCGCGCCATACGCTCTCGGTATGCCGTGGCTGGGACTGATTCCCGGTCCGTTCCGACTGCAGTTTCCGAGCCAACCAGCCGCGCTCAGCGAGCGTTAGCCAGCTTGCCTCCTCCGGCCGGTCTGTCAGAACTTTGAGAACCGCAAGTCCCAGCACCACCGCAGGGAGCGCCTCGAGGATAAAGAGCCACTGCCAGTTGCTCAGTCCCCCGAGGGCGGGCATCTCCATCAGAGCGCCGGAGATCGGTGAGCCGACGGCTGTCGATAAGGGGGCGGCGGCCATGAACGCTGCGATTGCCGCTGCGCGCTGCCGCGCCGGAAACCACAGACTGAGATAGAGAATGATTCCGGGAAAGAATCCGGCCTCTGCCAGGCCTAGCAAAAAGCGAAGAAGATAGAAGCTGTGCGGGCCGGTGACGAATGCGGTTGCGATGGAGACGAAGCCCCAACTCACCATCACACGGGCGATCCATACCCGGGCGCCCACCCGATGGAGGATGAGGTTGGAAGGGATCTCAAAGAGAAAATAGCCGAGGAAGAAGATGCCGCCGCCCAGGCCGAACATCGAAGGCGTTAAGCCGATCTCCTTGTTCATGGCTAATGCGGCGAACCCTACATTCACGCGGTCCAGGAAGCTTACCAGGTACAACAGCATGACAAAGGGGAGAATGCGCCAGGAGATCTTGCGCAGGACGCACGCTTCGAGCGAGACCTCGCGATCCCCAGGCAGCAATTCCGAATTTCCCCGGCCAGGCGTCGTGCCGGAGACGGAATCCTCGGAGGCTGCTGCGGTCAGATCATGAGGTTCAGAGGACATCGCGTTCCCCGGTTTGGAACTGGTTGAAAGAGTCTTCCGGGACGTATTGCCGCGCGGCCGGACCAAGGGGATCACCCGGCGCAGGACCGATCGAAAGAAGAGCAATGCCGGGAGGGAAGATCACGCGGAGACGAGACTCTGTCCCGCGGCGGCTGCTATCTGTGCGCAAACCGCTTCGGTCACCTGCACAGTCGTCGCCGTGCCTCCAAGATCGCGCGTGTGCAGGGAGGGGTTCGCCGTCACGAATTCAATCGCCCGCATCAGGCGCGCAGCCGCTTCCGCCTCGCCCAGGTGTTCGAGCAGCATGACGACCGACCAGAAGGTGCCGACAGGGTTGGCCACGCCCTTGCCCATGATGTCGAACGCCGAGCCGTGGATCGGTTCAAACATGGACGGATAACGCCGTTCGGGATCGATATTGCCGGTAGGCGCGATGCCCAGGCTGCCGGCCAAAGCGGCGGCAAGATCGCTGAGGATGTCGGCGTGCAGATTGGTAGCAACAATAGTATCTAAAGAAGCCGGACGGTTGACCATGCGAGCCGTCGCCGCATCTACGAGCTCTTTGTCCCAGCTCACATCGGGAAATTCGCGGGCGGTCTTCGCTGCGATCTCGTCCCACATTACCATCGCATGGCGTTGGGCGTTGCTTTTGGTGATGACGGTGAGGAGTTTGCGCGGACGCGATTGAGCCAGGCGGAAGGCAAAGCGCATAATGCGCTCGACGCCGGCGCGGGTCATCAGGGATACGTCCATGGCGGCTTCGATGGGATGTCCCTGGTGAACGCGGCCGCCGACGCCCGAGTACTCGCCCTCGGTGTTCTCCCGCACAATCACCCAGTTCAGATCCTCCGGGCTGCATCGCTTGAGCGGCGCATCGATGCCCGGAAGAATGCGAGTCGGGCGCACATTCGCGTATTGATCCAGTCCCTGGCAGATCTTGAGGCGCAGGCCCCACAACGTAATATGGTCCGGAATGTGCGGATCGCCGGCGGAACCGAAGAGAATAGCGTCCTTTCCGCGGAGCGCGTCCAATCCATCCGCGGGCATCATCTCTCCGTGTTTGCGGAAGAAGTCGCCCCCCCAATCAAAACTCTCGAATTCGAAGGTGAACGAGCGATCCGAGGCGGCCAGCGCTTCCAGAACCTGCTGCCCCGCCGGAATGACTTCTTTGCCGATGCCGTCGCCCGGCACCGTGGCGATGCGATATGTTTTCATCTTCAGTTCTCCAGCCGCACACACTGCAGTGTATGCGCGAAGGGCATTTTCCGCTTATCTATTGGGATTGGCCGGCTGCCGGCAGAGCTGCGGCGGGGGATAGAGGCGGTTGCGACAGTGGCTTGATCTCTCCGCGATGGCAGCTGTAGCAGGTGACTTTGGCGTCCGCGATGGGCCGGGTAGCGAGATATTTGCCGTTGAGCTCGCTGACCATGCGGATCATGACTCGGGCCGTTCTCTTTTCCTGCTTAGCATCCGAGGCAAAATCGGTCCGGTGATTCAGTTCGTCGTCTTCATGGCAGAAGGAGCAATGGACGCCGAGTGCGCGCATATACTCCCTCATTTGCCCGATCAGTTCCCGCTGGGGAATATCCCTGGGGAGCACCTGCAGGTTGGTAAACCGATAGTCGGCCGGCAACCGGGGATGAGCTCCAGCATCGCGCGGTTCGACGGGACCCGGACTTTGCTGGGAAAGCGCAAAGCAGCAACTGCTGACCAGGGCGAAAGCTGCCAGGCCACATCGTCTAAGACTCACACGCATGCAGCCTGGACCCTCCGAGCGTTTCTCTCATTCTGAGGTGGTTGGCCGGATAAGAACCCGGCTGCTCTCCGACCTGGCGAGCGAAATCGCAAGCGGTCGGAGAGCGGGTTGGTTGCCTGCGGCCGCTTGCAGCCGAGGATGGACGGACTTTAGCCGGCGGCCCCGACTTCGGCGGCGGTGACGCCAACCTTGTCGAACCAGGAGTGCGCTGCCAGCAGTCCGCGGTTGACGTTCTCGATGTTCTTCACGCCCTGGTCCTTGAGCCATGCTTCGAAGGACTTAGCTCCGTGTTTGGCGTAAATCGAAATGCCGTCCTTCCACGTGGCGCGCCCGCAGAGGACTCCGTTGAACGAAGTTCCGCTCTCCGCAGCTAATTCCAGAGTCTCGATAAAGACGGGATTGCTCACACCGGCAGAGAGATAGATAAACGGCTTGTGGGTGTTGGTCGCGGCATCCCGGAAATGCGCCAGCGCTTCCGCCCGGGTGTAAGCAGCCTCGCCCTGGAAAGCCCTGGTTCCCTGCACGAACTCCATTTGTACAGGGACTTCCACCTTCAACACGTCGACTCCATACTTTTCCTTGCCGAATTCTGCCATGGAACCGGAGACGATGTCGGGCTTCTTCTTGGCGTACTCCAGGGACTTCTCGCTGTGGCCGTGCACGTCGTAGCCGACGAACTCGAGGAAGAAGGGAATGTCATGGGCGATGCACTCGTCGCCGATGCGCTCGATGAAGGCGTGCTTGTGATCGTTGACTTCGCTCTTCTCGAAAGGGGTGTAGTACAGCAGCACCTTGATGCAGTCGGCGCCGGCCTCTTTCAGCCTCCGCACGGACCAGAGATCAAGCAGGTCGGGCAGGCGGCCGGCCTTGTCTGCGTCATACCCGGTTTTTTCATAGGCCAGCAGCAGCCCTTTTCCGTGACGCTTTTTCGCGGCAGGCAAGCCAAACTCCGGATCGAGCAGGATCGCCGAAGCGTGCTGGGTGAGGACATCGGTAACCAGTTCCTTGAACTCGACCAGGGCCGAATCTGGAAGGTCTGCAACTCCCTTTTCCTTCGCCAGGGATTTCTTCAAGGATCCACGCTGGTCCATGGCGGCCGCCGCTATCACGCCGCGCGCATTCGATACGGCTTTCAGTCCAGCAAGCTTTCCGGGTGTCAACTTCATCGGGACTACTCCTGACTCTCTCGAATTTGTTTATGGGGCTCCGCGACTATTCTAGAGCAATTTCAAGGGCATTTTTGATGTTTAGTCGCTTGCAGCGCAGCGGCCCGGGGAGGTGGCCGCGGGCTGCCGGATTTTGGCTGCATCCCGCGGCCAGGACCTTCGTCCATTCGGAGCTGCTCAAGGAGGGCGGAGCAGTGCGCGCCAGAGCGCTTTAGCGGGCCGTCAGAACGTCCTGCTGCGCCTGAATGAGACGGGAAATGCCCATTTCGGCGAAATCCATCATCTCCAGCATCTTCGATCGGGAAAACGCGGAGCGCTCGGCTGTCGCCTGCACCTCGATCAACCCCCCGTTCTCCGTCATCACCACATTCATATCCACGTCTGCCTGGGAGTCCTCTTCATAGGCAAGGTCCAGCAGCGTGGTCCCTTCCACGATCCCAACGCTCGTTGCAGCTACGAGCTGCGTGAGCGGTGACTTCTTGAGCGTGCCGGCTCCCACCAGGCGGCGGCACGCGATCGCCATGGCGACGCAGGCTCCCGTGATGGCGGCCGTGCGGGTGCCGCCATCGGCCTGAAGCACGTCGCAGTCCAGAATCAAAGTGCGCTCTCCGAGCGCCTGCATATCGACGACCGATCGCAACGAGCGGCCGATAAGCCGCTGGATCTCGTGCGTCCTCCCGCCTACCTTACCGCGCTCCGACTCGCGGGCCGTCCGGGTGAGAGTGGCGCGAGGCAGCATTCCATACTCGGCGGTGACCCACCCTCGGCCGCTGTTCTTCAACCAGGACGGTACGCCCTGCTCGACGGTCGCATTGCACAACACCCTGGTGTGACCGACCTCGATGAGAACCGAGCCTTCCGCCGTCGCGACGAAGTCCGGGGTCATTCGGAGTGGCCGAAGCTCGTTGGGGCCTCGGTTCTCCGGCCGGAAAAACATGGATTTTGCCGATTCGTCCTGCTTAGTCATTCGATCATTGTATGAGAGCGCTCCCTGAAGGGACAGGAGCGGCCGCCAAGCCCGGGGCCGCTCCCGGCGGCAAATCACCCTGAAACGACTCTTCTTGTTCATCGAATGGATCTTGTGCATCGATCGCGCGCCGGCTCCCCGGACCCCTTCCCAGGCAACTCAACTCTTTCGACGGCAGAGTCTGCCCGAGGAGCCCGGACTTACCCGGGAATGGGAGATGTGGATCTGGAGGAGCAGACTCCGTGCAGTGCAAATGTCAACGTCGAAGTTACGCATGGATGGGTCTTTATGCTGGTGAAGATTTGTTGCCGGCCGTCACGGCGAGAGAGCCGCCCGGACGCCGCCGGGCTTTGAATGGCGCATGCACCCCGAATTGGGGCTGCTTGAGCGGGCCGCTAAGGGGCAAAGACATCATTTCAGATGAAGCAGGAGGTGGTTGTCGATACAACGGATGTGGGGGAAGGCCCCTGTATCCGGCGGGAAGGAATTCTGCGTAAAATGACAGACACTGTTCTTAATAAGTTCCGATGGTGATTCCTCTTCGACCGGCGCCAGGCGCCGGCAAACTTCATCTTCTGGTCGCCGACGAAGACCCGGCTGTTCGGGCTGCCTGCTGCCAAATTGCAGCGGACCTCGGTTTTGCGCCGCAAGAAGCATCCACGGTTACTGCAGCCCGCGCGATCTTGCGCGGCCAGAGTATCGATATCCTGCTCCTCGATCTCCGCTCTCCCGGCGACGGGCTCGACCTTCTGGATGAGATCACCACGCTCGATTCCGGGTTGAGCGTGGTGGTGATGACCGCGTATGCCTCAGTGGCCTCCGCCGTCGAATCGATGCGGACCGGCGCTGCCGATTACCTTACGAAGCCATTCGCTCCGGACGAGCTGGCTTCGGTGCTGGAACGCGCCGCGGAGCGACGCAACGCGAACTCTGAAAGCCGTGATTTGCGCGAACGGCTCCGCTCCCAGCAGGGGCTGGGCAACATCATCGGCCGCAGCCCGGAGATGGAAAAGCTCTATCGAATCCTGGCCAAGGTTGCGCAAGGCTCCCATCCGGTGCTGATCCTAGGCGAGAGCGGCGTTGGCAAAGAGCTGATCGCACGCGCGATCCATGCCAACGGCCCACACCGCTCACGGCCTTTTATCCCGATCGACTGCGGCTCGCTGGCGCCCGCCTTGATCGAGAACGAGATCTTCGGCTACGTGAAGGGGGCATTTGCCGGCGCTCAGCGATCCAAGGACGGATTACTGGTTGCGGCTGAGGGGGGCACGATTCTGCTCGATGACATTGGAGAGCTGTCCCTTGACCTTCAGGCCAAGATCCTCCGCGCTTTGCAGGAGAAGGAGATCCGCCCGCTCGGGGGCACCCAGCGAGTTCCGATCAATGTCCGTATTCTGGCCACCACCAGGCGAGACCTTGTCCACATGGCGGAGAGCGGACGCTTTCGCAAAGACCTCTACTATCGTCTGAATGTAGTCAACCTGCGCATTCCCCCTCTGCGAGAGCGCAAACAGGACATTCCTCTGCTGGTCGGACACTTTCTGGATCGCATCTCGCGTGAAACGGGTGTGACCTACACGCTGAGCGATGAGAGCCTGCATACCTTGAATGAGTATGAATGGCCGGGCAATGTCCGGGAGCTTGAGAATGCGCTGGAGCGCGCCTGCAGCCTGTCCTCTGGCCCGATCCTGGAATTGGGACATCTGACTACGCAGCTCCAGAACTTTCGCCTGGAATCACGCAGGGTGGCCGCTCAGCCGTCGCGGGTTTCCGCAGAGACGGCCTCGCCCGAGACCGCGGTATTATCCCTGGCCGAACTCGAAAAGCAGGCGATCCTCGATGCCCTGCGCAAACTGAATGGCGATAAGCTCCTGGCCGCACGGTTGTTGGGCATCGGAAAGACGACGCTCTATCGCAAGCTGAAGGAGTACGGCATCGGAGATGGAAGTCCCGAGCAGAGCGTGATCTGAGAGCGCCTGGCGGGGAGCGGCGGGAAGAAGGTCCATGAGCCAAGGGATTCTGATGGTCACGGGCATGGACGGCGCAGATGCTTGCGCCGAGAGGCTGGCCCGCGAATTGACCTTGAATGTCGAGGTCGCGCCAACGCGCAGGGCCGCCTTGCTGGCTCTCCGGCGCCGCGAGTATTCGGCTGTCATCGTCGAGGACTGGCTGGCGGAGTCCGACCCTGAAGGAGCAGAACTGATTTGGAAGCACTCTGCTTTGGCCGTGCCGCTACAGGTCAACTTTGCCATCTCGAGCATCGCGCGACTGGCGCGCGATGTCCGGGCTGCGCTGACCCGGCGCTCCCAGGAGCATGAGCTCGCTCTGCGAGCGGCGGCCGGCACCCTGGAAAGCGAATTGCGCTCGACGGTCTCCGGACTGGTGTTGCATTCCCATCTAGCCTTGGCCGAACCCTCCCTGTCCCCTCAACTTGCCGGGCATCTCAAGATGATAGCCGAGTTGGCGGACGCGCTTCGCCGTTTTCTGGAACGGCCGCGCGGTCTGGCGGCCGGCGATTCATGAGGCGGCGGCCCCGAATCCCCCAAAGGGCACATTTCTGCTGCGGGCTCTAATAAGCCGGGTGTAGAGTGTGTAGGCGAATGGGAACGGTTCGGGAGAGACTCTGGGATCTCTGAAGCGCTGCTGCTCCCTCTGGACCCGGGACATACCTTGGGAGGTGGGAATCATGACGCGGAAATCACAGCAAGACCTGACATCGATACGGCTGTTTTCGTCGATCGGCGTCGCTGGTCTGGTTCTACCGGTCGTGCTGATTTTAGCGGGCTGCAACAAGCAGCCGCCGAACAACGCTGCGTCCAATCCGGCCGCAGTTCAGCCTTCTGGAGCCGCCGGCACACCGGCATCCTCCTCGGCCGCCGCGCCCCCGCCGCCAGCGGTGAGTGTGGCGCCACCCTCACCGGCTCCGGCTGCTCCGCGGGCCAGCGCCGCTCCTCCCGCGGCTCGCGCCCCTCAACCCGCGCCCAAGTCCTACACCGTGCCCGCGGGCACTAGAATCTCCGTCCGTCTTTCCCAGGCAGTCAGCGCCAAGCAGAGTAACGTCGGAGACGCTTTCCGGGGGGTCTTGGCGCAAACTGTTCGGGTCGGCGGAGTTCCCGTCTTCCCATCTGGGATTCCAGTCGAGGGCACGGTGATCGGCGCCAAGGGGCAGGGAAGATTCAAGGGTGCGGGAAATCTGGCCGTTGGCATCACCAGGATCGGTTCCCAGGAAGTTTCGACCACCGCGTATGAGAAGGTCGCCTCGGGCAAAGGCAAGAGAACGGCAGGGTTTATCGGTGGTGGAGGCGGAGGCGGAGCGCTGATTGGCGGACTTGCCGGCGGCGGCAAGGGCGCATTGATCGGCGGCCTTCTCGGAGCTGGGGCAGGAACGGCAGGCGCGGCCTTGACCGGCAATAAGGATGTCGTGATCCCGGCGGAGTCTGTGATCTCGGTCGCTCTGCAGTCTGCGGTGAACGTTATTCCCGAGCGAGCTGCCCCTGCGCAATAGCTTCCCGGCGCGCCCGCGGCGTGGAAGTCCGCCTCTTAGGACGGAGACGTGGACCGCATTTTGATTCCCGTCTTGGCGCCTGCCCGCTGGCACCTTACGCTTGGCCTCCGCGTGGATCGTTCAACTTCTATGCGCGTCTGCACGAATGCCTTTTGGGTGTCATGGCGTTGCGGCTGGGCTCGCTGATGGAGAATGAACGCAAGTGCGCCTTCCGATCTACTGCGTGCATCCCGCGCTGTTCCTGTCGCGGAAGTGGGATTGCGCCTTCACACAAGGTTGCAGAAGCTGATTGCTGGAGGCGGAATGACTATTGGTAGCGAGCACGAGATCCCACCCACTCGTATCCGGGCTCCGCTGCTGCCGCTCGGGATTCTGGCTATAGGGTTTGTCGCTGCCCTGTATGTCCTGGTGGGTTACCCGTATCGCGCCCGTGCCGCCGACCAGATTGGCTCAGGAAGCGGCGTCGCTGTTTCGACGGCAGCTCAAGCGCAGACACCGTCTGCTCCGATGGCATCTCCGGTCCGATCGAACCGGGCCGCGGCGGCCCCCGCGCCGGTATCTGCGGCTGCGCCGGCTGTAGCTGCCCCCTCGCCGGAATCCTTGGCTAAGCTCGATCAGGCGCAGGCGCAATTGGACGCCGCCTTCCATGAACTCAACCAATCTCGCGAGACGATGCGTCAGGCCAGCGAAGTCCAGCGCAGAACGCTCCTTGCGTGCGCTCTTTTCCTGGCGGTTTTTGCCATCGTCGCGGTTGCGGTTGTCATCCAGGTCTCTTTCCAGTTGCGTAGCTGGAATAAGCGATCGCTCGACTCCCTCCGGCAAGTGGAGGGGATCGCCTCCCAGCTGAAGCCGTTGCGAGAGGCTCAGGAGGAGGTCAAGCAAACGCTGCCCAGGCTGCTCCAGGAAGTGGGGGAGCGAGCGCTGAGCTTCCAGGAGGAAGGGGCCCGGTTCAGTCCGCGTTCGCTCACCGTTCTAGACGATATCGATCACCTGGCTTACCTCGGAGACGCGCGCCTTGTCTTCGGACATTTCTCCGATCCGGCGGAGGTTACCGTCTATCTGAACGGGCTGCTGCTTTCCGCCGTTGCGCATCTCGTGCGCTCCGATCCGTGGATGGCGTTTGCCCGCATCGATCAATTTTTGGAGCTGCTGGGGCGCTATCCCGACGCGGTGGATCAGCATCGCATCGCGCAGGCATACTCCTATCGAGCTCAGGCTGCGTATCAGGTGCTGGATGCACAGGATGCCGAGCCATCCTGGCTTCGCAAATCAGAGCGATCGCAGATCGAAGCTCTCTCCAAGCAAGGTTTCGAAGATATCGGGAAGGCCAGCCGGCTCGATCCGGAGTGGCATCATACGATGTTCGTCGAGGCTCAACTTTGCAGCCGATTCTATGTTCCAGAGGAGCCGTCGGAGACAATGCCCCGAGCCGAGATCTCGGTCCGTGGATTGCGCAGAGCCGTCAGCCTTTATAAGGAAATGATCGACCACCGGCGCTATAGCGGTCCGGCTCGTCATGATCTCGCGCGCTGCCTCAAGCGCATCGCCGAACAGACGGCAGAAAAGAGCGACTTCTCTGACTTCGGCTATGCCTTAAGCGCCTTTCCGACGGACGAAGAGCTTGCGGATGAAGCGCTGGCCGCGCGCCAGCCGAACTCGCAGGATCGCTTTCTTTGGCAATGGATGCTGGCTGACCCGGAGCTCTTCCGTTCTGTTGAGAAGCTCAATCTCGCAGAGTACCGGTCCTTCTGGGTAAGACTGCTCGACAACAAAGTGCATTTGCGAAACTGGAGAGCCGATCTGGCCGAGCTGCAGCAGAAAAATCCTGCGATGCGGGATTGGAGCGTCCAGCTGTTGCATACAGATACCACGATTTCGCTGGCGAACCCCATCTCACGCCGGCCGGAGCGCTTTGAAGCGCCGTCCTCGAAGACGTAGAGCGCCTCATCGATAAGGTAACGCTTGAGTTACTAATTTGAGGCTGACAGCGCACCCCTTCTCTAAGTATCATCTAGCTGTGGCCCGTTAGATGATAGGCGACGAAGGAGAGCAAAGGATGACTACCAAGAACCTGGAGATGCCCAAGGCTGCAGCAAAACCCCGCAAGCGGACTGCCAAGAAGGAAGTGTCTTTACCCTCGCCCATGCAGGCGCCAACCCACCAGGAGATTGCCATGCTGGCTGAGAAGTATTGGGCGGAGCGCGGCTGGCCACAGGGCTCGCCTGAGCAGGATTGGCTTCGCGCCGAGCAGGAGCTCAGAGGGCGCGCGTCGTAAATTCTGCAAGAACTGCAGATTTCGGAAATTTCGAAGACAGGCAAGATCGGTAAGGACATGGGCGTCTTCCCAGGGGCGCCTGCTGGCGATCGTTCGCCCTGCCGAGGAAAAATTGTAATCTTCCGCGCTGCTTTGCCCGCTGGTGGATGCGGTCCGCGTGTTCCAGTCCGGTCTCGCCGGCTCCGCAAGGAATTCGCGAACCGGAGCGCATCCGCAGTTGCATGAGTGCGGCTCTATTCGATCCACAGGAAAGAGGGATATGCCTCGCGGCATTCTCATGATCCATTGAAGGAGCGGATCTGAAGGAGCGGATCGAGCGGCTGCATCTGCGCAATCCGATTCGTCCAGTCGCGACCTGCGCGAACTTGATCTCTCCACATCCCGGCGAAGGGACTCTCTTGCCAGACGGTTCGCTCGTAGCATAGCGCTCTTCTCAAGCCATTGCGCTGCTGAAGGTGCGCCGTGGAGATGCTTCGCAGTTTGGTTGAAGGTGCAGCCTGAGGCCTCAGGCCTGGCAATTCTCTTCTCGACCTGGCGAGGCTTCCCGAACGGATCTGCCCAGGACCCGAGCGGGTAAACTTTCGTGACGTTGAGTCTTCCGGAAAGGCAGCGATACTGGACCTGGAAATAAGCTCCAGTGTCTTTGCATCGCTTTTGGTTTTCTGCCTTTCCGTGACTCATGCAGAATGAACTGCTAGACATCCTGATCCTCGGTCTCTTCGTGGTGCTGTTCGCGTCGATCTATTTCAAGCGGGCCGGAGGAAGGCTGCGCTTCTGGGTCGCGGGATGGCTGCTCGTCGTCCTGCACTTCGCGGTGCAGCTCATTCAGCCGGTTTCAGGATTCTCCTACAGCCTGACAGCGGGTCTGAGCGTCGGGGCCCTGGTGCTTTCCGGCATTTGTTTTCTGCTCTCTTCTTCTTCGATTGCCGAGGATCTCTGGCTGTGCACGCTGGTCGCCGTCTCCATTGGCATGCCCGCGCTCTTTTACGAGTGCTACGTTCTCTTCGGAGGACACGCCCATCTTCCGCTTTACGCGGCTGCCTCCGTCGGCGGCATCGGCGGAACGGCGCTGGCGATCATCCTTCATCGCCGGCGCATGCGGCATCTGATTTTTATCGTCCTCACCTTTGCGGCGGGGGAATTCTGGACCTTTTACGCGGTCGCGCACCATCGTCCGCAGGACGGAATCTCGGCTTTTCTTGCCGAGATCTTTCTCACCTTCGCTTCTCTCTACTGGTTTGACTTCCGTCGTCTTTCCGCCGGCGTACTGACCAGCCTGCTCGGGCTCTTTGCCTGGGCCGCGTTCTTCCCGCTTTCCTTGGTCTGCGAGTCCTGGATGCCTGGTGTACCGATTTCCGCCGGCCTGTGGAATGTGCCTAAGTATTTTGTCGCCTTCGGCATGATCCTGACGCTGCTGGAAGATGAGATCTGCGCCGCCGGCAAAGCCAGCGGCCATTATCGGCTGCTGTTCACTGACAATCCCCATCCAATGTGGATTCATGATCCCGAGACGCTGCGCTTTCTCCGGGTCAACGACGCCGCCATTGAACATTATGGCTACTCGCGCGACGAGTTCATGAGCATGACGCTGCACGATCTGCGGCCCAGCGAAGATATCGAAGCTTTGCTGGGGGAGACGGCGAAGTCAGATTCCTTTACGCTGTCCGGCCCATGGCAGCATTGCAAAAAGGACGGCTCGGAGATTCAAGTGGATGTCGCCGCCCACGTGATCGACTTTGAAGGCCGGAGCTGCCGATTCGTTCTGGTGCAGGATGTTACGGAACGTCAGCGGTTGCACAGCCAACTGGTCCATCAAGCGCACCATGACATCCTGACTGGCCTTCCCAATCGCCTGTTGCTCGAAGATCGCATGCGCCAGGTCTTCGCTCATGCAACCCGCCATGGGCAGCGTGCCGCGGTGATCTGCATTGATCTCGATCGCTTCAAGCAAATCAACGATACGTTTGGGCACGCAGTTGGGGATCAGTGCCTGCAAAGCATTGCGGCGCAGATCTCGACCCGGTTACGCGCGGTCGATACAGTGGCCCGCACCGGCGGCGAAGAGTTCCTGGTAGTCCTGAGTGAGCTCGGCGGGATGCGCGACGCCGAGGTGGTGGCGCAGGATCTTCTCGAATGTATCCGCCAGCCCATCGAAACAGGCGGCCAGATGATTCAGCTTTCGGCCTCTCTGGGCATTGCTGTCTATCCCGATGATGCAACCGATTCGACGGCGTTGTGGCGTGCTGCGGACAGCGCCATGTACCGCGCCAAGCGCTGCGGGGGAAATCAATCCCTCTTCGCTTCGCCGGAGATCAGCTCCGCCGCCAATGAAGCCAGCGAAGTCGAGCAATATATGCGGCGCATGCTCAAAGAAGGCGGCTTCGAGCTGCACTACCAGCCTGTCTACTCGATGGGCGGCGCGCTGTGCAGTCTGGAGGCGCTCCTGCGGCTGCAACATCCTCGGCTGGGGATGATTCCTCCTGATCGCTTCATTCCCATTGCGGAAGAGTGCGGGCTGATCGTTCCGATCGGGAATTGGGTGCTCGAGGAGGTCTGCCGTCAAAGCGTGGAGTGGCAGCGACAGGGGCTCAAGCCCATCCGCATCGCCTTCAATGTCTCGCCCCTGCAGTTTATGCGTTCTGACTTTTCCACTGAGGTGATGCGGGCCCTCTCGCACTATGAGCTGGACCCGCTTCTGCTGGAACTTGAAGTCACAGAGACCACGGTGATGTGCAATCTTCCTGAGGTGGCGCGCCAGATGCGTGGACTTGCCAGCCTGGGCGTTCACCTTTCGGTGGACGATTTCGGAACCGGATATTCCTCGCTCAGCCACCTGCACCAGCTTCCCATCAGCACATTGAAGATCGATCGTTCATTCGTGGAACGGGTCTCGGCCGTGAACGGAACCTACTCGATTGTGCAGGCCATCGTTGCGCTCGGTCATAGTCTCGGCCTTCAAGTGGTGGCCGAGGGAGTGGAGCGAGGAGACCAGCTTGAGGGCCTGCGCCAGATCGGCTGCGATTTCCTCCAAGGGTATCTCTTCGCCGCGCCTTTGCCGGCGGCCCGTGTTTCGCGCCATCTGGCGCCATCGGCTCTCCACGCTGTGCACAGCGCTTCTCAAGGCAAGCGGACTTTGCCCTCGACGCTCCGCGCGAGAACAATTCCATCGTAGGCGCCAGCCTGCCAAACAGTTCTTCCCGCGAGAGCCCGTCACTCCATCCGAGAAGATCCACCGGACATTTCGGAAAATCCACACGCGTTCTCTTCCGCCCCCGATCTATTGCGGGACGATAACTCCGCAGGCGATGCGGGCGCCGGCGTTGCCCGTCGGGTCCGTCATCATATCGTCAGCCTTTTCGTGAATCACGATGGCCGTGCCCCCATTGGAGAAAACCGAGTTGTGGGCGTCCACCTTGAGCGAGATGCTCTTATCCAGAATCGAGAGATGTTCTGTTCCGTCAGGCGCCACGTCAAGATTGAGCGGTATGTCGCCGGCATGGGCGCCCTTGGGATTCTTCGTTCCATGCTCCTTGCCTTCGGGATTGAAATGTCCGCCGGCGGACCTGAAGTCGGGCGCGTCGCATTTGGCAGTCTGATGAATATGAATGGCATGCTGGCCCTCGGGAAGGTTGCGCAAGTTCAGTTGGATGCGCACTCCTGCTCTTTCCTGCGTGAGCGTCGCCGTTCCCGCATCCTGTCCCTGACTGTTTTTCAGGGAGACGACAACCGGCTTGGATTTGAAAGCCCAGCCTGGCTTTGCCGGCAGGGCCATTAGAGTGAATGCGCAGACCAGAAACAACGAGGGGTTTCTCATGATCGCTCCTTGCGCCGTCCTAAGAGAGATGAGGGAGATATCTCGTCTCTTGCCGATAAGCATACGCGACCCGGGACGGCTGACAAGGAGATAAAAGGAGACGAGCCTTTGCATCGTCCTGCAAAACCCAACTTAGAGGCTAAAAGCCGCCAGAGCGTGCCGAGACCGCGTCCGGAAGCGCTGTGCGATGGTGCCGCGCCGTGAGAAAGATGCCCCGGAGAAGGCGCTACCTCCTTTGGATCCATTGTTCAAATAGGTTCGCCGCTCATGAAACGAACAGGTTGAGTAACACGAACGATGTACCTCTCGCGATAAGGTGGAGTTAGTCAAGCAACAGAGCGGGGTGGGAGCAGCGCTGGGGATTCGGAAGAACCTCGGCGCCGTCACGGGCAATCTGCTATGGAAATCCAGCGGTGCGAACAAAACTGTAGCGGATTCGAATTGGGAAGGCGCGGCCTGAGCGCAGCTTGAGGACCAAGTGGATGCGTTGGCTCTGACGATGGAGGAAGAGCAGAAACGGACGCTGGAATCGTCGATTTGTAACTGAGAATATGGCTTGTTCCGCGATTTTCCCGATACGAACCAGGGGGTCGCCGGGAAGGCGGTATTGAAGTAATGCACAGCAAGTGCTATGTACCGGTTGCGCTGGCTTTTTTAAAGTGAACACAATTCACGAACAAAAAGATTGGGCATGGGCATGATTCCTCGCATCCTGGTCATCGACGATGAGGCCGACATTCGGGAGGTTACCGCGCTCAGCCTGGAGACCGTGGCCGGTTGGCACGTAATTTCTGCCCCCTCCGGGGCACAAGGAATCCAGCGGGCGTCTCTGGAGCAGCCTGACGCCATCCTGCTCGATGTCATGATGCCGGATATCGACGGTCCGACCACGTTCAATATTCTCAAGAAGAACGGAAACACCTCGCACATTCCGGTGCTCCTACTGACGGCCAAGGTTCAGGGAGCGGATCTGCGCAAGCTCGATACGCTCGGGGCGGCGGCAATTCTTGCCAAGCCATTCGATCCGCTCACGCTGGCCGACCAGATCTCCGGCATCCTGGGCTGGGGGGAAGATCCGGCCCCGCGGCCCCGGCCCTCCTGATGTTCGCCTGAAGCTCGATCCGGAACACTCCCAGCTTGGCGCCGGCGCCGAGAGGGCAAAGACGGAAGGCCCGCAGCACGCTGCGGGCCTTCCGTCTTTCCATCGAGAGGCGGACTATGTGGTGGGACGCGGCTTGACAGCGAGAAAGATCGGAGCGACTGGATTGCCGTTCGCGTCGACAAGCTTCGGGTTGACCTGTTGAACATCGGTCATCGTCGAGGTGTTGATCAGGTGCAATTGGTCGTCGCCCGTCGTGCTCACGAAGAAGATGGTGTTGTCCGGGGAGAAGATGCCGGAGACCGGGTCGATCGCATTGCCTTGCAGCTTGACGTTGGTGAGCGTTCCCGGCACGCCAGGCTGAGACGAGGGTTCATAGACCGGAAGCAGCGCGCCACCGGCTGGCGGCGTGGTGGCATTGCTCAGGTAGGTGATGAAGACGTCGAGCGAGTTGGTGGAGGCGATGACCTCATTGATGTTGGTGATGCCGTAAGAGGCGAGTGGCGTCTGGGTAAAGCTGGGCGCCGGCGTGAAGGTGTTCCCGGTCGTCTGTCCATTGACGGTCGGGCATGCGCCAATCGGGACATTGACGGAGATGTCGGTAAGCGTCGCGGGGCTTGCAGTGGCTCCGATGATGTGCTTGCCATCCGTGGTCGCCGCGACGTGATCCGTGCCCACGTTGACTGTGGCGGCCTCAGGATAGAGTTGGACCGGATTGACCGTTGTATTGGGGCAGATGCCATAGGCTGACGTCTGGGAGCCGGAGAGGAAGACGCCGGAGCTCGGGACCGTGACTGCCACATCCGGGGAGCAGAAGGAATTGTAGGAGTTGTTGGGGTTCGACGGCGTGTCGGGCGGGTAGACGTTCGGGTTGTTTGGCAGGCTGCTGGCGTTGTTGACCGGGCAGGCTCCTGTGGTGGCGCTCGCTTGCGCAGCGGGAAGGTTCTCCACCGACCAGCCGGTGTAGGTGTTGTGCACGTAGAGGACGTTCTTCCCTACGATGTAGACGGTCTGCCCGTCGGGAGAGAACATCGCTCGCTGGCCGATCCCGCCGAAGGAGGTGATGCTTGAGGCGCTGGATGTAGCCGTGCCGCCGGTTGTGCCTCCGGTGGGGCTTCCCGGGTAGTAGAGGTAAAGAGTCCCCCGCTCCTGATCGTTGATGACCACCGTACTGTTGTCGGGAGAGACGCCGAGCACAACGCCAGGAACGCCGGTGACTTCCGTCGTCAGGCTATTGCTCGTGGCGCTGTAGACCATCAGCTCGCGGTAGCTTCCGAAATACAGCGTCGTGCCTTTTTGATCGAGCACCATGGAGTTCGGCTGATAAGGAAGCTTGATGGGATTGCCGACCTGTCCGGTAAAGAGATCCGTGGGCACAAAATATGGAGAGTTCGGGCTTGCCGCCCAGATATAGGTGCTGTTCTGCCCCGGTGAAGTGACCTGGACGAGATTGCTGACCACGGGCGCGCCGGTGCCGAGCACGCCGATCACGTTGATCGGGGCCGGATTACAGGTATTGGGCGCGCAGATGGCAGTAATCGCGCTGCTGGAGGGGAAGCTGGCCGTCACGGAACCGGAATTGCTGACGTCGATGCTTCCCGGATTCGTGGAGACGTAGTTGAGCTGCAGGCCGTTGATGACGTTGTTATTGACGTCAGTTACCGTCGCGGTAAGCGGCTGGGGATTGTTTGGCGTGATCTTTGCGCTGGTGGCTCCGGTGTTGGAGACGGAGAGCGAGATGCTCTTGGGCGCACAGGTATAAAAGTAGCCCGAGGTCGCGCCGGTGTTGGAGATCGTGCCGTTGATGAGCGACGAGCCCGGAGCCTGCGCAGTGGCCACGCCGTTCGCATTATTGATGGTGACGACGACTGCATTGGAGGCGCTATAGATAATGTGGCCGATCACATTGTTGCAGTCGTTCGGGCCGTAGTTCCCATTGGGCAGGATATTGGGGCTGCACATCAGCGCCTGCTGCCCGGAGCTGTTGGTCGTATAAGCGGTGGCGTCCAGTTGCGAGGTCTGGCCTTGTGAGAGACAGATGGGGGTGCCGGTTTTATCCGTGGGCCCGGCGACCGAGAGGCTGCTGATGGGGGCGTGGGAGTAGACCGCGACCTGGTTACTGGTGAATCCAGAGGCCGAGGCCGTCAGGTAGGCTACCCCCTGCTTGTTCGTGGGCAGGCAGGTGGTGTAGGAGGCGACGCCCGGCGTGTTGTAGTTCCACGTGCCGCCGCAGACCTGGCCGGTGGGAGAGACGTCGGCGATGGTGCGGTCCGTAGTGCCGTAGGTGTAGCTGCTCACAGACGCCGAGGATCCGGTACAGGTCGACGCTTGAGGCCCCGAGAGCTGGGACAATTGGCCGAAGGCGACGGAAAGACCGGTAGCTTGCGGCTGCAGCGTGATCGCCACCGGCTGCGACTTCAAATAGCCATATCCGGAACCGTTGCAATAATCGGAGTTCTTGTTGGCGCATCCCTGGATGGAAAGACCTACCGGAACAGTGAGCAGGAACAACAGACAAAGGATCAAATACCGCTGCATGAAACCTCCCCGCCGGGGAATTGCCTGTCCTGGCGGTTGATGAACTGCCAAATACCTGGAGACTTACTAGAAGCTACTCTGCGGGCGGTCATCCCGCAATTCCCCCGGCGGCCTGCGGCGGAGGTGCCTGCGGCCGCAGGCTGGGTGCTTCCCGGTGGGGCATCCTGGCTGAAAGTATGAGTTTATACCGTTTCGGCTATCGCCGGGCCCGGCTTGCCGCGGGTTGTTTTCCTGGATCGGCAAGCCGCTCTCCATCCTCCCCGGCCGGGAGGTACTGTTCGAACCATGAGAGGGCCCGCTCGAGCACGTCGCGCCGATGGTCGGGGGCGACAAAACGGTGACCCTCATTGGGATAGACCACCAGCTCGGTGGGAACGTGTTCACTCCGCAGCGCATGCCAGAACTCGAAGGACTGCGGGGCAGGGCACTCGCCGTCGCGGTCGCCCACTACGATCAAGGTAGGGGTCTTGACGTTGCGGATGAAATCGATGGCCGAGCTTTTGGCGTATACCGCCGGGTCGTTGTAGACCGAGGCGCCGAAGAAGGGAATCATCCACTGGTCGATGGAGTTCTCTCCGTAATAGCTCTGCCAGTTCGAGATGCCCGCCCCGGCTACCGCCGCATGAAAGCGCTGGGTCTGCGTTACGGCGAACATGGTCATGAATCCACCGTAGCTCCAGCCGGTGATGCCGACGCGCTGCTGGTCGATGGGAAGCCGGGCGCTCACCGCGTCGACTCCAGCGAGAATGTCACGGAGATCGCCATACCCGAAGTCCCTGCGGTTAGCCAGGGTGAAGGCTTCTCCCTGGCCATAGCTGCCGCGCGGATTGGGCTCAAGGACGAAGTAGCCGAGGGGAGAGAAAGCCAGCGCCGAATAGCCGAGGGTCGGCCATTGGGGCACGACAGCACTCGAAGGACCGCCATGGACGCTCACGATGAGGGGATACCGTTTTGCCGGATCGTAGCCGGCAGGATAGAGCAGCCATCCCTGCACGTGAAAGCCCTCGTTGCGCCACTCGATGGACTCCGCCTTGCCCCAGGCGGGCTGAAGGCCGTCGTTGAGATGCGTAATCTGGACGGTCTCCGGCCGGGAATTGACCATGCGCGTGAGCATCACGGCCGGCGGAGAGGCGTAGGAGCTTTGAATGTAGGCGAAGGTGTCTGGATCGCGGGCGATCGAGAGCGCTCCTTCGAGAGTGCCGTCCCCAGCTCTGCCGGGAAAATCCATGGCGGAGGAGGCGATCTCACGGCCTCCGAGATCAATCACCTTCCGGCGGAAAACACCTCCCCGGATCTCCATGAGAGCGATCCGGCTCTCCGGGCCAACCGCCTTATCGGGCGCCCCCGGGATCCAGTGAAACCAGACTGGAGTCGTCGGCCATCCGGAGGTAATGTCCTGTGGCTCTCCGCCCTGGGCAGAGAGAAGGTAGAGATCGCCGCCCGTTGACCCCTGGTCGCTCATCAGGCCGCCGATGAAGGCGATCCGGGTGCCGTCCGGGGACCAGCGAGGGACGGCAATCTGCAAGCCGTGGAGAGGGCCCGAGCTGCCGCTGGTGGAGTTGGGATCGCCGCCGGTGGAATTGGGATTGAAGATCGATCGGGGCGCAGCCGAAGTGACCGCCTGGGTGTAGAGCTGAGCTATCCACCAGTTGTTTTCTCCCGGAGGCGGGGCCGCGATAAAGGCGATTCGTCGCGAGTCCGGCGCCCAGTCGTATTCGTAAACGTGAAGGTTGGCCGGCGTGATCTCGCGCATCTCGCCGGAGGCGATGTGGACCCGGGCGACGCGCTGAATCTCCAGGCCCTCCACCCCGATGACGCCGGCGAAGGGCTTCATGGCATCGAGGGCTCCCGGGCGGCGTGTGGCTCCTTCCACGTAGAGGAAGCCAATCTCTTCGCCGTTGGGCGAGAAGGAGACAGCGCTCACCGTGCCGTGCAGGTGGGTAAGCCGCCGCGGGGCGGCCAAGGAGGTATTTCCGGAGAGATCGGCCAGATAGAGATCGGGCTGGCTGGCTGCGCGGCAATCGGAGGTGAAGGCGAGCGCCCTCGAGTCCGGGGCCCAGGCGAGGCTCTCTTCGCTGCAGACCGAGCCGGGCTCCGCCGTGAGCCGGCGAGTCCTGCCGGGGTCCGCTGTGGGGGCAATCTCGATGGCCGTCCCGCCGTACTCTGCGGTGACCCAGGCAATCTGGCGGCCGTCCGGAGAGAGCGCGGTCTCAAGAATGCTATGCGCCTGTTCCAGGCTGTCGACCACGCGCTGGATGCGCGGATCGGCCGGCGGGCTGGCGCCCGGCTGCAGGCTCTGGCCGGAGGCAGGAGCGGCGCAGAGAGGAGCAAGGAGAGCTGCGGTAGCGAAGAGAAGGATGCTGATGCGGGAGCGGACGGGCAAAAATGCCGGACTGCGCGAGAACATTGCTGGCATGCTAGCATGACTTGCCCGCCGGGAGCCGTTCATGCTGGGAGATCGGCCGGGTACAAGGCGCAACAGCCGGGCGCAGGAGCAGTATTTGCCCGGTGAATCTCGACACGGCCCAAAAGCCGTTGACGTCCCAGCTCCCTCTTGATATCTTTAGAGGGTTCCGCCCAAATTCCTGGTGAACACCATCGCCGGGATGGCTCATTGAGTCTGGTCATCGGTTGCTGGATGAATGTGCGGAATGAACGTCAATGATCGCATCGGTGCCTGCGACACCTTCCGCCTGGGAAGGCTATGCGGGCCGGAACTTCGAAACGGAGTTGGCTTTCCTTAGGCGCCCGGTAGGGTGCTGGCGTGCTAGCGCGAAAGCGCGAGTACGTAGAGACCGGGAATCTTCCCAGATCGGGAGATCTGAAGATTTCAGCGGGTCTTAAGCAAGGAGACGCGCGGCCACCGTCTAAGTTTTCGTCCGGTACTGGGGAGTGAGCCACGAGGCGGTTGCCGGGCTTCGTGTGCGGTCGAGCGCGGGCTTTATGCGCTGTGCGGTCGGGTGCGGGCTCTGCCGGGTAGCTCGGGAGAGTTTGAGTTGGGTTTAAGGATCTTGGAACGGTTTAAGGATTTAAGGAGTCAGGTTTGCCTACATTCAGTCAGCTTGTGAGGAAGGGCCGCACCGCCCCGCGGTATAAGACGGCCTCCCCTGCCCTGCAGGGATCGCCGCAACGGCGTGGAGTTTGCACCCGTGTCTACACGCAAACGCCGAAGAAGCCGAATTCGGCGCTGCGAAAGGTCGCCCGCGTGCGCCTGACCAACGGCGTCGAGGTGACGACATATATCCCGGGGATTGGCCACAACCTGCAGGAGCACTCGATTGTGCTGATCCGCGGCGGCCGTGTGAAGGATCTGCCCGGGGTGCGCTATCACGTCGTGCGCGGAACCCTGGATTCGGTCGGAGTGGCTAATCGCAAGCAGAGCCGCTCGAAGTACGGCGCGAAGCGTCCCAAGGTTGCTGCCGCCAAGTAAAGGCGTTTCAAGCTTCGGCGGCGCGGCCGCGAGGCTCCAAAAACTCAGGAAGGCAAAGGTTTCATGCCCAGAAAAGGTCACATTGCGAAGCGGGAAGTTGCGGCGGATCCCGTGTACAACTCGTCGCTCGTCACCAAGTTTGTCAATTCGATGATGTGGGACGGCAAGAAGTCGACGGCGCAGGGAATCTTCTACGAGGCCATGCGGAATCTCGAGCAGAAGGGCGGCGATGAGGCTCTCAAGCTCTTCAAGAAAGCGGTGGAGAACTGCAAGCCGTTGCTCGAGGTCAAGACGCGCCGCGTGGGCGGGGCGAACTATCAGGTGCCGATCGAAGTCAATCCGGAGCGGCGCACCTCGCTGGCCATTCGCTGGCTGGTGACCTATGGCCGCGCGCGCGGAGAAAAGGGAATGATCGACAAGCTGACGAATGAATTGCTGGATGCGGCCAACGGCCGCGGCGCCGCGATGAAGAAGAAGGAAGACGTTCATCGCATGGCGGAGGCTAACAAGGCATTCGCGCACTACCGCTGGTAGGCGGTGGCGCGGGCTGCGGAGCCTCCCGGGTTCCGCTCCGGCCTCAGCAGGGAAGCAGGGTCCGCTCCGGTTCGGGCGGATCAAACTCAGGCAGCAAGCAAAAACCGCAGGGCGCCAAGCGCCTCGCGCGAGAGTGAGAGAATACCGTGCCTCGTCTAGTACCACTGAATCGTTGCCGGAATATCGGAATCATGGCGCACATTGACGCCGGCAAGACAACGACGACCGAGCGCATCCTGTTTTATACGGGTATTACCCATCGCATTGGCGAGGTGCACGAAGGCACCGCGACGATGGACTGGATGGAGCAGGAGCAGGAGCGCGGCATTACCATCACCTCCGCCGCGACCACCTGCACCTGGCGGGATATCCGCATCAACATTATTGATACCCCCGGGCACGTTGACTTCACCGCCGAGGTTGAGCGCAGCCTGCGGGTGCTGGACGGCGCAGTGGCTTGCTTTGATGCGGTCCACGGCGTCGAGCCGCAGTCCGAGACGGTGTGGCGGCAGGCAGACAAGTATGGTGTTCCCCGGATCTGCTTCATCAACAAGATGGACAAGATGGGAGCGGACTTCGAGCATGCCATCGACACTATCCGCAAGCGGCTGAATGCAAAGCCGGTAGCGATTCAGATTCCCATCGGTCAGGAGGCTGCCTTCAAGGGCGTGGTCGACCTGATTGAGATGCGGGCCATCCTGTGGCACGACGAGACGATGGGTGCGAAGTACTCCGTCGAGGAGATCCCTGCCAACCTGATGAAGAAGGCTGAGGCCTTCCGCATGCAGCTGGTCGAGTCGGTCGCCGAGAACGACGATGACATGCTGCACAAGTTCCTGGAGGGCGAGACGCCGACTCCGGCGGAGTTGCGCAAGGCTCTTCGCCAGGCGACGATCAGCATGAAGCTCTTTCCGGTGCTCTGCGGGAGCGCCTTCAAGAACAAGGGCGTCCAGACGCTGCTCGACGCTGTGGTTGATTATCTGCCCAGCCCGCTCGAGATTCCTCCGGTGGTCGGCATCAATCCCGACAATCCTGAAGAAAAGGTCATCCGCCACGCGGATGACAGTGAGCCGCTGGCGGCGCTGGGCTTCAAGATCATGACCGACCCGTTTGTCGGGCAGCTGATCTTCATCCGGCTTTACTCCGGTCATCTGAAGACCGGCGACACGGTGCTCAATCCGCGCACGGGCAAGAGCGAGCGCATCGGCCGGCTGTTGAAGATGCACGCCAACAAGCGTGAGGAGATTACCGAGATCTACGCCGGCGATATCTGCGCCTGCGTGGGCCTGAAGAACATGGTGACGGGCGATACCATCTGCACCGATAAGTCGCCGATCGTCCTTGAGTCGATCGACTTTCCGGCGCCCGTGATCGCGGTCGCGGTCGAACCGAAGACCAAGGCGGACCAGGAAAAGATGGGCATGGCGCTGGCCAAGCTGGCGCAGGAAGATCCGACCTTCAAGGTGCACACCGATCCGGATTCCGGGCAGACCATCATCAGCGGCATGGGCGAGCTCCACCTGGAGATCATCGTCGACCGCATGATGCGCGAGTACAAGGTGGAAGCCAACGTCGGCAAGCCTCAGGTGGCGTATCGCGAGACGATCCGCAAGGCGGCCGAGGCGGAGGGCAAGTATATCCGGCAGACGGGCGGCTCGGGGAACTACGGCCACGTGAAGCTTCGCGTCGAGCCGAACGAGGCCGGCAAGGGCTTCGAGTTTCTCAATGAGATCAAGGGCGGCGTGGTTCCCAGGGAGTACATCAAGCCGACGGAGCAGGGCGTGCGGGAGGCGCTCCAGGGTGGAGTCCTGGCCGGTTACGAGATTGTGGACGTGAAGGTTGCACTCTTCGACGGCAGCTACCACGAGGTCGATTCCAACGAGATGGCATTCAAGATCGCCGGCTCGATGGCCTTCAAGGAGGCAGCCAGAAAAGCCAGCCCGGTGCTGCTGGAGCCGGTGATGTCGGTCGAAGTGGTGGTCCCGGAGGAATACATGGGCACCATCATCGGCGACCTCAACTCGCGCCGCGGCCGGATCGAAGGCATGGAGCATCGTGCGGGCTCGCAGGTCATCAAGGCGAACGTGCCCTTGAGCGAGATGTTCGGCTATGCCACGCACATGCGGTCGTCGACCCAGGGCAGGGCCAATTACTCGATGCACTTCAACCGCTATGAAGAGGCGCCCAGGTCGGTCTCCGAAGAGATCATCGGGCGCAATCAGGGAAAGTAGTTTTGCGCAGTAATCTGCCCGGAGATGCCGGGCAGACTGCCGCGATGTGCCGGACCAGCGTGCCGGCCGGCAGGGCAGCGAAGACAGGCAATCTAGGAAATTGAGAGAGGGACGAGATGGCGAAGGAGAAGTTTGACCGGACGAAGCCGCACGTAAACGTAGGGACGATTGGGCACATTGATCACGGGAAGACGACGTTGACGGCGGCAATCACGAAGGTATTGTCGAAGCACAATCCGAAGATAGCGTTTCGGTCGTTTGATTCGATTGACAACGCGCCGGAAGAGCGGGAGCGGGG
>DASYYO010000332.1:0-12403 GCA_035933805.1 Acidobacteriaceae bacterium | reverse complement strand
CATGATGACCTGCGGCAGACCTGCAAAGGTGACGACGAGGATGACGCGCAGAACCGGGATGGGCGACCCCGCGGCAAGCAGGAAGAGCGTCTGCAGGATCGAGTTGTCTGCCAGCGTGAAGGTGAGCTGGAAGCCGCTGCGTCCGGTAGCCGATTCCGTCACCTCAACGGATACGAGAGCATCCATCAGGGGCTTGGGCACGGGCACGGCCTCGACCGGACCTGCCAGCAGCGTGAGATAGAGAGGGCTAGCCATTGCGCGCTCCCGGAGGAACATTTGCAGCGACGGGAACCAGGATGGTCCGGCCTACCTGGGAGGTGAGCTCATCGGGATCGGTTGCGCCGTTCGCGTCGCAGATCATCCAGTAGAGCAGCGGGTCGCCGAGGAACTTCGCGGCGAGATTATCCAGGCGATCGCCTTCGACGACGACGTAGTTCTGCACCGAGGAGTAGATCTCCGGCTGCGGGAGGATGCGCCGGGCGAGATACTTTACCGGCGTTCCATCCGGCTGAGTGAAGTCCTCTACCGGCGCGCCATAGTAGCGGCTGCTGGGGTTGGTTGGAGCCCCGGTTCCGGCGGCGGAGGTGATGAGCGATGCGAGCGCGTTATCCATGAATCACCTCGTTCAGGCCTGCTGGGCCAGAGATTCCTTGGTCGTCTGATAGATCATGTAGAGTGCGCCGGCTGGAGTGAGGAAGCCGACATCATTGATGCTGAGGACGCGCATGCCGAGCGACACCTTGGCGCGGATGGGGTTGAGCTCGGGGTCGAAGGCCTCCTCGGTGATCGAGAGATCGGTAATTCGCACCGGCGTGATGCGGCTCTTGCTCCAGGCAAAGACGGTGAGAGCGGATTCCATGGGAAGAATCTCGATCGTGCCCAGGAGAGAGAGGATCTCGTTAGCGATGAGAACCGCGCTTGACGGATACACCAGCAGCTCCAGGACGGCGAGCTGCGGCTGAATGCCGAGGCTGATCGCGGTGGGGTCTGAAGCCGCCAACTGATCGGTCGCATCGATCTCGACATCGCACTTGATGGTCTCGACCGGAGGGCCTTTCAGGCGAAGGATCTCGGAGCGGTCCGGTTCTTCTCCAACGCTTTGCGGCTTGAGCGAGCGGGAGAGCGTCTCCGGGTTGTACTGCAGCATGATCTTGTTGAGAGGGATTCCGGTCGTGGGATCGAAGGTGAGAATCGCTCCTTTTTGCAGGCGCGGAGAGATGTTAGGCATGAGGCTTCCCTCCGGTCTGCTCCGTGAGCCGGTCAAAGATCTGCTCGGCGATGTGCCTGGCCGTCTCCTCGGGAGAGGCTCCGGGCGGCAGTTGGCCTGCGTCCAATCGGCCGACGTTGATTCCCGCAGCGGCCATCCATCGGTCGCTGCTGTGGGCCAGCGCCAGTCCGGTCAGATGGGAGCGAAGCGAATGCTCAAACCGCTTTTGAGCGGATAGGGTAAAGCCCTCCACCGTAATGCGTCCGAGCTGGAAGTGCACGGCAGCCGGAGCCGTCGCGGCGGCGGCTGCGCGGCGCGAGTTGCCAATCGGGGAACGGCGGCCGGGAGGGGCGGATCGATGTCTCATACCCAGCCTCGCGTTTCAGCTCCGGTGAGCGGCTTGTCGATCTTGGCGTACTCGGTGCGCGAGGCGGCGAGCAGATGCCTCATGCCGACCGCGTCGCGCTCTTCGGCGGCGAGAAAGGCGGCGTGCATGGCAATGTTGCGAATCACTCCGCCGGAGACGTTTAACTGCGCCAGCCGGTCGAAGTCGAGCATGCTCACCGGTGTGGCGGAGGGAAAGATTCGCTGCCAGATGCGCGCGCGGGATGCGGCGTCGGGAAATGGGAACTGCACGATGAAGCGGATGCGGCGCATAAAGGCGGGATCCAGGGCATGCTGCATGTTGGTGGTAAGAATGGCGACGCCGCGATAAGACTCTACCCGCTGCAGCAGGTAGCTGATCTCCAGGTTGGCGTAGCGGTCGTGGCTGTCGCGCACCTCGCTGCGCTTGCCGAAGAGCGCATCGGCCTCATCGAAGAGAAGAATCGCGCTGCTCTCCTCCGCGGCGTCGAAGATGCGGCGCAGGTTCTTCTCCGTCTCGCCGATGTACTTGCTGACGACGGAGGCGAGATCGACGCGATAAAGGTCCAGGTCAAGCTTGCCGGCGATGATCTCGGCGGCCATGGTCTTTCCCGTACCGCTGGTTCCGGTGAAGAGCACGCTGAGGCCGAGGCCGCGCTCATACCTGGCGGCGAATCCCCATTGATCGTTGACCACCGCTCTCCGCCGCACATGGATGACGATCTGCTGCAGCATTTCAATCTGCTGGGCAGGCAGAATCAGGTCGTCCCATACCCCTCGCGGCGCGAGCCGCTGCGCAATGTTCTCCAGCGAGCGCCGCGCATGCTGGCGGCAGATATGCCAGGTGGCCTGCCCCGGATCGCCGGTCTCGGTTGCGGCAATCTCCTCGCGCGCGGCAGCGGCCGAGATCTGAATGGCGGGCTCGTCAAACTGGAAGTGTTCGACGATGCGATCGAGATAGCCGTTCATCTCTCCGGCATACGATCCGAGCTGTTGGGTCCAGATCCTCTTGCGGTCGCTCGAAGGCAGCGAGGTGAGGTGCAGGCGCAGACCCTCCAGATGCTCCGCCGGAGAGCCGGGCTGCACTTCGACAGCGACCGGAACTTCGAGAGCATGGAGGAGCGCCAAAAGGCTGCGCGGCTGGTCCAGGTCGTCCGTCTTGATGCAGAGCGCTGTGCCGCCGAGGGCGAACTCGCGCGTCCAGAGCCGGGCAAACTGCTCGCGCTCCGCTGGCGTGGACGGGATATCCGCAGCGTGAAGCGAACATGGCCGGAGATTGCTCTGACGGCAGATTTCGAGGAAGGCCGTCTGGCGGGTCGAGCTTCGATGGCTGATGAGCAGCACAGGTCCGCGGGTAACCGGCGTATGACCCCAATAGCGCACCGCCGGATGGATTACATCCTGCAGATAGCCGCTGCGGATTGCGCCCTCCGCTGCGAAGGGGAATTCCAGTGGGCGCACCAGGGGCTCCAGGCGCTCATCGACGCCGGGCACCCCGATCAGGAATTGAAGGATGCGCTCGTCGATGCGCAGCGGGGCGTGCACCAGCGGAGCGTCGCCGGCATCGATCAGCCGCCAGTAGCGGAGAGGCCGGGTGCGGCTGATGGCGCTCCAGTGAGGATCGTCCAGGACGGAGAGAGCCAGGCCAAAGGTTGGCCAAGTTGCGTTCGCGTTCTGATGCGCAGCGGCGCAGGCGTAGAGGAAGCGGCTCTCCAGGCTCGCGCCGGCACAGAGCAACAGCAGGTCCCGTTCGAACGGGGTGAGTTCGAAGAGGGATTCCAGGCGCTGCAGCGCAAAGCAAGGCTCGTTGACGACCGGCGGGGCCGGCTGTTCCGCCGGCGCCGGTGTCTGCGCGGCGCGAAGGAGCGCCCGGTAGACGCGGTCGAGCGACTCCCCCAGGGAGGCGAACTGCACGTCCTGCGGCTGCACTGCGCTCATGGGTTCACCTGCACTTGAGGAGTAAATCCCGCTCCTGAGGGCGTGAGGCTGCTTTGAGCGCCATCGATCTCAACGCGCAAGGGGAAGAGCCCGGTGGCGAACGTGGCCGGAATCGGGAAGGTGAGTGTCGTTGAGAAGGCCGGTCCGGTCACCGGCCGCTCGTCGATGGGAATTGCGCTGTCGCCGATGTAGAGCGTCGCCTGCTGGGCGCTGCCGACGGCAGGGGAAAGCGTGATGGTGAACGGCGTGCCCACCTTTGCCGTGAATGGCGATGCGCCTTGAATCGTTGGGATGAGCTGGAAGTATGCCGGCTCCGAGCTGAAGCCCGGGTGGGGCACGGTCGATCCCGGGAATGTGATGGTGCGCAGCACGCGGACCGCGCGTGTGCCGGCCAACAGAGATGTGGGTGTGGGGACGCGCAAAAAATTTGCCTGGACGACGGCCGGGGCGATGCCTGGGCTGGAGTCAAAAGAGACGAGCGTATTCGCCGGAGAATCCCCGAGGAAGTTGCTGCCGGTAAGCGTGAGCATTTGACCGGCGGCAACGCTGACCGGCGTTACGGTGTCGATCACCGGCATTTGCATCGGCAACGCCGTGACGGTGCGCTTTTGAACCGGCAGATTGGAGGCGAAGGACTGCGTGTCCTGGATGACCACGACGGAGACCTGGTAGGAGGTCGTGGGACGGTAGTTGGTTTGGAAGGCGGTCCAGAGACGGTAGATCTCCTCTGTCGTAAGAGCTTCGGGCGTGATGCGCAGATGTTCGAGCTGATTGGCGAGGGTGGAAGCGGCGATGAGCTGATTCTCGGGATTGACGTGCGCCAGCAGGCTGGTGAGCGCCGTCTGAATGACCGCTCTCGGAACCACCGGGGTCTCGTGGAAGACCTGCATCGCCCAGCCCAGAAGGATTTCGGGATCGAACTGCGTGCTGCCATAGGCGGTGACCAGGTAGTGCAGGTTGAGTGCGAGCGGAGGGTTGCTGAGCTTTCCGCCCTGAGCGTTCATCGTAGGCATGCCAAGGTTGCGCAGGGCAGGGTTGAAGCTGGCGTAATACATGAAGATGTTGAGCTGCGGCTGCTCATCCATCCCGGTCTTGATCAGATCCGGCGAGAGCGCCGTGACGCCGGGCGAGGACGAGCCGAGCAACGAGCTGGGACCGCCGCTGGTGAGCGCCGTGTTCAGCAGAGAACGGAGAACGGCAGTTACGCCGCCTACGGCAAGATAGTCGCTCATGACCGTTCTCCGTCCCGCTGGCTGAGGAAGTCGTTGAGTGAGACGCGAGGGCGGAATGAGGGCCGCCGGGGGCGCTCGACGGGCTGTGCCGCGCGAACCTCAATATGCCCGATGGAGATGGTGATCTCCGGACTCGGGTTTGCGTCTGGAGAGTCCACACCGGGCACAGGCCGGGAGGAGCGCGCAAGGCCCGCCGGCGGCCGCGATGCGTCGGGCCTTGCTTTGAAGCCGGGACGTTCCGTCGGCCTTTGCTGAAGAACGGCTCGCTCGCCGGAGGGCCTGGCGGTTGCTGCCGGGTCAGCGGCTTCCGTGGCCGAGGGCGCATTCTGCAAGATCGAAATAAGCGTCGCCGGGGCTCTCCGTTCTTTGATGTTGTGACCCTCTTCGGAATCTGGCGATGGTGTTGGAGCGGCGTTCTCCGGCCGGACGGAAAGACCAGCATGAACGGATGCCGCCGGCGTGATTCGATCGGCAGGATATGTAACCTTCGCAGGTGCAGAGATGTGGATGTCCGGGTGAGGCGACAGTAAAAGGGATGGAGCGCCGGAGAGGCCCGCGATGGGGCGATCCGTGGATTCCGGCGCAGGGAAGGTCCACTCGCTCGCCCCGGAAGTGGATTCCGGACGCGCGGAGAGGGACGACGGCCCGTAGAGCGGCTGCAGGATGGGCTCGATGCCGGGCAACGGAGCCCGGGTTCGCATTACCATTCGCTCCAGCAGGCTACTCATGCGGTTAACATCTCCAGGTAAGCGTTGCGACGCCGCGGATGCATGCGGGCGATCGCGCGTTCGCTCCAGCCATAAGCCCAGGCCAGCTCGTGGATCTCTTCCAAAAGCTTTTGTCCGGCGCGCCGTACCTCCAGCCAGAGAAATCGGGCGATATCGAGATCGAGCGTTTCGTCATGGGAGCAGTCGGGGCAGTGAATGGAGCAACTGAGCTCTGCGGACTCGTGGAGCTGGTTGAATCTCTCGAGCAGAGAAGGTGTGGCTAAAAAGGAGGAGGAATTCAAAGCTGCTCCCGATACGCTCACACAGCGCTGGAGCAGCCGTTTCTGTGCCTCTTCAAGATCGGGAACATCGAGCACGGCCATCAGATCCGCGGTGGTGACTGCGCGGAGCCGATACTCGCGTTCCTCTTCGCTCCACGCCATCGCTTCGCCGGGCAGCCGGCTGTTGAGGTGTTCGATCAGGGCTGAGACTGGCAAGGCAAACTCCAGGTGAGCGGAGCAGTGCGAGCAAGGCCCGAAGCCTTCCAGAGTGGAACCAAAGCTCAGCTCGTGCAGCCGGAGCAGAAGCACATTGCGCTCCGCGAGGGAGAGCCGGGCTAGCTCGCGGCGGTCCTTCTCCGGCAGCGCGAGCGAAAGCAGGGTGAGACTGCGGGCCAGGCAGTCTTCCTTCGCGGCTTCATCGCACGCGGTCAGCAGTCGCTCGCCGGTAAGTGGGCGCATGGGTGTCAACCTCCCGTTGGGCAGCTCAGTCGATTCGCGTGGACACGGCTCATGCAGCCGCTAGGCCCGCGTGGAGCTGAAGCTCGGCTCCGTCGGCTCGGTTACCGCTGTGTCGCGCTCCCAGCCTTCGTTTTCCAGCTTGATGTGCTGGATGGCGACCGCATTGGCGTTGGCGTCCAGGTCGGGAAGAGCCTGATACTCGGAGACCCAGGCGCGGTAGATTTTGTAGCTGATTGCGAGCTGGCCAGCCTCGTTGTAGAAGTCGAGAATCACGTCCTTGCGGAAGTCGGCCAGGGAGACCTCTGCGCCGAGGGTTGCTCCGAGCGCCCAAACCTTCGCCGCCCAGGCTTCAAAGTCGAGGTCGTGGGTGACTCCGCGTTCGAGGGTTATGGCGTCAAAGTCACTCCGGCCCGGGGATTTGCGGGTAGTGCTCGGGTCTCCGCCCTCGCGGTGTTTTACCACCTCGGTGGTGCGCTTGAGTCCGGAGACCTTGCTGATGCCCGCGACGTAATGACCGTCCCATTTGAGCCGGAACTTGAAATTTTTATAGGGATCGAACCTCTGCGCATTTGCAACAAACTGTGTCATAGATCATCCTTTGCCATGTTCGTTAAGGAGCTCAGGCCTGCGCCTGTCCGGTCAATTGCTCGATCTGGATCACCACAAATTCGGCCGGCTTGAGCGGAGCAAAGCCGACGAGGATGTTTACGATACCGTTGTCGATGTCCGTCTGGGTTGTCGTCTCGCTGTCGCACTTTACGAAGTAGGCCTGGCTTGGAGTCTGGCCCTGGAAAGCGCCTTTGAGGAACAGGGTCTGCATAAAGGAACCGATATTGAGACGAATGGACGCCCACAGGGGCTCGTCGTTCGGCTCAAAGACCACCCACTTGGTCCCGCGATAGAGGCTTTCTTCCAGAAAGAGAGCCATCCGGCGCACCGGGACGTACTTCCATTGGCTGGTCAGGGCGTCCGCTCCCTGTAGCGTGCGCGCTCCCCAGAGCACGGAGCCGTAGACCGGGAAGGTGCGGAAGCAGTTGAGGCCGAGAGGATTGAGCACGCCGTTCTCCGGATCGCTGAGCTTGTAGACCATGCTCTGCACACCGTTGAGGGTGGCCTCGGTTCCCGCAGGCGCCTTCCACACGCCGCGCGAACCGTCGATGGTGGCGTAGACCCCGGCGACGACGCCGGAAGGAGCAAAGGTCCGCAACTGGTAGTTGTTGGCGGGATCGGCGAGCCGCAGGCGGGGAAAGAACGCAGCTCCATTTGCATTCACCACGCCAAGCTGGCTGGAGATCCAGTCGACGGCGGCGGAGACGGTCGAAACGTTCGGCGGAGGGTCTACCAGGAGAAAGGAGCGGCGCTGATCGCAGAGTGCGATGGCTGCGCTGTAGATCGCCGAGGTGTTGATGTTGGGATCGGGAGAGGACGGGTTGCTGGGGATCGCCCGGGTGGCATCGGGAATGCTCAGCAGATTGAAGAGGTCTACCTTTTGCAGAGCATAGATGCCGGTGAAGGTGGCCTGATCGCCGATGATATCGGCGGTCTGCGGGAGCCCGCTGCCGTCCTTTCCCTTGGCCGAGCTGGTCTGCGAGCCGAAGGCGTTGGTGGTGCCCAATGCGTAGTGGGCAACGTTGGCCACGGTGGGAGCTGCGAGGCCGAGCGCCGCGGAGGCGTCGCCGCCGCTTCCCGGTCCGGCGAAGGTGACGACCGCATCGGGATTCTGCGGGAGCTGGGCGTTCACGCGGATTCCCTGGCCGCTGCCGCTCGGCGCGACGGCGCATTGCACGGAGGCTCCCGGCATTTGTACGGCTAGAGCGGCATTGATGGCCTGTTGCACCTTGGCGGCCAGGCCGGGGAGTGTCTGCGGGATCGTCGTCCCGCTGCCGAAGATTTTGATGGTGAGCGGCAGCGGTGAGGGAGGCGAGGCTGGCGAGCTGGTGCTCAGCTTGAGGCTGAAGTCCTGCGACGCCGTTGTAGCGGTAGCGCTGCCTCCGACGGCAGTGTTGACGGAGGCCGTAGTGATCGCCGCGCCGACAATTCCACTTACCGTCGCTGCCGTCGTAGGAACGGCTCCCGGAAAGGAGACCTGCACCAACTGCGAACCGTTGTCCGGATCGTTGACGACGGAGGCGAGGTAATTGTTGCTTGCTGTATTCAGCGTTACATTGGCGAAGTATTCGGTCGTCTGATCCGCCAGGTCCGTGATCGTCAGATTGAAGGCAAGGCTGTCTGCCACAAGGTTTACGCCCTGCACATCGACATCGATCAGCAGCTGCCCGTCTGCCCACGCCCCGCTGCTCAATGCGGTGAACTCAATCCCATCGAAGACCACGTTGGCGCCTGCTGCGCCGAGGGATGTCGCGGGCGTGCGGACCACATAGGCCTGGGCTCCTCCATTCTGGAAGAACTGCTGCACCGCGTAGCTCAGCTCGCTGTTCGACGCGATTCCGCCGAAGAGACGCTCGAAGTCCGAGAAGCTGAAGATCTCCTCTGCGCGGTTGTCGATGCCGCGTGGCGTGTATCCCACAAAAGCAGTGATCGAGGTCGCGACGGCTGCGATGGTGTGGACAGGACTGGGAAGCTCCTGGATATATACACCGGGATAAGTCGGGGTAACTGGCATTGATCATCTCCCTTTCTGCGGCGAATGCATTCGAGTTTGCTCCGTTCCCTCTGCTGCGCCGGCCTCGCGTCCGTTCGCTCTCAAGACGCATTGCTGGACTCCGTAGACTTGACTACCTGCAACTTCTCCACCGGGACCACCAGATTGTGCCGGACAATGACCTCGACAATCGCGAAGACGCTCGGCTGCGGACCTGAGTCGGAAAACTCCCTGACAATCCCTTCCAGGACCGGCGCGGTTGTCAGGGCCTTGGGCAGATCATCCGGCATGGGCAGGAAGATATCTGCTACCTGAAACCGAACCGTATCTCCGCGTCGCGCCAGAACGCCTCCTCGGAACCCTCGAGAATCCTGCCGGAGTTGCACACCTATATGCACGGCAACTGCCACCGTGACGGAATGATGTGCGGCGCCGTCCGGCATTCCTTTCGAAAGAGGGTAAGTGATTGTGTCCGGTGAGTTTGGATGGCCGTGTGCGCTGGTATTACGCGCCGGATCGATGCGAGCGCGGCTGCGGAAGGTTGTGCAAGTTGTTGCAGCCGGCCCCTGGAAGCGCCAGCGCTCAAGCGGGCAAGGTCAGGGAAGAGGGAAGTGGATCGTCAATGAGGACAGGGGTTTGAGGAGGGAACTGCCGGTCTCTGCAGCCGCTCTGCAAATTTATGCAGAGGACGGGGCAGGTTGGTTCTCATGGAAAAAATCCGGGTGAGATTAGATGGAGTTTGATGCGGGCTGCCTTGGTTTCTCACAGGCCCGGGCGGGAGGCCGCGATGCCCGGTGTGTGTTCCCACGCTCGCTAACGGAGGCGGGATGCGACGCCTCGGGCGCGCATCTTATAGTAGAGGGCCCGTTCGCTGATATTCAGTTGTTGGGCGATCTGGCGGCGGGTGGATCCTGGGACATTGATGGCTGCCTCCAGCACTCGCTTCTCCACTTCCTGAAGCGCCTGATCGTAGCTCACTCCACGGTTGGTGATGGTCTGCCAGACGGCGCTGGCGGACTCGGCCAGGAGATCCGCTTTTTCCGCAGGAGCCTCCGACCCTACCTGGCGCATCCAGTCATCCAGAGTCAGGGATCGCCCTTCGGTTTTGAGAAAGAGCATTCTCTGCACCGCATTCTCCAATTCACGGACGTTCCCCAGAAGCGGCTGAGATTCGAGATATCGGAGCAGATCCGGCTCTACGGCAGCGATCGGCCGATAGAGACTGCTATGACGATGGGCAAAGGCCAGGATCAGGCAGGAGAGGTCGCCGCGGCGGTCGCGCAACGCCGGGAGCTCCAGTCTTACGACATTCAGCCGGTGGTAGAGGTCCGAACGGAAGCGGCCTTCGCGCACCAGGGGCTCCAGGGGCCGGTTGGCGGCTGCAATGATGCGGACATCGATGGGAACCTCGACGTCCGATCCAACGGGACGGACGGCGCCGCGCTGCAGGACATCGAGCAGCTTTGGCTGGAGCGCCAGAGGAAGATCGTTGACGTCATCGAGAAAGAGGGTCCCGCTTCGCCCCGATTGAAAGAGTCCCTTTCGATTGGACACAGCGCCGGAGAAGGCGCCGCGCTGGTGTCCAAACAGTTCACTCTCCGCCAGAGCCTCACTGATGGTGCTGCAATGAACGGTAACGAAAGCAAAGGGCGAGCGCTTGCGATCCAGGCGATGAATCGCGTGGGCAAGAACCTGTTTGCCGGTTCCGGTCTCGCCTTCCAGCAATACGGTTACGTCACTGACGTCGGCCGCTTTTCTGGCGCGCCTTAACAAAGACGAAAGGTGGTCTGAGCCGGTAACAAACCCAAGCTCGAAGAAGATCTGTCGCAGCTCTGAATTCGAAGGGTCGTTGAGCACTTTGCCCCCTTACTGCGATGTGCGCCGGCGGAGAAGGCTCCGGCGCATACGCGGCCATTGCAGGAGTCCGCTCTCCTGCTTCAGCCCGGTCTCGACGTTCGCGGCTTCCCGGCGCAGATCCTTATGCCACGGATTGGGATAGCCGGAGGCGCGAATCTTCCCTGGGATGGGCCGAAGAAATCGTGCCCGGCACAACGTGAGTCCCAGGGTTCCCGCGCGGTTGAAGTTCGCAGCCACATAGCGGGCTCCGTTTCCAAACGTGCGTCACGAAGGAGCTATGATTGCCGTGTCGGCGCCCGGCGGGATCAACGGCGAAGTGCCGGCGCTTAGCATTGCCACCTCTGATCCCAGGAGTGCACCGCATCGACTGGAACAGGGATGGCCCCTGAAAGTGCGACCACTGTAGCAGAAGAAATAGCCTTCGCCAACATTTTCTAAAGAGCGTGCGGCGGCACTCGACTACCGTCCGGTTCGGCCGAATTCCGCCAGTGACAGGCTATAGTGAGTTCGGAGAAGAAAACGTTACGGCCGATTCGAGGCAATCAAAACGCGCAGGCCGTTCCGGCAGACTTGCGGGGCTGCCTGTGGCTTCGCTCAGCAATGTAACCGTATAACATCGTGGCTCGAAAGAAGAACGCGTTTCCTCTTGCGCCGAGAACCGCCCTGTTCCTGCCGGCGCTCAAGAAACACAGATTTGTAACGTTGGCGGGAGAGAGACCTGATCAGCGCCAGGCGACGGAGAGCGCCGCTGCAATTCTGCCGAGCAGCAGGCCGGGCGCGCAGCCGAGGAGCACGAGCAGGCCTGCGATCGACCAAAGGGTCACGCGCGTCAAAACGGGCGCCGCGACCGCAGAGGCCGGCGCGGCCGGTTCGCGGACATAGACATACTTGAGCACCCTGAGGTAGTAGAAGAGCGAGATCGCGCTCATGACCAGCGCCAGCATCACCAGCCAGAACAGGCCGAAGGAGTTCGCGGTGTGGAGGGCCGATACGAAGACATAGAATTTTCCGAAGAAGCCCGCCAGCGGCGGAATGCCGGCCAGAGAGAGCAGAAAGATCAGCAGGCAGAAGGCAAGGTCCGGGGCGCGCAGCCCGAGTCCGGAGAGATCCGCAAGGTTGTCTACTCCCTCCTGCTCCAGCGCGGAGAGCAAGCCAAAGGCTCCAATCGCGGCCAGCGCATAGGTGAAGACGTAATACAGGAGAGCCGAGAGGCTCTGCTGATTGTGTGTAACCAGCGCGATCAGCATGTAGCCGGCGTGGCCGGTGGCCGAATAGGCGAGCAGCCGGCGAAGGCTGGTCTGCGCGATGGCGGCGAGATTTCCCCAGAGCATGGAGATCGCGGCAAGCATGGCCAGCAGCGGTGCCCATCCCACGGAGTAGCCGTGCCAGTCCGCGCTGCCCGCTGCCCCCATCAGGCCGAGATAGACCACCAGGAAGAGGGCAAAGAAGCTTGCCAGCTTGGAACTGGAGGCGATGAAGGCGGCGCTCCAGGTGGGCGCGCCCTGATAGGCCTCCGGCGCCCACATGTGAAATGGCGCCGCGGCGAGTTTGAATGCGAATCCCGCCACGACCATCACCATGGCTACGATCAGGATGGGGTCCTGGGGGAAACGGCCGAGGGCTGCAGCGATCTGCCCGAGAGCGATCGAGCCGGAGAAGCCGTAGAGCAGGCTCATGCCGAAGAGCAGGAAGCCGGCCGACATTCCTCCGAAGAGGAAATACTTGAGAGCGGCCCCGCCCGAGCGCGGGCTGCGCTT
>DASYYO010000292.1:0-2727 GCA_035933805.1 Acidobacteriaceae bacterium | reverse complement strand
CACTGCCTTTGATTGCCTGGAGATTCATGCTGGCGGCCACAGCCTCAATGGGGACGGTGGACCCATCAGGGTATTCGAGAGAAGAGAATTCAATATTCAAAAGTCCCGAGGGATCCGCCTGAATGATTTTGCCAACGGCCCGGGCTCCGGCCGGAATGATGACCTCTCCATCGCGCTCGTAGTTGTACTCGATCACGGCAACGACTGGCGCGTGCACAGCCGTCGTAGCCATCGATTCAAGGCGGGCCGCGACGTGGTAACCGGGAGCCAGGCCGAGATTGTCGACGGGCGGCGCCGAGTTCTGCATCTGCGGATGAATTGCTGTCTGTTCATGCGCCGTGAAAACCAGGGAAGGAGCGTCCAGCGCATCCTCCGCCTTCTTTTGTGCCTGCTGATTTACTGAGTTCTCACTGCCATAGGGCGGAGGCGTCCATCGAGATTGCGCATTGGGAGCGGTGTTCGGCTCATCAAATTTCGCCACCTCGCCGAGAGTTCTTGGATTCTGGGATGGATTTGCTCCGGCCCCGCCGCGGGACAGGGCCTGTGTAGTACCAGGCGATTTTGTCCGCTCGATGTCGGTGGCATCGACGGTGCCAGGTTCCGGCGCAGCATTGGGAGATGGCTTCACCGCGTTATTTGGCAGAAGATTTGTGCCGGGGCCTGTGGTCTGTGATTGCCCGAGATTGGGCCTGCTGGCCTGAGAGAGCAGCCTCTTCCTGACTGTTCCTTTGGTCGAAAGGAAGGCGACCATCCCAATTCCAAACAGAGCGATCACGCCGAAGACGATCAGCATTGTTGCCAGATTGCCGCCGCCTGAACCGCGCCTCTTCTTCAGCACAAAGGGCCGTTTGCTTACCGATTCCACCGGAGTTCCTTTCTCGTCTGCGGAAGCAGCCCCGGCGTCTACCTTCTGGACGGTTTCATCCCTCTCTACCGTCTGTGCCTGACCCATGGTCCACCTCGTTTCTTGAACTGATCTCTTTGTTCACTGACCGGGAGCGACGAAAGGCAACTGCAGCAGCAGAGGATGATCTACAGCGCTGGCCGTGCCCAGCTCCAATACCAGATGGTCCGCGCTCTGCTTGAATCCCGGCCGCGAAAACTCCACGGCGCCATCTGCTCGCTCCCCGGGGGCGAGACGGCGGGCGGTCAGTCGGTATTCGGATACGGGCACCTGGTCTGCCAGGACCTGATCTTTCTTCTTTTTCTTCGCGCTGAGGTTGGGGCTTCGTAGCTCGACCTGCGGCGGCAGAACCTCAATCCAGTGATCCGATTTGTTGACGACCGAGAACGCGGCCAGCATGCGCTGCCCTCTTTCCTGCACCGCTCCGAGCGCCCCGAGGATGGGCTTAGAGGAGTCAGCTCGATCGAAATCGTCTGGATCCCCGCGGTTGGTGGTAGACCAATCAGGACTCGCGATCCTCGACTGCTGCTTGAGTGCCATATCGATCGCCGTGGGTCTTGCCGGCGGGTCGGGAACAGGCGCGGAGCCCCCGGCGCCGTCGTCTGTTGATCCGATCAGGAAACTCTGCCTCGGCTCATAGTTCACAACGAAATCAACTGGTGCAGTGCCGCCCTTTCCTTCCGACAGCAAACGCAGGCTAATCTCCTGTCCCGACTGAAGCGAGATGATCAGATTGCTCGTTGTGGCTCCCGCTGTAGTTGGCTTAATGAATACGAGCCTTGGATCGTCGGCGGAGTGCTCGACCTTGAACAGGGTTGGCGCTCCCACGGCGACGGACGTCACGGCATCGGGCAGGCGAATCGTCGTGGTAAAGAACGGATGGAGATGGACATCGGTCACGGTGCTCGCGGAGATCGGCAGATCGACGATTGCTGGATCCACCTGCTGTGGGCCGCCCTCGTTCGGGCTTGTCTGCTGCGCACAGGAAGAGCCCGCCGCTGCTGCGATAAAGATGAGACTGGCGACGACAATTCGTTGATATTTCATATCAGTTTCCTCCATTCGGCCCATAAGCGATACGGCCCACTTGGCTGCGAAGATCGCTCTGGTAGCGGCGACGAACAGATTCCACGTATCGCACCACATCGGGATTGCCGTAAGCGAAACCCCGCTGAAGAATGTGCCTGGAACCGCAGTAGTAGGCTGCAACGGCGAGCCGCATATCGCCATGGAATTCGCTGAGCAGATCGGCCAGATACCGAACTCCGCCGCTCAGGTTTTCCAAAATGTCGTACCGGTTGCGAACACCGTATATGGCGGCGGTGCCCGGCATCAGCTGCATCAGCCCCTCTGCATCTTTCACTGACTGCGCAAGAGGATTCCAGTCCGATTCCTGTTCGATGATGGCGTCAACGAGTGCGAGGGGAACGCCGTAATGGTCCGCATAGGCGTTTGCGTAGTACATCGTTACCCGATCTTGTGCATACGCGGCGGGATGCATTGCAACGGCGAAAGAGACCGCCGCAAAGAGATAGAGAAGCGATGCTTTGATCATTGGCCGATCTCGCTTCCCGCAAGAACCTTCACATCCTCATCCGGAGAGCCTTGCGTGATCTGTTCGGCATACTTCGCGGCCATGCGGACAATGGACTCGAAAGCCTCCTTCATGAGCAGGCGCTTCCGGTCGCCCTCTGTCTTGGCGATCAGGGGCAACATGATCTCCTTGTGCGCAGGCAGGATCCGGTCGATGCCCAGTAATTCCATCGCCATCGCCACGTCGTTCATCTCGGAGATCGAGGGAGGCTTTTCGAGCGTGTAAGCCC
>DASYYO010000278.1:0-3181 GCA_035933805.1 Acidobacteriaceae bacterium | reverse complement strand
GGATCTTTTTAAGATCCGTGCCGCAGATGCCGCAGGAGTGGACGCGGAGAAGCACCTCGCCGGGACCGATCGCGGGCACGGGAACAGCCTCTACCCGCACATCGTTCACTCCCCGGTACACGGCCGCCAGCATCGTGGATGGGATCGACGGCGCGTCTTCAGAGGCGCTCCGCGCAGCCGGGCTATGCGGATCGCTGTGCCCGCGATCCCGCTCCTGATTGATGACGCTCGTCGGCATCTTCCCTCGTTCCCCTAAACCCTGTTCAACTGTAAAACTCTCGCAACGCGGCGGCCACCGCCTCCGCTCCGGACCTGCTGTTCTCTTCCATGCGCTTGACCGGCTGCCAGTATCTGGGACGTACCGCCAGATACGCTAACAGGGCCGGGATGCGCAGACCGCCCTCCGCATCGGTGTAGCGGCCGAAGTCCGGCAGCCGCTCGCCGTACGCGTCCGTTACGGCTTTGAAACAGTAGAAAGCAAGGCCCTTATTGTGAGCGAACCGGGCCACGGCCGCCGCCTCCATATCCACCAGGACAGCATGATGCGATTGAGCCAGTCCGCGCTTCTCCGTGGAGGGCACGACGTAGCCGGTCGTCACCAGAGTGAGAGGCGCTCCTGAGGCACGCAACAGATCCGGGGAAAAGCCGGTAGCAAAGCGCTCTCCCGTCGCATGATCCACGACCTCGGCCAGCGCATAGGCGGTTGCCGGAGAGACGCCGCAGGAGAGCGCGCCTGCCCAGCCCAGCGACACCAGGGAATCCAGCTCGCCGGCTTCCTCGGCAATTCCACAGGCGCGTTCCGCTGCGGCTCGACCCATGCCGGCAGCCGCCGCGATGCACTCTTTCCGGCCGATGCTCCCCTTCCACGCACTCCAACGCCGACCGCCGCCGGTGAGAGCAATCGGCTGCCAGTCACGAACCAGAGGCTTGAGCTCGCCGGAGAAGGCGGCGATGATGCCGGCGCGGCTCATGCGGAGGGCGCGTATCCATGCGCCCGGAACCAGTCGATTGCGGACCTCAACGCTCCATAAACAGGAACGGCGCGGAAATTAAGCTCCCGCTCCGCTTTGGCCGAAGAAGCAAACATTTTCTTCTTTCCCATGCGCACCGCCTCGACGGTTGCCCGCGGTTCGCGGCCGCGGAGCTTGCCGCTGATCGTCTGGTCAAAGAAGGCAAAGATCATAGCGGCCAGATGAGGGACCCGCAGCGTGGGCGAGGGCAGCCCGGTAATCGCAGACATCTTATCCAGAATCTGCTTCAAAGTGAGATTTTCTCCCCCGAGAATGTAGCGCTGGCCGGAACGGCCGAGTGTCAGCGCATCTACGTGCGTCCTCGCCACCTCTCTTACATCGACCAGATTGAGCCCGGTATCGACGTATGCCGGAAACTTGCGATTGAGAAAATCAACAATAATCCTGCCCGTCGGAGTGGGCTTGATGTCATTCGAACCGATTGGCGTGGTGGGGTTGAGAATGATGACCTTCTGCCCGCTGCGCGCGGCCGCGATCGCCTCCTGCTCGCCCAGGAACTTCGAACGTTTGTAGTGTCCGATCATCTGTGAAAGGGAGACTGGGGTCTCCTCATCCACGATCGATCCGTCCGAGAGAAAGCCCATCGTCGCCACGCTCGAGGTGTAGACAAATCGAGGCACGTTCTCCTCCCGCGCGATACGCAGCAGCTCTCGCGTTCCATCTACATTGATCGAATACATCCGCCGCGGGTCGGTGACCCACAGCCGGTAATCCGCCGCAAGATGCATGACCGCATCACAGCCGGAGACCGCGGGACGCAGCGACTCGGGGTCGAGCAGGTCGCCTGGGAAGGTCTCCGCCGGCAGTCCCTCCAGATTCTCCACCGGACTGGATGGGCGCACGAGAATGCGTATCTCTATCCCCCGCCGGACCAGTTCCTGGGCCACATGGCTGCCGACAAATCCTGTCGCGCCGGTTACGAAGACTTTCACGCGTTCGCTTCTGCCCTCTTCAGCGGATTTCCTATTGCTATACCCCACAAAAGCTCTGAGAAGTGCGGACTCTCTTGATGAAAACCCGCGCAGGGGGCAGCGGCTCCAGGGTACACCTATAGGAAATCCGCTCACCGGGCGCCTCATCTTAATGATCTTCTTGATCGTTTTACGGGAAAGAACCGGAAGCAGGCATCGGAGGAATGCCGCGGGAGTTCTCCCGCATGGGAGGAAGACTCTTGTGCCGGGAGCGCAGGCGCATCCCCGGCATCGGGATCGCCGCGGATCGTCTAATCAAGCTTCTCCTAATCCAGCTTTTCAGGGTGCAGTCCGAAGTTCTTTTCACCCGCCGCCTTCTTCTCCTTCCACTTCTTCACCCAGGCCTCCCAACTGGCGCCGGCCGCGCGGTCCTTCCCGCTGAAGACGAGAGCAGCGATGTCGCTATAGGCAATGGACATTTTTTCCGCGGAATCCTTAGGAAAGAGGCGAACAGAGGATTGGGCCAGAGAAGCGCCGGTCCGGCGGTCGAAGATATACCCTTCGATCACCGAGCCGTCCTTGCGCGTGATGGTGACGTCTCCGCGATAGTCGAAGGCCTTCTCCAGCGCGTCAAAGATCTCCCGGTCGCCTGCCAACTGAGGAATCCAGCCTTCCAGGTTCTGATGCTGGGTTCCCGGCGCCAGTTCGAGGGAATCCGGGTCAACGCGTTGAACATCGTGCTGAGAGGCACTCTTTCCACTCATACGCTCTTCCTTTCCGCCGCCATGCTCGTTGTTCCCCTCAGACACGCGTTTCTTCCAGTTCCTGCCGCGATTCGTTGACAATCTGCACGAGCGGGGTCGCGCCTACCACCCCGGAATAGTGTTCGTTCAGGAGGTCCCGCGCGCCATGGTCTTCATAGCGATGGAAGAGGGTGGCGCGGACCGTAGAGAGGAATCCGCGGAGAGAGCCGAAGGTGTCGTTCACGGCGGAAGGTTCATAGCCGCAGCTCACCATGCAATTGGCGCACTTTGGATTGCCGGACTCCGTTCCGTACTCCTCCCATGCCGTCGTCTCCATCAACTCGGCAAAGGTGGAGGCGTAGCCGTCCTGCAGTAGATAGCAGGGCTTCTGCCAACCGAAGATGTTGTAGGCCGGCGCGCCCCATGGAGTGCACTGGTAATGCCGCTTGCCCATGAGAAATTCCAGGAAGAGCGGAGACATGTTGAACTTCCAGTG
>DASYYO010000277.1:0-10771 GCA_035933805.1 Acidobacteriaceae bacterium | reverse complement strand
CAAAAGCAATCCGAAGACCTTCATTGCAACAGTGCGGCAGAAGCTGCAGTCGATTGATCCGGCTTTACCCAAATTCAAGATTGCAGCAGTGGATGACGTGTTGGACGCGCAAGACACGCCAAGACGCTTTCAGACGGAGCTGATCGGAATCTTTGCGGGCATTGCCCTTGTGCTCGCTGCCACAGGTCTCTATGGTTTGATGGCATATTCCGTTGAACAGCGCGCCAAGGAGATTGGAATCCGGTTCGCACTTGGAGCGACGCAAGGGACCGTTGCACGCATGGTGTTGCTGGAAGGGCTGGCATGGGGAACTGGCGGGATCGCTGTCGGCGTTACGGGTGCGGTTGCTTTCGGCAGATCGCTTTCCGCATCCCTTTACGGGGTTACAGCCACTGACCCCGCGACGCTGTCGGCTGTCATTGCTTCGTTAGCCTTCGTAATGCTCACGGCTTTGCTGTTTCCAACGCTTCACGCAAGCAAGATTGACCCCATCCGGGCGATCCGTCACGAATGACAGCGATGTGCCCTGCCTGGCGTGTCAGCAGGCCCTGTGGCCCTCAAACTGATCCACTACCGGCCATTCACTCAAAACATCCGGCTCTCATCCGGCGCGATCGAAAAGCTGACATCCCGATCGCGCAGGGGCAGCCGCTCGCGCAGGGGCAGCAAGGACCGCTGCAGGGTCACCTTCTGTACCCCGGCTGAGATGCCGGCGGCGCTCTTCAGCTTTCCTTCCGAATCCGTCACCAGCCGCACCGTGTCGCTGGTGCGAAGAAGCACTCTGCGGTTGAGCAGCAGCTCGGCATGGCCGCCGCTGTAGCGGATCTCCGCACTGCCGCCTCCCCGGAGTTGGAGGAGAAAGCTGGAATGAACGCCCGGCGCCGGCGGACGCACATTCCACTCCAGGCTCGACTCTGTCTGGCGCACACCCGCAAGCCTCCAGGTGAAGTCCACGAGCACCAGCGCCGCCGGAGAATAGCCTCCGGGATCGATGGTGAAGGCCCCGGTGAGCGGATCCATCTGCTGATAAAAGTCCGAGGCGTGCCCGATTGCTTCCACCCACTTCTGCATCACGCGGGCCAGCGCAGCCGGCTTGCCGTAGTGCTCCATCCATCGCGGAGCGCGCAGGGCGGTGAGCGCCTGCGCGGCGCCGCCCCAGGAGTTGCGCGGAATCGGACGGACGAAAGCCGGGTCGTTGAGTGCGATCGAGGGGAAGGGATACGGAGCCCAGAAGGCCGCGGGGTTGTGCATCTGGCGCTGGTAGATCGTCGCAAAGAGCTTCTGGTCCACGACGTGCTCGCCCAGCACGCGCGAGATCACATCGCCGCGGATGCGCACAAACTTCCCCTGCGCGTCGACGTCGTAAAACGCGGCATCCTCGGCGGAGTAGAGCCGGCTGAGGATCAGCGAGCGAATCGCTTCGGCATCGGCCAGCCAGCGGTCCGCCTCCGAGCCGCGCCCCAGCTCGCGCGCCATCCTGGCCAGCGCCACCCGCCCGCCATACACCGTCGCCGAGAGATCCGGGCAGAGCCGGGGCAGCGATGCGATCGCCGGGCACTTCCGCGCATCCGCATCCGGGCAGCGGTTGGGCAGCCCCGCCCATCGAGGGCTGTTGTCGTGGCCCGTGTCGTAGGTGCAAAAGCCCTCGCATAAGCCCGTATGCCGCGTGTCGCGATACTGCCGCAGCCATGCATCCCATCGGCTGCCGCCCTGATAGGCCGTTTCCAGCAGCTCGCTGCTTCCTGTCTGCCGGTAGAGATCCCATGCCGTCGCAGCGATCGGCACCACCATCTGGATCTGTCCAAAGCCGATCTCGCTGGTCTTGATCGAGCAGGGAATCTGGCCATCGTCGCGCTGCAGTTCGAAGAAGATCAGATGGTTGTTCAGCGCCAGGTCGGGACGGATGGCACTGTACGCCAGGCCCTCCTGCGGCGCGCACTCCAGCCACACTCCCCGGTAGCTGCTGCCTTCAATCAGCACCGGCCGGGCCGATGAGGGCAGCACCGCGACGTTGCCGGCCAACGCGCGAAGCGCATGCTGGTAGACGCGCCGGCAGGCGGCGTCCGAGGTCGTGAACGAAAGATTGCTCTCCGCGGAGGGATCCTCCGGAAGCTCCGGCGACCCCAGAGCCCTGCCCACGCCCGGACGCAAGGCGAACGCCCCCGCCGCCAACCCGCTTTGCCTGAGGAATTCGCGTCTCTTCATCCGCTATCCTGCTCTCATTCTCTCCAGCGCTCCGCTACCGGCGATGCCCCGCCGGGGCGCTCTCTCCCGATCCTACTTCGTCTCCGATCCTTCGCGATGCGCCTATGGCCGGTCCCGAACATGGTTGTGCATCGCTGCGGCAATCCGCTTTAATATCGAGCTGCAACAATTTGCCCGGGCGAACCTCTCTCCATGGAAACGCAGGAGATAGCTGAGCGAACCGGGACCGAAAGGGAGAGCCATGCTGACACGGCGGAGCGTGTTGTCCCGAGGAGTGACGATGGGAGCGGCCCTGGCGGCCGGCGCGCTGGCGCCAGGCCCGGTGCGGGGTCTCGCGCTCCAGGCCGGCGGCGCGGAAGACAAGGCCGGCGCAGGGCCGGTCACCGGCGCGGGCTCCTTGCGCGCGCATGCCGCGGCGCATGGCCTGCTTGCCGGCGCAGCCGTCAATACCAGGCTGCTCGGCGCCGACGCGACCTACAGCCGCGTTCTCGCCGAGCAGTACAACCTGGTTGTCGCCGAGACTGCGATGAAGTGGAACTCCCTCCGCCCCTCGCCCGACAGCTACTCCTTCACCCAGGGAGACGCGCTGGTTGCCTTCGCCCGCCAGCACCAGATGCAGGTTCGCGGACACAACTTCGTCTGGCACGAGGCCCTGCCCGCATGGTTTGCCGGCACGGTGACCAAGGAGAATGCGCGCCGCTTTCTCACCGAGCACATCCTCACCGTTGGCGGCCACTACCGCGGCCAGATCCAGTCCTGGGACGTGGTCAACGAGGCGGTCCTGCCCAAGGACGGCCGTCCCGACGGCCTGCGCAACTCTCCCTGGATGCAGCTTCTCGGTCCGGAGTATATCGAGATTGCCTTTCGCACCGCCCGCCAGGCCGATCCTCATGCGCTGCTCACCTACAACGAGTACGGCATCGAATACGACAGTGACGAAGACGCCGCCAAGCGCATGGCAACCCTCCAGTTGCTGCGCCGCCTGAAGGACTCCGGCGTTCCCCTGGATGCCGTCGGTATTCAATCCCATATCAAGGCCGGCAGCCCCAACGGATTCGGTCCGGGAATCCGCAGCTTTATCGAAAGCTCCCGCGAGATGGGGCTGAAGGTCTTCATCACCGAGCTGGACGTCAATGACGACGATCTTCCGGAAGACGACACCGCCCAGCGCGACCGTGCCGTTGCATCGGTTTACCGGAATTATCTGAATGTAGTACTTGAAGATCCTGCGGTCGGCGCCGTGCTCACCTGGGGCTTCACCGACGCTCACACCTGGCTCAACAACATCTCCTCACACAAGCAGAAGCGGCCCAATCGTCAGCAGCGCCCCTTACCCTTCGACCAGAACTACCAGCCCACGGAGGCCTTCTACGCCATCCGCGACGCATTCGACCAGAGGAAGGCCTGAGCTATCTCTTCTGCCGGAGGCCTCGGCTCATCCGGCGGAGTGAAAGGGATCGGGCTCAGCCGCGGCCGGGTCGTCCTCCGGGCTGGGCATGTTGAGATTCACCACGATCGCCTCCTGCCCGCTGCGCACGATCACGGCTTCGACCGGCTCATCTTTGCGCGCATTCAACTCCTGGTGCGGCAGGAACGGCGGCACGTAGACGAAGTCTCCCGGGCCGGCCTCGCCCATGTACTCGAGATGGCTGCCCCAGCGAAAGCGGGCGCGTCCGCTGACGATGTAGATCACCGTCTCGAGCTCGCCGTGATGATGCGGTCCTGTCTTCGCGTTGGGATGCACCACCACCGTTCCCGCCCAGAGCTTCCGGGCGCCGGCCTTGGCGTAGGAGATCGCCTCGGCCCGCGTCATGCCCGCGGTCTGCGGAGTGTTGGAATCCAGCTCTCCCTTGCGGACGATCCGCAGGCTGTCCCGTCCCCAGCCGGGTTCTTCGATCCCGCTGCTCTCGCTCATAAGGATTTCCTTTGCATTGGTTTTCGAAGACCGAAGCAGACGCTACGCGGGAGCGGAGTCCGCGCCCGCCTCCATTTGTCCGGCGATCTTCTCCAACTGCTGCAGATGATTGAGATCGTGCCCGGCCATCGTCTCCGCAATGGTGCGCAGCCTCATCTCGCCGCGCTGCGGATGGCTTGCCCGCCTGTCCAACTCTGCCGGGGTCAGCCCCTTGAGCAACGCCAGGTTCCAACCCCGCAGAGCGGTGAAGACCTCGACCGCATGCTGTCCGCTGACCGGCCCGTAGCTCCGCGCCCACTTCTCCTGGTCGAAGGGCTGCATCACGTGATCGTCAACGCTGAGCGTCTGCCGCAGCCGGAAGCCGAAGGCGATCTCGCAATCCGCCAGGTGGCACAGGATGCCGCGCGCCGGCCACTTTCCCGGCTCCAGGCTTCGTTCCAGTCCTGCCGCTCCCAGCCGGCCGGCCAGCTCGCGCACTCTCCGCGGCGTCTCGCGAAGAACCTCGGCAAAATCACGCTCTCCCAGGAACCCGTCATAGGGATTGGCTTGGCTCATGCGCCGATTCTACCGGAGTCGCGGATCGAGCCGATGGAGCGGATGAAGGCGATTGATAGGATGGAGTGCATGCATGCCGCGGAAGAAATGCGCGTCCTCTCGGTCAACGTCGGAACTCCCCGGATGGCCCCCTATGGGAACGCGACGGTGACGACCTCGATCTGGAAGTCTCCAGTCACCGGACGTGTCGCCGTCCGCGGGCACAATCTCGAGGGCGACCGGCAGGCCGACCTGACCGTCCACGGCGGCCGCAACAAGGCTGTCTATCTCTACCCCGCGGAACACTACGAGTACTGGGCCAACGAGCTCGCGGAGGAGCTGCCCTTCGGCGCGTTTGGGGAAAACCTTACCACCCTCGGCTTGCTGGAAGAGCGAGTCCGCATCGGAGACCGCTTCCGCATAGGCTCCTCCGTCCTGGAAGTCACTCAGCCGCGCATGCCCTGCTTCAAGCTCGGCATCCGCTTCGGCCGGCCGGACATGGTCAAGAGATTCTGGCTCGCCGGACGTCCGGGAATCTACTTCTCGATCGCCGAGGAAGGGGAGCTCGGCGCCGGAGACGGGATTGAACAGGTGGGCGAGGGACCGGAGGCGATCACCGTGGCCGAGGTCGTGCGGCTCTTCCGCGGAGACGAGAGCGATCCCGAAAAGTTCAAGAGCGCGCTGCGCTCGCCCTTGTCCGGCAGTTGGAAGCAGGAGATTGAAGATCGCCGCCGCGGCCTTGCGGCTGCGGCGCAAGCCAAGCCGTAGCACCCGCCCGGCGGCTCTGCTACCAGCGGTCTTCCATCATGCGGAAGATCCGTTCCTTCTGCGCAACCGCGATCTGCGGAATATAAGGCTTGCGCTTCAGAGCCATGTTGGTCCGCTGCAGCACGGTATACGCCGTGCTCTTCGTCGCGTCGATCCACCGGTTGCTCCCCGGAGGCCGGGGGTTCACCCCGCGCTTGCGCAGCAGATGGTTCGCCTTGTAGATGTTGCCCCACAGATGGTCGTGGAAGACGAAGTTCAGGTTCATCGAGATGGAGACGTTGTCGCCGTTCTTCAGCCAATGCGGCGTGTTCACCGGGATGTGAACGCCGTTGCCCGGTCTCAGAGGGTAGACCAGCGCTCTGGACTCATACTCGGGCTTGTACGCGCCGGCGCTGTTGTCCACCGACCAGAACTGCTCCAGCTCCTCGTGCGGCACCACGTCTGTGTCGTCCCGGCGGAAGAGGTGAATCTCCTTTTTCCCGCGAAGCTGCAGCAGCCAGGCGCACTCCCGGTCGACGTGGTAGGAAGTCGCCCGCCCGGGCGAGGTGATAAAGATGATCGCCTCAAACCACTTGATCTTCTTCTTCAGCTCCCTGCCGCCCATCTCGAGAACGTCGCAGATGCTCGTCTCGAGGATCTGCTGATAGGCCGGGTTGCGCTCCACATGGTTGAGCATGATCCATCCGTTGGCGTGCTCAATGTCGCGGATCGTCTCCTCCACCGCCGAGATAGGCTTGGAGCCTTCGAGCGCCTTCTGCCCCGGTTCCGGCGTTCCAATCAGGCAGTAAGCGTCTCCGTAGGGCCGGTGATGATCCTGGCGGGAGGAGACCTCCTGCGCCAGCTCCACCAGGCGAGGCAGCTCAAACAAAGGATTGTCCGCGAGCCGGTGCACAACCTCGAACGGGAGCTTGTTCAGGTTCTGCTGAAAGACCGTCGGGTCGCAGGAGATGGCAGGCGGTTCTGTCCGGATTTCTGCTCTTCTCTTCTCGGCGCCGTGAGCTGTAACCGTGGTTGCTGCCATCTTATTTCAGTGCCTCACCCTCGCCGCGCAGCTTGATATCTCGTCTGCCGGGCGGCCAGGTTCTTCAGGAACTTAGAATATCCGCGATCTCCGCCATTCTGCCAGACTGATCTTTGCCTGCAGGAACCGCCGGTGCAGTGGCAGGTTACTTGAAGTCACAAGAGTACCGTTCCGGATCTGGGCCGCCCCGCGGTCTCAAAATGGACCCGCGGCCTCGCCGCCGGACCTCATTCCCCCTTGGGATGGGTTGCCGGGCTCTCCCGCCGATGGCTGTATTTGATAATGTCCACGTCCGACAGCACCACGATCCCTTCCTCGACCATCTGATCGACGATCGGCAGGAAAGCCTTGAGCTTCTCCTCCGTGTCGATGACCGAGAGCATGATCGAGGCATCGTGCGAGAGGTGCAGCGGCTTATCCTTATGCACCCGGCGGTGCGCGCCGTAGCCCAGCACGCCGCGGTAGACCGTCACCCCCGCAAGGTCATGGGCGCGCATGGCGGCCACCAGGGCCTCATGGAGCGGCTTGCCCTCCCAGCGGTCGCTCTCCCCGACATAGATCTCCATCTGCCGTGCCTTGCCCTCGATGCGGAGATGCGGCCCAGCCGGGCTCTCCTTTGCCTTGCGCACCTGGGCCGGCTTGGCGACCGTCGTTTCCTGCACCTCGATCATCCCTGAGCCGGCCATCTCGGCCAGGGGGCCCAGCAGTTCATCGACCTTCTCCTGGTTTTCGATGAATTCGATCTTGAGCGGCAGGCGGTCCGACAGCTCCACCGTCGAGGAGGTGTGCAGGCGATGCTCCGAGCCGAAGCCCGCCACCCCCTTCAAAGCCGTTGCCCCCGCCACGCCGCGGAAAAAGAGAAAGTCGAGAATGCTCGAAGACGCTGCGGCGCCGCGATACGTCGCGCCTTCGCTCAGATAGATGGAAACCTTGACCGCTTTGCCGGCCTTTAGCATGACTGCTCCTTGTCCCTGCGCCCCTGTGCCCTGCCAGTCTAGTTTCGCCAGGGGCGGGAAGCCACAACACTTCGATTTCTTGATGAAAACCGCATAGAGGGCAGCGGCTCCGGACCATACCGATAGGAGATCCGCTCTAACCCGCCGCCCTGGCCAGCAGCACTCCAACCCAGATCGCGATCAGACCCAGTAGCAGGCTCACCGCGACATAGACCGACGAGAGCAGAAACGCGCCCGACTGCAGGCTCGAAAACGTCTCCCATTCAAACGTGGAGAAGGTGCTGTAGGCGCCGATAAAGCCGACGGGAATCACAAACCGCCACGCCGGGTTCACCTCCGTGCGCCGTCCCAGCCAGGTCAGGGAGAAGCCCAGGATCACGCACGCCGTCAGATTGACCAAAAGCGTCCCGTAGGGAAACTTCGATCCCATGCGTCCGGCAACCGAGGAGCCCACCCAGTAGCGGGCGATCGCTCCCAGCGCTCCTCCGAGGGCGATGAACAGATATTTCTGCAAGGTCGATCTCTCCTCCCGAGCCCGGCCACGCGAACTGCACAGGGCGTTCCCATTGCCTGCGCCTGTGCGCATGACCGTCGCATTCGATTGTTGGGGATCGTCTCAGAGAGGGCCGCAGACGACTCCCTGACAGGATTCCCCGTCAGGAGTCATCATCTGTTCCCGTCATCAGGAACAGCGGTTGGGAGGCGGGGCCGAAGACCCGCTCCACGGTGAACTCCATCACCGCACTTCTTTCAGTTAAGAGGCTGCAGCAGGGAATTGTCAACCATGAAGGCCACGGCCGGGGCGGCCGGCCCAGGTCGCGCCAACGGGCGTTGGGTGGGCAAGGTCGTAGGGTGCCCCTCGTTCGTCCGCCGTAGGCGGGCGTACGTGGGATGATCAGGAGGTGTTTCGATCCGAATTCGTGGTGAACGATGATAAGGAATGCTGCTTATGCGAATCGCCAGCATACATTGAACATCGGGCGCCATTCGGCGTGGCTAAAGAGGGAAACCTCAGCCATCCGCCACCGGCGTCGATAATGTCGCATTCAACCCTGCGGGATAGGAAACAATGAAGAACCTGACTCGTCGTCAACTCATCCGGCTGCTTGGCTCTGTTGGCCCGATGTTGGCAACACCGCGCGTTTTCGGATCGCCGGTCAGCGGCGCCCTGGCATCCGGGTCCGCTGCGTCATCTCCTGGCCGCGATTCTGTGGACTTGCTGGTCTATGGAGCAACCGCCTCCGGCGTAATTGCCGCCTACTCCGCCGCCCGGCAGGGGCTCCGTGTCATCCTTCTCGAACCAGGAAATTCTCTCGGCGGAATGCTCACCGGCGGCCTCTCCGCTACCGACGTAGCACGCTTCACCATCATCGGCGGTTATCCCCGCGCGTTCTATACGAAGGCTGCCGCTCACTATGGCATCCATGACCTGAACCAGGCTCAGAACTGGCGGTCGGAGCCCCGCGTGGGCGAAGAGATCTTTCAACAGATGCTCAGCGAGGCCGGCGTCCTCTGCTATTTCGGCGAGCGCCTCCGCGAGCATGACGGCGTGGAGTTGCAGGGCAAACGGATCGTCTCCCTCATAACCTCCAGCGGCAGGCGCTGGCCGGCTCAGGTCTTCGCCGATTGCTCCTATGAGGGCGACCTCATGGCACAGGCAAAGATCAGCTATACCTGGGGCCGCGAGCCGGTCTCGCAATATGGAGAAGACCTTGCCGGCGTCCGCGCCGATACGCCGAAACACCAGTTCACCTGGCCGCTCTCCGCCTACGACAGCCAGCATCAACTCCTCCCGGAGATCGACCCCGGTCCGATGGGCGCTCCCGGTTCAGGAGACAAAAAGGTTCAGGCGTATAACTTCCGGGTGATTCTCACGACCGACCGGTCCAACCAGCTTCCTTTCACCCGTCCCGAGGGATATAACCGCGCCGGCTTCGCCTTACTCGAGCGCTATCTCAAGGAATTTTCACAGCATAAGGGAAGGCCGCCGCTCCTCCGGGATATTACCAATCCGGTCATGATCCCAAACCACAAGGCCGACTTCAATAACAATGGCCCGGTATCGACTGATTTCATCGGGAAGAGCTGGAAGTATCCTGAAGCCTCCTATGCAGAGAAGGCCAGGATCTGGGATGACCATCTTCTCTATACAAAGTCATTCTTTTACTTCATCGCACAGGATCCCGCCGTTCCTCTCAGTCTCCGCAATGATCTCCAACTCTGGGGTCTTCCCAAAGATGAGTTTGCCGGCACGGATCACTGGCCGAATCAACTCTATGTTCGCGAGGGCCGCCGTATGATCGGCGACTATGTCATGCGACAGTCAGACCTGCAGATCGAGCGCACCAAACCCGACTCGGTAGGCATGGGGTCGTATAACAGCGATTCCCATAACGTGCAGCGCATCGCGATGCCGGACGGCACGGCGCACAACGAAGGTGACGTTCAGGTTCCGGTCCAGCCATACGAGATTCCGTACCGCTGTATCCTGCCCAAACGGAGCGAGGCGGAAAATCTGCTCGTACCCGTCTGTCTCTCGGCCAGCCATGTCGCTTATTCGTCCCTGCGCATGGAACCGCAATACATGATCATTGGCCAGGCCGCCGGTACTGCAGCCAGCCTTGCCATTGCCCGCCGCTGCAGCGTTCAGGATGTTCCCGTTCCCGCACTGCAGCAGAGATTGCAGAAGCATCAGGCGATCCTTCACCTCAGTGAAGAATTCCAGCCGTCGCCCGGGAAACCGGCCGAAAGATAGACCGGCGAAAGCACTCGCCTGAGTTGGCCGGCCAAGCCAAGTCTCGCCATAACGCGAGCGGGCTTCGGGTGGCAACGGCCGTGGGGCGCCCATGGCCGTGGCCGCAGAGGGAAATCCGGGCCACAAGCCCACAGGATGCGATCGATCTTTCGTGTTAAGCTGCGTCTGCAACCGGATTGTCTTCTTTGTACGAATAGGCCCTTGTATCTCGCCAATTAGGTCGAAAAACCAAATACGGTGAGTTCTTATGGCTTTCGGAAAACGACTCGGTGGGGCTTTGGTCGGAACCCCTCTATACCAGCCATTCAGATTTATCTATCAGACTGCCTTTGGGCGCGACGCGATTCGAAAGCGGAGAGACCGGAAGCATTTCTACGCTCAATTCATCTCCCCCCGCGATCTGGTCTTTGATATCGGGGCAAATGAGGGATTGTACTCAGAGGCATTCTGCGCGCTCGGGGCTGATGTTGTCTCTGTCGAGCCAGATCCCAGGAATCTGGAAATCCTGAAGAAGAGATTGCGAGGCAGGAAGGTTCGTATCGAAGCCTGTGCAATGGGCTCGGAAAGCCGGACTCAGACCTTTTATCTATCCAATCGAAATGACGTCGCCATCGGTC
>DASYYO010000256.1:0-21677 GCA_035933805.1 Acidobacteriaceae bacterium | reverse complement strand
GAGCGCGTCGTTGCTCTCCGGTCCGGAGCGGAAGTACTGCTGGACATAGGCGGACTGCCAGATGTCCTCGATCTCATCGCAGTTCTTTCCGATGACGAAGGGCTTCAGCCGTTTTTCGATATAGGCCTGGGCCGCCTGAGGAATCTCCTGGTGGGTAGCCGCGCCGAGTCCGTAGAGGCCAGGTTCGCTAGTCTCAACTTTCACTATGGTCCAATTGGACCCCGAGGGAGCGGTCGCAATGACTTTGACGTCGGTGATCTTAAGGGGGGGCATGCCCCGGCGCGCGGCTTCCTTCACCTGCGCCAGCGGGCCCCCTCCTCCCATCGCGCCGACAATGCCGCTGGCCGCTTCCGCGGAGAGAGTACGGCCATGTCCAAGGTTGGTCACCGCGCCCACCGCGGCAGCGGCGGAAAGAGTTTTCAGTAAGCTGCGACGCTCCATGTCTTGCTTCCTTTTGGCTGCATAGTTCATTCGGCGCTGTCTTTACTTTGGCAGCCCCGGGGTCAGCCGCACCACTACTACCATGCATTCCCCAGGTTCGGCGAGCTTTTCTTCAGAGGGAATCTCTCGCTGCAACTTTCCGGTCATTCAAATCGAACGCGACACGAGACTAAACCTGTCACAATCGAGCATTATGGCGACCCTCTCTCCCCCTCCCGCTTCGGAGAATGTTTCTCGCCCGGAGATTCTCAGCCGAGGCCGGCTTCTGTTTTTGCTCGGGACAATTGCCTTGCTCGCCATCTGTGTCGCTTTCACCTGGACCACACGCGGCGCAATGGCTAACCTTCCGTTCCTCGGCGGAGGCTCCGCAAACCGAGGCCATGCCAGGGCAGACGAGACCATTGTGGACTTGAGCCCGTGGCAGACGGCGCAGGCGCTGGCCGCATTGGCCGTGAGCGCGGAGGAAGGGGAATATGCCCGTGAAGCGGAGCGCCTGGCCGACCACGAAGTGGATCAGGCCTTTGCCTCCGCCCTGCGGCAGGCCGGCACGGAACATCCGGTGCTCACCGGGGCGGCGCTGACGCTTTCGCACAAGGTTGCGCAACTGCAGAAGACGGTGGAAGAGGACCAGCAGCATCTGCAGAACCTGACGCGCGCGGCCAATCCTTCGACGAAGCCGAAGGCGGGCGAACCGATCCCGAGCGCAAATGATCTTGATGTTGCCAAGGCGCAGCTTGGACTGGACTCGGATGAGCTGAGCGATGCGCAGCGAGACCTCGCGCGCGCTTCCGGCGATAGGCGCACCAGGATCCAGCAGGAGCTCAACACGCATGAAGCTGCGATGAGCAAGTACGACGCACAGGTCCGCAGCGGCGGCGAAGTTGCGGTTCTGTCTGCGCGGCACTACAACACGCTTGCGGGACGAGTCCGCGCATGGTTCCAGCAGCGCAGCCGGTACCAGTTGCTTCAACAGGCCATGAGCCGGGCCCAGGCCGGCGTATCCGCCTTGACGGCCGAGCATAACTTGTTGGAAGCGCAGGCCAACGCCGGGTCAAGCCCGGGTGGGAGCGAGGATCTCGCCAGCCTGAAGAGCCGGAGCACTCAGCGTCAGATTCTCAGCATCTACGACGATCGCATCGAGACCGAGCAGCAGCTTGCCACGACGTACCGCAAATGGGGAGACCAGGTGCTTCTGCAGCACCGGATCGTGGTGCATCTGATTTTGCAGTCGTTCGCCATGATTGCCTTCATTCTCATCTGCGTCATTCTCGGCGACGCGCTGTTGATCCATTGGATGGAGCGTCCGGTGCTGGACCGGCGGCGGATGCAGACCCTGCGCACGATTCTAGGGTTGGGCTCGCGGATGACCGGCGCTCTGCTGATTCTGCTGGTTGTCTTCGGCGCTCCGCAGCAGATGTCGACTGTGCTGGGGCTCGCGACAGCCGGGCTTACGGTCGCTTTGCAAGCCTACATCCTCGCCTTCTTCGGCTGGTTCGTGCTCATGGGCAAGAACGGCATCCGCGTCGGCGACTGGGTCGAGATCAACGGTGTGGGCGGCGAAGTGGTGGAGATCAGCCTCTTCCGGACAACCATGCTCGAAACCGGAAACTGGACCGACAAGGGCCACCCCACCGGCCGGCGCGTTACCTTCATCAACAATTTTGCCGTCAGCGGGCAGTATTTCAACTTTTCGACGACCGGCCAGTGGCTGTGGGATGAGCTCTCCGTCAGCATTCCGACGTCCGACGACACCTACGCCCTCATCGAATGCATTCACAAAGCTGTTCTCAAAGAGACTGCAGACGAGACCCGGCTTGCCGAACAGGAGTGGAAACGGGTTACGCGTAAGAATGGTCTGAGTCAGTTCAGCGCGAGCCCGGCGGTCAATCTTCGGCCGGCCGGCGCCGGTATCGACATTGTGGTGCGCTACGTTACGCGCGCCTCCGACCGGTTCGAGGTGCGCAATCGAATCTATGAGCGCGTGATCGAGGTGCTGCACAAGCCGCTTACGCTGCCCCGCGAGCGCCCGGACGCGAGCGATCCGCAGGGCATACCGGCGCTGACGGAAACGGCATGGAGCTGAACGCCATTTCTTTGCATTTTCCGAACAATTGGCCGTTGATCTCGGTCGGACGGTGCCCGCGGATCCCGGACAGGGAAGGGAAGAGAGGCCGATCCTTGGGGGCGCAAACAGAGGGGGCGGGCGGGCAGACGTGACAGCAGAGGCAACTCGGAAATACACTCGTGGGCGTGCCATGATTGCAGCCGGAGGCGTCTCGAACGAGCCTCACTCATTTCTGGCGGCTTACGCGGGCGGCAGTGATCGAAGCGCTCTTCAGCCGGGGATCTCTCCGGGCGGCGCCGATCGCGGACCAAAGCGTTGAGGAGACTTCTTGCGCGCCATTCGAAATGTTCTTTTCCTCTCTCTTTCTCTGCTGGTCTTCATTGCCTTTGCATCGGCCCAGGATCAATCAAGCGCCGGCTTTACCGTTCCCCCGCCGCCGCCTGCCAAGCAGATCCATCTCAAGCACCTTCTGGTGATCGCCCAGACCAAGGGCTTTGAGCACGATTCGGTGCCAGACGCCATGGCTGCGATCTACAACATGGGCCACGAGAGCGGCTTGTGGGACACTACGCTGCGCACCGACACCGAACTGATCACGAAGAAGAATCTGGGAAGAAACACGAAGAATTTGAATTACTTCGACGCTCTGATCTTCGTGAGCACCACCGGCGAGCTGGACATGGATGACAGCCAGAAGCAGGACATGATGTCGTTCATCAAAGACGACGGCAAGGGCTTTGTGGGAATTCACGCCGCGCTTGATACGAACTACAAGTGGCCGGAATACGGAGAGATGATCGGCGGCTGGTTTGACCAGCATCCCTGGTTTACCTTCAATGCGCCGATCATCAACGAAGACCCCAGCTTCCCCGCGGTAAGCCATTTCCCCAAGGAGTTCGTCAAATATGACGAGATCTATCAGCCGAAGGAGTGGTCGCGTAGCAAAGTGAACGTCCTGCTCAGCCTTGACGCCTCCAAGCTGGATTATTCCAATAACCCCCGTATCCATCGGCAAGACCACGACTTCGCGGTTGCCTGGTCGAAGATGTATGGCAAGGGCCGGGTTTTTTATTCGACGCTGGGCCACACCGAGGAGTCGTGGAACGATCCCGATATCCGTAAGATGTACTTCGAGTCCATCAAGTGGGTGTTGGGGATGACCGAAGGAAGTACTGCTTCTCATCCGCGTCCCGAGGGAGCTGGCGGCTCGCAATAGGATGGGAATTGCCGGATCGAGCGGCATACGATCGAGCTCCTCGATTCGTCAGCCAACAACGATCTTCAACATGCGCGGCGAGCCGAACCGCAGCCAGGGTCCGGCGAGCTTTCGAGTCTAATCTTCTGCGGAGTACTATTGTAAAAATGAATCTTTTGCGCGCTGCATCCCTTTGGAAAGTACTGCTAGGGTCTTCATTGCTTGCGAGCGTGGTTCTCGCAAGTGCTCAAACTCCAGGTTCCGGTGCACAGGGCACAACCGTGCCGGGCGCCCCGGGCTCCGGGACAAGGCCCGCCGGCGGGGCCGGGGAACCAGCGACGCACGGGCCCGCGGTGTATCCGCCGGCGTTGGTCGAAAGCGGCGGCTCGCTGTTCCAGCAGAACTGCGCATTCTGTCATGGACGGGATGCAGGCGGCGGCGAGACGGGGCCGGATCTTACCCGCTCCAGGCTGGTTGCAGAGGATGTCGGGGGAGACAAGATCGGCGACGTCGTTCGCAACGGCCGGCCCGATAAGGGCATGCCGAGCTTCAATTTCTCTGATCCGCAGATTCAGTCTCTCATGGCCTTCATTCATTCTCAGCGGAACAAGGCTTTTTCGAAGAAGGGCGCCCGCAAAGGGGTAGACGTCTCGGATCTGCAGACCGGGAATGTTCAGGCCGGCAAGCAATACTTCGACAGCAATTGCGCATCCTGCCATTCGCCGACCGGCGATCTCGCCGGCATCGCCTCCCGCTATGAGGGCTTGCAGCTGGAAGAGCGGATGCTGTATCCCAAGGATGCGAAATCCAAGGTCACCGTGACTCTGCCTTCCGGAGAGACAGTCACAGGCACGTTAACTTATCTGGACGAGTTTACCGTCGGGTTGACCGATGCCTCCGGAACCTACCGATCCTGGCCGGCCAAGAGTGTGAAATACACGGTCGACGCTCCGGTGAATGCCCATGTTGAGCAGTTCAGCAAGTACACGGATGACGACGTCCACAATTTGATGGCTTATCTGCAGACCTTGCGCTAGACCGTTTCGCGGCGGCCGCGGACCCTGTTTCGTCGCGTTGCTTTGAGGGGTATTCGATCGATATGAAGTTTCCGAAGAGCGCTCTTCTTTTGGCTGCGGGCGCAGTGATAGCGATTGCATGCGATGGCCGGGCTAGCTTCGCGCAGGACGTGAATGCGGCGATGCTGGCCAATCCGCCGGCGGATAGCTGGCCGGGATATCACGGTGACTATTCCGGAAAGCGCCACAGCTCTTTGACGCAGATTACCCCGCAAAACGTAAAGGATCTTGGCTTGGCCTGGGCATTCCAGACAGGCCAGATCGCGGAGATCAAGTCCTCGCCCCTGCTCGTCGATGGCATTCTCTATTTCACGGTCCCGGACAATATCTGGGCGGTGGATGCGCGTTCGGGCCACCAGATCTGGCATTACATCTACCCGCCGAACAAGGGCCTGCACATCGGGCATCGCGGCGTGGGCATGTATAAGGACTGGCTGTACTTTATGACCCCGGATGCGCACCTCATCTCTCTGAACGCCAAAGATGGGACGGTCCGTTGGAATGTCGTGGTCGCAGACGTGACGAAGGGCTATTGGACGACGATGGCCCCTTTGATCGTGGGCAATCACGTCTTGGTGGGGGTCTCAGGGGACTTTGACAATTTGAGCGGCTTCGTCCGGTCGATCGATCCCGAAACCGGGGCCATGCAATGGCAGTGGGATTCGACGCCCCCGGTAGGAACGCCCAACCAGCCGACGGGCGGAATGACCTGGATGACGGGGACGTATGATCCTGCGCTCAATCTGGTGTACTGGGGCACAGGAAATCCCACGCCGGTGTTAAACGGCTCAACACGGCCGGGCGATGACCTGTATACCTGCACCATCGTGGCGTTGAATCCCGAGACCGGCAAGCTGGTCTGGTCGTTCCAGCCTTCGCCGCACGACACGCACGACTGGGATGCGGTGGAGACACCGGTGCTGGTGGACGGGGATTTTCATGGGGAGCAGAAGAAGATGCTCATGCAGACCTCGCGCAACGGCTACTTCTTCGTTCTGGACCGCACGAATGGAAAAAATCTGCTGACCTCGACCTTCGGGCCGGTGAACTGGTCGAAGGGGGTTGATCCGCAGGGGCAACCGATTCCCAATCCCGCGAAGGAGCCGGCGCCGGATGGCCGCCTGATCGCGCCTGACGAAGGCGGGATGACGAATTACCGCTCGCCAAGCTTCGATCCGAAGACCGGGCTCTTTATTGTGGACGCCCATCCCAGTTACAGCGTCTATTTCGCCAAACCGGCGGATGGGACCTACGGCTGGGCCGGCGCGGACTACAGCCTCTGGGGCAAGGGCGTGATCGAGGCCATCGATTACCAGACCGGGAAGATCCGCTGGACTCACGAATTGGGACCAGGCGGCTCCGGTGCAGGCGTGCTGACGACCGCATCGGGACTTGCTTTTACCGGAGATGCGACAGGGAACTTTCTGGCTCTGGACACCACGGACGGGAAAACGCTCTGGCATGCGGGTTCAGGCTCCCGCATTCAGAGTTCTCCTATCACTTACGAGCTCGACGGCCGCCAATACGTGCTCACCAGCAGCGGCGGCGTGTTGTTTGCATGGGCACTTCCAAAACCGATATGAAGCTTTTGAAAAACGCGTCGTACTTTGCCTTCGGTGCAGCTCTCACGATCGCTCTCGTGAGTCCCGTGATCGCGCAAAACGTCGATTCCACCATGCTGCTCAAGCCGCCGGCGGACAGTTGGCCGTCCTATCACGGGGACTACTCCGGCAAACGGCATAGCAGCCTGACGCAGATCAACGCGCAGAACGTAGGCAATTTGTCGCTTGCCTGGGCCTTCCAGACAGGCCAGCTTGCTGCGATCAAAGCCTCGCCGCTGCTGGTCGACGGCATCTTGTACTTTACTGTTCCGGATAATCTCTGGGCCGTCGATGCGCGTTCCGGCCACCAGCTCTGGCACTATAAATACCCGCCTAACAAGGGCGATCACATCGGCCAGCGGGGCGTGGCCATCTACAAGGACTGGATCTTTTTCATGGGACCGGATGCCCACATGGTCTCTCTCAATGCCAAGGATGGCAGCGTGCGCTGGAACATCGCGGTTGCGGACTCGAGCAAGGGCTACTGGACTACGATGGCGCCCCTCGTGGTTGGCAATCACGTGATTGCCGGGATTGGAGGCGATCTCGACAATCTGCCTACCTTCGTCAAGTCCTTCGATCCGGAGACCGGGGCGATGCAGTGGGAGTGGGACGTCGATCCTCCGCCGGGTACACCGAACGCCACCACGGGCGGGACGACCTGGATGCCCGGAACCTACGATCCGGATCTTCATCTCCTGTATTGGGGCACGGGGAATCCTACGCCGGTTTTGACCGGCTCTACCCGTCCTGGGGACAACCTGTACACCTGCAGCATCGTGGCTCTGAATCCGGACACCGGCAAGCTGGTTTGGAGCTTCCAGCCGTCGCCGCATGACACGCACGACTGGGATGCGGTCGAGACGCCGGTGCTGGTGGACGGCAAGTTCCATGGCCGCCCGCGAAAGATGCTGATGCAAGCCTCCCGCAACGGTTATTTCTTTGTTCTGGACCGCACCAACGGGAAGCATCTGCTGACCTCGACATTCGGGCCGGTGAACTGGTCGATGGGAGTGGACAAGCGAGGTCAGCCCATTCCGAACCCCGCCAAGGAGCCTGCGCCCGATGGGCGGCTAATCGCTCCGGATGAAGGCGGCCTCACGAACTACAGGGCGCCAAGCTTCGACCCGAAGACGGGGCTGTTCCTGGTCGATGCCCGTCCGAGCTATAGCGTGTACTTTGCCAAGCCGGCGGATGGAACCTACGGCTGGGCTGGAGCGGACTACAGCGTGTGGAGCAAGAGCGTGATCGAGGCGATCGATTACCAGACAGGCAAGATTCGCTGGAGTCACGAGCTCGGGCCCAGCTCGGGCGCGGGCATCCTGACGACGGATGCCGGACTTGCATTCACCGGGGATGGACATGGAAATCTTCTCGTGCTCGACACAAGCGACGGAAAGACTCTTTGGCATGCGGGCACCGGAGTTCCGATGCAAAGCTCGCCGACAACCTACGAGCTCGATGGCCGGCAATATGTGCTGACCAGCAGCGGGAGCGTTCTGTTTGCCTGGGCTCTTCCCGAAGGCGGCCAGTAGGCAGCTGCTCCGGTTGAATGCAATTCTGAAAGTTTTTTACCGAAGATCTCTCCGGGAGGCAGTGGGGTATGGCGTTGAGTGAGGATCTTGCGAGAATTGCGCTCCAGGAGCAGACTCTGGTGCTGTCTCGCTTTGATGAGGAAGTTGCCTGGCGCATCGGGCTCCAACTCCGGGAGTTGGCGATCGCGCGCCAATATACCCTGGCCATTGACGTACGCCGCTTCGGGCAAGTGCTCTTTTTCAGCGCGGTAGGCGGGGCCACTCCCAACAACGCCGATTGGGTGCGGCGAAAAAGCAATTTGGTTGCGCGTTTCTTTCGCAGCTCCTATGGGTTGGGGCTGGAGCTCCAGGAGAAGAATACTGATCTCGAGGCGCGTTACGGTCTACCCTTCTCGGAGTTCGCGGCGCACGGAGGGTGCTTTCCCATTGCGGTTGCCGGCGCCGGAGTTGTCGGCTCCGTAGCGGTCTCGGGACTACCCCAGCGGGCGGATCACGAGCTCGTTGTCGAGGTGCTCTGCAAGGAGACGGGACAGAGCTACGCCTCCCTGCAATTGGCCGCTGAGAATTAGAGAGGGAATCTCTCCGCTGAATCTGGCCGTCTTCGCAACGGCATCCCGATCCACGAGACCCCGGCAGCCGAAGCGGAGATCATCCGAGGCCTCGCGCGGCCATCCGGATCGACCATCCAGAGTCTCGATCAATCCGCCGCGCCCGAGGACGTGCCCTTCGGTGAGATCCATTGAGGGCCGAAATTTCTAGTCCTTCTGGTGGAAGAACCGGTTGTTGAGGTCGGGCCAGAACTCTTTGAAGATAAAAATTCCTCCGTCGATCGAGACGTTGGTCACCCAGCGCTGATAGGACTTGATCTCCGTGCGTTCCTGGGCTGGGTAATACAGATTCGAAAGGCCGGCGGCCACGCCTGCTCCGACGATCTCCGAGGCATTGAAAGTCTCCCGTCCGCCGTCGTTCCGGGTGATGATAATTCGCGTGAAGCCGTATCCGAAGCGCTTGAGAAAACTGCCGTGGCGCAAGGTGTAGAAGCGGGTGTCCTGGTGCAAAATCGAGGGAACGAGGAACTCTACCCACAAATTCTCATCGGTCGCGTCAGCCAGCGTGTGCCAATAGTATCTTCCGTATCCCACGGCGCCCTCGCCGAACTCGGGATAGGAGTTGCCGATCTGTCCCAGGCCAGCCTGCATCGCGACAAAGATGAATCCGGAATAGTCGAAGCTGTCCTCCGTCGCCGTGATGAACTTGGTTTTGACCGACTGAGGAGGCAGGTAGGCATCCGTGCTGACGGAACGGAAGTTCGGCACGATGTAGAGAATTCGCTTTGTCTGTCCGCCCTGCTCCGTTGGAGCAGGATCCGGCTTTGTCTGCGGGCCGGGCTGCTGCGTCTGGCCCACACCGGGATCGTCAGGCAAATCCTCTCTGTCCAAGCCTGCAATCTGGAGCGGAGAGCGAGTGGCCGGAAGCTCCAGAGCGCGCTGCGCATCAACCTGGAAGCCACAACAAAGGAAAGCAATCAGGCAAGGTCCGAGAACGAACAACGAGATAGGACGCCGGAAGAACTTCATCCCCTCATGATCAAGTCTCAGGCGTAGAGATGCAATTTATTCCAGGGGATTCGGCAGTCGCATCCGAAATGCAGCCGTCGTTGAATGGAAACGGCAGACTCCCGGGATGAGGACGGCCTAGTCTTTTTGGTGGAAGAAGGCGCTGTTGATGTCCGGCCAGAATTCCTTGAACACAAAGAAGCCGCCATCGATGACAACGTTGGTGACCCAACGCTGGTAGGTCTTCACCTCGGTTCGTTCCGCGGTGGGATAGTAGAAATTCGATATCGCCGCGGCAGTACCCGCTCCGAGAATCTCAGAGGCATTGAAGGCCTCGTGTCCCTCGTCTGTGCGGGTGATCGCGATGCGCGAGAAGGAATAGGCGAACCGTTTGATCACTCCGCCTCTACCCAGTGTGTAATACCTTGTGTCCTGGCGAAGGGCTGAGGGAATCAGGAACTCCACCCACAGGTTCTCATCGACGGAATCGGCGAACGTATGCCAGTAATAGCGGCTGTATCCTGCCGTCCCCTGTCGGAACTCCGGATACGATTTGCCCATCATGCCGACGCCCGCTTGAAGACCGACGAAGACGAAGGATGAATAGTCGAAGCTGTCTTCCGCCGCCGTGATCAGCTTATCTTTGATCGGCTGCGCCGGAGGCTGCGAATCCACACTGACAGCCCGGAAGTTGGGGACGATGTAAAGAATTCGCTTGGTCTGTTTTCCATCCGATGAGTCGACATTGTCGATCGCTTTCCCCGAGTCGGCGGCAGGCTCGCCGGCAGCGGCTACATCGACCGGCTGCGCGTGAGCTGAGGCGTGATCCAGGAGAAGACCCGGGTCATCCGGGAGTTCTGCGGTCTTCCCCGTCGCGTCCACGGATGCACTCAACCTCGGAATCTCCGGAGTCTCCGTCTGCTGCGCGCGCGCTACCGTCCCTAGGCAGAATGCGGCAAGGAGCAGGAGGCCGGGGGACCAGTACGAGCGTCCAGGGAAGAAAGCACTCATACCCTCATGATTCCTGCCAAGGGAAGGGTGCGCAACTCCCTAACTTGTGTAGATAGATTGTCTTGGAAGCACAAGACATGATCTCTGAGGGCGGGTCGCTGGAGCGGTTGGCGAACTCGTTGGGTGGCCGGGCCAACGCTAAATCTCTCAGCTGCGGCGGGTTAGTCGTACGTCTTGGCCGGGGCAGCGAAGGAAAGGCGATTCTCGTGAGAAGTCCAGGGGCACGCCGGTGTCAGGATGCAGCATTCGATGCGAAACTGCTCGGCTACAACTTCTCCGGCATTCTCAAAGCCTTCGCACTGTGCTCCGGCCCTGCCGCGCGCAGAACGGGGGCGCCCGCGGCGTAAAGAGGCATTCCCGGACGGGTCACTGATGGAGAAACTTCTTCAGTGTCTCCAACCCTTCTTCGATCGTTGTCAGAGGGACGGAGAAGCTGAAGCGCACGTGACCCTCGCCCTGGCCGCCGAAGACCGTGCCGGGAACGGTTGCGATGTGGGCCTTTTCCAGCAGTTTTTTAGAAACCGCACGGCTGTCCTTCCCGATCTTTGTGATCCGAGGAAAGGCGTAGAACGCCCCTTCCGGAATGGAGCAGATCAGCCCCGCTTCATTGAGGCCGCTGACCATGAGGTCTCGGCGCTGCTGGTACTCGTCGCGCCGGGCATCGATCTCCGATCGAGGGATGCTGAGCGCCGCAAGCGCGGCCCACTGGCTCATGGTTGAAACTCCATTGACCGAGTTCAGCACCAGCTTGCGCAGGCCGCTCATGAACGGCTCCTTCGCCACGGCGTATCCTACGCGCCAGCCGGTCATCGCATACGTCTTGGAGAAGGTATAGGTCGAGATTGTGCGCTGCGCCATTCCCGGCAGAGAGGCGATGGAGAAATGCTCCGCGCCGTACACCAGGTCCTCATACGATTCATCCGCAATCACGATGAGATCGCGATCTTGAGCGAACTCGGCAACCTGCTCGGCTTCGGCGCGAGAGAAGACGGTACCGGCGGGATTCTGCGGGGTGTTGTAGTAAATGGCCCGTGTATGCGGGGTGGAAAACGCCTCCAGCGTCTGCTTGAGCCCGGAGTTGCGGGCGGTACTGGTGGGCACCAGCAGGGCACGCGCCTGGGCAGTCGTGATCATGTCCCGGATCGGCGTCCAGTATGGAGAAAACATCAAAACGTCGTCCCCTGGGTCGAGGATTGCCTGAAAGGCAGCAAAGAGTGCATGTGCCCCGCCGGCGGTGATGATGACATCTTCAGCCGAAACATTCAGGCGGTTGTAGCTCTTGAGTTTTTCCGCAAGCGCCTGCCGCAAAGGAGCGATGCCTGAGGAGGGCGCGTATCGCGTGCGGTTCTCAACCGTGGCGCGCAGGAGGGCGAACTTCACCTGGTCTGGAGTTTCAAAGAAAGGCTCGCCGCCATGAAAGGCGTAGACTTTCTGGCCTGTCGCCCGCAATTCCATCACCCTGTTTCGGACCTGGACAATCTCCGAAAATCCTACCTCGTCGAGCCGTCTGGCCAGCCGCAGTCCGTGTACCACCATGTCGCTCATCCTCGCTGGGAGCAGTTTTGCGTTCGAGCAGTTGCTTTTTAGGAGGAGCCCCGTCCGGCGCGCCCGCTTCGAAATTCCTTCGGGAGGCACGGCATTGCCGGCGCGTCATCGCAATGCTACGGTACAGCCATGAAGTACAGATACTTTTTCTTTGGGGTGGGTGTCGTCTTTCTCATCTTTGCGGGCGTGGAGTTCGCTCGCACGGATAACGACGTTGCCGTTGCCGTCAACGCAATCACCGGCGTGATCTTCTTGTTCCTTGGCTTCTCTCCTCCCAGACGCACTGGCAAGAGCTGAGGAAATCCCGCAAGGCCCGGGCTAAAGCCCCATTGATAAAGCTGCATTTACGACACGGCTGAAGCCGTGTCCTTAAGCAAAGCCGACGTTTTAGCACCCTCTAACAGAAGCCGTATCGACTGGGGGGCAGCGGTTGCGGCACGGGTGAACCCGTGCCCTCAAGCTGAACGGACTTTTCAGCGCCCGCTTTACACCGGGAGAAATGCAGGCGGAATTAACCGGACAAGCAACATTGCTGATTTCCCAGTGTTCTGATTGGCGAAGTCTTTTCCCGCGGCCCTCTACAAATCGAATTCGGAGGTGCGCACTATGAGACCCCAGCTTCCATGCATTACCCACCTTGCCCAACGCGGTACAAGGGCGCTCGCCGCCCTGTTTCCGCTGCTCGTCGTTACTCTTCTCGCCTCGGTAGCCCACTCTCAACCTCGCGCGCAGGATGATAGTCGCGCTGGCACGCAGGATGAGGATCGCGGCAACGACCGGGGTATCCACAAGATCAAACACATCATCGTCATCATGCAGGAGAACCGATCATTCGATGAATATTTTGGGACGTATCCAGGAGCCGATGGCATTCCGATGCAGGACGGCGAGTTCACCGTCTGTGTGCCGGATCCGGCGACGGGAAATTGCGTTAAGCCTTTTCACAATGTGCAGGACGTAAACGGGGGCGGACCTCACGGAGCGTCCAACGCGGTAGCCGACGTGGATGGCGGTAAGATGGACGGCTTTATCGCACAGGCGCAATTAGGCCAGAAGGGCTGTCTCAACCCGGATAATCCGGCGTGTACCAATTCATCGACTCCCGACGTGATGGGTTATCACGACGAGCGCGAGATTCCCAACTATTGGGCGTATGCACGTCAGTTCGTTCTGCAGGACCACATGTATGAGCCAAATGCTTCATGGAGCTTGCCCGCGCACTTGTTTGAGGTCTCCGAATGGTCAGCAAAATGTACGGTGCACGATGACCCCTCGAGTTGCGTGAATGCATTGCAGAATCCGGGACTTCCGCCCGACTTCCAGACAGGCCCGCAGAAGACGAACCCTATCTATGCATGGACGGACCTGACATGGCTGCTGCACAGGCAGGGGGTTAGCTGGGGATATTACGTCGTGGCGGGCAGTGAGCCGGACTGCGAAAACGACGAGGCGGAAGACTGCCTGCCCATCCCGCAGAACTCAAAGACTCCCGGCATCTGGAATCCGCTGCCTTACTTCGACACGGTGAAGAACGATGCTGAACTCAACAATATCCAGCCTATCGAGAACTTCGTCGAGCAGGCGGAGCATGGCGGGCTTCCGGCGGTTTCCTGGATTGCGCCATCGGGGGCGGTGAGCGAGCATCCGCCAGCGAAGGTGAGCGCAGGGCAGTCTTACGTTACAGCACTCATCAATGCGGTGATGAAGGGACCCAACTGGAGGCACTGTGCGATCTTCCTGGCCTGGGATGACTGGGGTGGCTTTTACGACCATATAGTACCGGTAAATGTGGACCAGAATGGGTACGGGCTGCGTGTGCCTGGGCTCGTAATTTCGCCGTATGCCAAGTCTGGATTTATCGATCACCGGACGCTGAGCTTCGACGCTTATGTCAAGTTCATCGAGGATGACTTTCTTGAAGGGCAGCGTCTCGATCCAAGGACGGATGGACGGCCCGATCCGCGCCCCGATGTGCGCGAGGACGAACCTCAGCTTGGCGACTTGAGGCGCGACTTCGACTTTGATCAGCCGCCTCGCTCGCCAATTATTCTTCCTGAGCAGCCGGCGACCGACCTGGTGCCCCAGCCGTACTGAGTTGCCGGTGGGGGTTGGGAGGGATGAGGAATTTGGTAGCGCCAACGGGGATCGAACCCCGGAGGATTAAGGAGCACCTCGAAGCGTTCGATGTAATTCTAACGGCGGTCTCTGGCGAGTGCCGGATTTATAGTCCGGCCCCCGCGATAGGTAACAGGCAGTTAGTGTTAGAAGACCAGCCTCATCCCAAGTTGAATCCGACGGGAGGTCGTCGATGTCTGGTTGAGCGCCGTTGGCAGAGAACTTCCGTCGTAGTCGTAGACGGAGTTGTTCTCCCCGAAGGTGTTCAGGAAGCCGGCGAGAGGTAATTGGTGGGTTAAGGATGTTGAAGAAGTTGGCCCTGAGCTGAATGTTGAACACGTCAGAGATCGCGGGGATCTTTGTGTTCTTGAAGACAGACATGTCGAGATCGGTGACCTTCGTCCGTAGAACTGGTTGCGGTGCGTGTTGCCCACAACGTTCGAGCAGAACTGCGTGCCTGAAGGAGCAGCAGGCCCGGAGTAGTTCAGGAACGACTTTGACGCACAGCCGTATGGATTGGCAGCGGTGACAGCCAGCGAAGTGGGTGCGGTTGGCGGTGTGAAGCAGTTCGCGTTGATTAGTTCAGGCCTTTGGCGCCAAAGAGGTTGCAGTTGGCAGGAGACCGGCGAGGTCCACGGAAATAATCGTTACGTGAACAGTATTGCCACAAGGCCCCAGGGCGGCGGAGGCATTGCGGTTGGAGAATCAGGTCGCCAGCACTCCGGAGTAGACAGCCATTCCTGCCACCGCATCCACGCCGATTGCGTCCAGTGTGTCGATTTCCGACTGGGTGCGAATGCCGCCGGCCACAATGAGCTGGCGCCGGGTGATCCCTTTGAGCCGCTCCGCAACCTCGATGGGAAAGCCCTGCATGGTTCCTTCCTTATCGATATGGGTGTAGAGAAAGGCGCTGCAATAGGGCTCCAGGCGAGGCATGGCCTGGTCTGGAGTGAGATCCAGTCGGTCCTTCCACCCCTTTACCGCGACCCGTCCGTCTTTTGTGTCTACACTGAAGACCAAACGGTCCTCACCGGCGGCCAAGGCAAGCTTGCGCGCGAAGTCGAGGTCGACCAGGCTCTCTCCCGAAGGCGTCCGCGCTGATCCATCTGATCCAACTGATCCATCTGCCATGCGCTCCGGGGTGCGAAAGAGAGCGGAGCCGACAATCACCTTTTTGGCGCCGGCATCCAACGCTGCCAGAGCCTTCTCCACCGTACCGACGCCCCCGCCGACCTGGCAGGGCAGCCGCAGCGCGATCTTGCGAATCAGGGCTCCATTATCTCCCTGCCGCATCGCCGCATCGAGGTCGATCAGCTGCACCAGGGGATATTTTGCGAAGCGGCCAATCCAGTATTCGAAATCGTCGAAGGCCAGCTTCAAGGTCTCTCCATGGACCAGTTGGACAATCCGTCCGCCCATGAGGTCGATCGAAGGAATCAGCATGGCAACCTCACCGGCACGCCCTCGCGGTGCAACTGCTCTTTGAGCGCGCGAGCATCCGCGACCCCGAAGTGGAAGATGCTTGCAGCCAGCGCGGCATGCGCCCTTCCGGCACGGAAGACCTCCGCAAAGTGCGCGACCGTTCCCGCGCCGCCCGATGCGATGACGGGAATCTCCACCGCCTCGCTGACCCGGGCTGTAAGCTCGCAGTCGAAGCCCGCTCTCGTCCCGTCCGCATCCATGGAGGTGAGGAGGATCTCGCCGGCCCCGCGCGCCTCCGCCTCGCGGGCCCAGTCCAGAACCCTGCGGCCGGTTGGTTTGCGGCCGCCTTGGACGTAGACCTCAGCGCCTTCCACAGGATCGCCTGGGGTTGCGCCTTGCAGGACCGCACGGCGAGCGTCGATGGCTACGATGACCGCCTGCGCGCCAAAGCTTCGGCCGATGGCATCGATAAGCCCGGGGTTGGCGATGGCCGCCGAGTTGATGCTTACCTTGTCCGCGCCAGCATCGAAGACGGCCGAGGCGTCCTCCGGGGTCCGGATTCCTCCTCCGACGGTGAACGGAATGAACAGCTCTTTCGCCGTCCTGGAGACGGTATCGAGCAGTGTCCCGCGCCCCTCGTGCGTGGCTGTAATGTCGAGCAGGACGATCTCGTCCGCGCCCCCTTCCGCGTGGCGCCGCGCAAGTGAAGCAGGATCCCCGGCATCGATCAGATCGAGGAACTGTACGCCTTTCACAACTCGTCCGTCCTTGACGTCAAGGCAGGCGATGATTCTCTTGGTCAGCATTCCAACTCCAAAAAGTTCCGGAGCATGCGCATGCCTGCGGCTCCTGATTTCTCCGGATGAAACTGGACGCCCATCACATTGCCGCGCTCGACGGCGCCCGAGAAAGCGCCGCCATAATGGGTAACTGCAACAGTTTCGTTGACGACAGGCGGCCGAAACGAATGGGTGTAATAGACGAAGGCCCCGTTGGGAATGCCGCGCAGAAGGCGCGATTCACCTTGCACTTCGAGACTGTTCCAGCCGACGTGAGGGACCTTGACCCCTGCGGCAAAGCGCTCACACTGGCCTGGAAAGACTCCAAGTCCCCGGACCGCGGGCGCTTCCGTGCTGCCTGCGAAGAGCCATTGCAGGCCCACACAGATCCCCAGAAAAGGAACGCCCTGTCGAATCACCTCGCCGACCGCGGCGGTAAGCCCGGTGTCTTCGAGCAGCCTGGTCGCCTGGAAGTGACCAACTCCGGGAAGGATGACCTTGCTCGCCTGCCGCACGACCGCGGGATCGGCCGTAACCTGCGCGTTCTGGCCGAGCGCCCGGAGCGCTTTCATCACGGAAGTCAGGTTGCCCGCTTTGTAGTCGATGACCGCAATCATTAGGAGCCTCTCTACAGAAGACCTTTGGTGCTCGGCAGCATCGCGCCCAACTGCTTGTCCTTCGAGCAGGCGGCGCGCAGCGCGCGGGCGAATGCCTTGAAGAGCGCCTCGATCTTGTGGTGGTTGGAGCGGCCATACATCGTCTTCAGGTGAACGTTGGCCCGGGCGCCGCGTGCGAATCCGTCGAAAAAGTCTTCCACGAGCTCGCTCTGAAGGTCGCCGACGAGGCGCGTCTTTACTTTGGTCTTGACCACGCAGGCCGTTCTGCCGCTCAGGTCGACGGCCGCGATGCCCAGAGTCTCATCCATCGGCATGAGAAAGTAGCCGGCGCGAAGGATCCCTTTCTTGTCGCCGAGCGCCTTATCGAAGGCTTCGCCCAGCGCGATGCCGACGTCCTCGACCGTATGGTGCTGATCGACATCCAGGTCGCCGTCGCAGTGCACGTCGAGGTTGAAGGCGCCATGCCGGGTAAACAGTTCCAGCATGTGGTCGAAGAAGCGGATGCCCGTTTTGACGTTGTAATGCCCGCTTCCTTCGATCGTCAGCTTGAGGGAGATCTTCGTCTCAGTGGTGTTGCGTTCGATCACGCCCTGGCGAAGGGACGCGAGATCGCCGGAGGTCCGGCTGCGTGGCTCCGCGGCCGGGGTTCTGACGGCCGGAGTTTTGGTTTTGCGCGCTGCTTGTTTTGTCATCATGCTCTCTTCCATGCAATCTCTTCGAGAGATTCCTCGATCGCCCGCAGGGCTTGCCCGGACTGCGCGCGGGTTCCCACTGTGATGCGCACGCACCCCTGGCAGCCGGCATCCTGGGAGCGATCGCGGGTCAGGACTCCACGCCTGCGCATGGCCTGCACGAACTCGGCGTGTCTGTCGCCGATTTTTACCAGGATGAAGTTGGCTGCGCTGGGCCATTGCGGCAGGCCCAGCCGTGTAAAGGCCGCGGTGAACTCGGAGCGGGATTGCCGGACCTCGCCAACGTACCAGTCCAGATATGCCTGGTCCTCCAGGGCGGCCGGAAGGCAGGCCAAGGCCAGAGCATTTACGCTGTAGGGAGAGATCACGGTACGCAGCCAGTGCTGAGTCTCAACCGCAGCTGCCAGCATGCCCAGTCGCAATCCGGCCAAACCGTAGGCCTTGGAGAAGGTGCGCGCGACGACCAGGTTCGGAATTCTGCCGATCAGGTCGAGTACCGTTTGCCCGTAGAAGTGGAAATATGCCTCATCCACCAGAACGATCGCATGCGGGGCGCGCTCCAGGATCTCCAGAATCTGCCCGCGCTCCGCCACAGAGCCGGTCGGGCTGTTGGGATTGGCAATGGCAATGATCCGGGTCCGCGGCGTGATCGCGTTCAGCAGGCGATCGAAAGGAAACCGGAAGTCTTCCGCAGGCGGAATTGTCTTCACCGTTCCCTCGGTGGCGGAAGCATAGACCTCGTACATGGCGTAGGTTGGCGTGGGCAGGAGCAGCTCGTCGCCTCGATCCAGAAAAGTCTGCACGAGCACGTGGATGGCTTCATCCACGCCGTTGGTCAACAGAACCTGCTCGGCCTGCAGGCCCAGCGAAGCGGCAACCTTGCGCTCCACCGATTCCCGCTCGGGATACCGCGTCAGGTCCGAGGCTGCGACTCTTCCCAATGCCTCCAGCACCCGTGGCGAGCACTCGAAGGTATTTTCATTAAAGTCCAGCCGCAGCCCATCTCGCGAACCAAGCGGCGGGTGATACTCGCGCATCCGCTGGATGAGCGGCCGCGGCTCCGGAGCTTTGCGCAGCAAAACGTCAGCCATCGATCCCCCTTGCTCTCACCGCCTCGGCATGGCCGTGCAGTCCTTCGGCTTCGGCGAGGGCAATTGCCGCTGGTCCCAGGCGCTCCAGGCCGGCGGGCGTGTATTCCTGCACCGTAATCACCTTGAGAAAGTCCATCACGCTCAGCCCGCCGCGCGCTCGCGCCACTCCTCCGGTGGGCAGAGTGTGGTTGGGGCCGGAGACATAATCCCCCATCGGCTGGGGAGAGGAGCGGCCGACGAAGACAGACCCGGCACTGCGCACCCAGCTCAGATCCTCAACCGTATCCACAGTGAGGTGCTCCGGCGCCAGGCGGTTGGTAATCTCCTGCGCCTCTTCCAAAGAGCGGGTGAGAAAAATGAACCCGTTTTTGGCAATCGCCATCTGCGCCACAGGGTTGGCTTTCGCCCGCCGCTTGACCTCCGACGCAACCTCGCGGGCGAGGGAGCGATTCGTGGTGATGAGAATCGCCAGCGCCTCAGGATCGTGCTCGGCCTGGGCGACCAGGTCGGCTGCAATCCCCACAGGGCTTCCCGCTTCACTGGTGACGACAATCTCCGTCGGTCCGGCGAGCATGTCGATGGAACAGTCGAAGGCGACCAGCTTTTTCGCCGCCGTGACGTACCAGTTTCCCGGCCCGACGATCTTATCCACGCGCGGCACGCTCGCCGTGCCATAGGCGAGCGCCGCTACTGCCTGCGCCCCGCCGATTCGATACACCTCGTCGATGCCCAGCATGGCAGCGGCCGCCAGCGTCTCCTGCGCAGGCTTTGCGGAGACGACTGCGATCCTTTTTACCCCAGCGACCTGTGCCGGGATTGCCGTCATCAGGAGGGTGGAGGGCAAGGGATGGCGCCCGCTGGGCACGTAGCAGCCCACCGAGTCCAGAGGACGCACAAGCTGCCCGGTGGTGAGGCCGCGCGCGCTTGTGGTCCACTCTCTTGGCATTTGCCTGCGGGCAAAGGCGCGTGTGTTATTCGCCGCAGTCTCCAGGGCCGAGCGGAGGGAAGGGGCGATCGCTTGCAAAGCGCGCTCCATCTCCTCCCGGCCGATGGAGCAGGGTTGCTGCCGGCCCAGCCCGTCGAGTTTGGCGGCATAGCGGCGCAGGGCCGCGTCGCCGCCCTTGCGCACACCGTTCACGATGCGCTCGACCTTTGGCATCACCCGCGCAGTGCTGCGAGCGCCCCTCTGCTCCAGTTCGCTGAGCAGTTGCCGCGCCTGCTCAGCGCCGCGACCTTGAGTGTTCACCATTCTCATCGGGAGCGTTCCTAGAAGACGATCTTGTTCAGCGGGTACTCCACGATTCCAGTCGCCCCGGCGCTCTTGAGCTTGGGAATCACGTCGCGCACGATATTCTCTTCGAGAATCGTGTTCACCGCCGACCAGCCGCTATCGCTGAGTGTCGATACCGTCGGCGAGTTCAGGGCGGGCAGCACGGCGAGCACCTGGCGCAGATTGGCGCTGGCCACATTCAACATGAGGCCGACCCGGCCCTGGGCAGCGATGGCGCCATTCAACATCAGCGCGAGGTTATCGATCTTCTGCCGCTTCCACGGATCGCCGTATGCCCCATGGTTGGCGATCAGGTGGGTCTCGCTCTCCATCACCGTTTCAATGATCCGCAAACGGTTCGCCCGCAGAGAACTCCCCGTCTCCGTGATCTCGACGATCGCATCGGCCAGGGTCGGCGGTTTTACCTCGGTTGCTCCCCAACTGAACTCGACCTTTACCGGTACGTTCTTTTCCGCGAAGTAGCGCTTGGTGACCTCGACGAGCTCCGTGGCGATGACGGCTCCGCTCAGATCCTCGGCCTTCTGATAGGACGAGTCCTCGGGAACCGCGAGCACCCAGCGGACCTTGTTTCTGGTTTGCTTGGAGTAGGTCAGGCTGGTCACGCTGGCGACGTCAAGGCCGCTCTCGACGACCCAGTCGATCCCGGTCAAGCCGGCGTCCAGCACGCCTTTTGCAACGTAGCGCGCCATCTCCTGGGCGCGAATCAGCATGCACTCGAACGAGCTGTCATCGATGGAAGGGAAGTAGGATCGCCCATTGGCGAAGATTCTCCATCCGGCCCGCTCGAACAACGCGATGGTCGCATCCTGCAGGCTCCCTTTGGGAATGCCGAGCTTCAGTTTTTCCGCCATCAGAGCGCCTCTTTCTGTGCGCCGGTTTGCAGAGCCACGGGCCGGGTAAAGCAGCTCACGGTTCCCTCGTGGCAAACCAGGCCATCGCCTTCGACCTGTACGCGAAAGAGCAGCGCGTCCTGATCGCAATCCGTGGAGGCGTCGATCACGCGCAAGCGGTTGCCGCTGGTCTCGCCCTTCATCCAGAGCTTTTGCCGCGTCCGGCTCCAAAAGGTAACGAAGCCAGTCTCCAGAGTCTTCTGGTAGCTCGTCTCATTGAGAAAGCCCATCATCAGGACCTCCCCGGTTACGGCATCCTGCACGATGGCGGGAGCCAGGCCCTCCATCTTTGCGAAATCGATCTTTACGCCTTCCATCTCATCCTCGTTCCTCGCATTCGAGCATTCTTGCAGCAGGGGAAGGGGGGCACGTTCCCGGCGACCGGCTGGTCATCAAAGGAACGCAAGTAGAACCGCACGAAACCCTCACGCGACTGTAAGTGTGCTGTGGACCATCCCCGAAGGGATGATCCGGTTGCAAACGCAGAAAAGCCCGCTTGCGCATTGTGCGCCGGCGGGCCTTTCCAGATCCTCGATCTTCCAGGTTCTATTTCTGGCTGGAAGCGTCCGCCGACACGCTCGTCACGTGATGATGGTGGTCATGACGATGATGGTTGCGGACGTTCATCTCTACTTAAGAAGTTAACTTTCCTCAGGGCACGATGTCAAATCCGATGGAGTTCAAACGCAGCCGCGGGCGCGCTGTGATGAGAAACCCGCGACGGGAAGCAGGGAGCAACCGCAATGCGAGGGCAC
>DASYYO010000255.1:0-6157 GCA_035933805.1 Acidobacteriaceae bacterium | reverse complement strand
GGCTGATCTACACGCCGGAGAATGCGGGCGAGACTCTGTTCCAGGTTCCGATGTTGTTTGATACCTCCGGCTATCTGCTGATTGAGACGCCGGCGGGGTCGGGGCATCTCAAGCGAGTGCAGGGGCCGCTGGTCAACCAGCCGGTGAATGCCCATGCCATCGTGACGGAGTGCTACAACCGCGCACTGATCGCCTTCTCGGACCTGGAGACGGCGAAGGCGCCCATCGAAGTGTATGGGCTGAAGACGGGGAAGCTCGACCCGTATGGACAAAAGGCCATCGGGGCCTCGTGGCTCGCCTCTACGGCGTATCTCGTGAATGAGTATGTCCAGCCTTCCGCTACGAATGGGCACCTCTATCAGTGCACACAGGCGGGGACGACCGCAGGTGCTGAACCTGCATGGCCGCTGACCGAAGGTGCCACGGTTGCGGATGGCGGAGTGATCTGGAAGGAGATGACGCCGGTGCTGGTCAACCGGCTGCCGGCGCCGAACTCGCCTCAGGTAACACGGGTGAGCGGCGCGGGGACCTTTGCCGCCGGCCGCGATGTGTATGTGGTGATCACTTACCGGAACGCGCAGGGCGAGAGCACGCCTTCAGGGCCGGGGATTCTGGTCAACACGGTAGTGGACGATGCGGTGCGCTTTACGGTGCCGGCGCTGGCGAACCTGCCGGGGTGGATGCAGGGGCTGGCTGCGGCGTATGTCCCGGCCAGCGTCAACGTGTATGAAGCCGATGTGGCGACGGGCAGCGCTGCGCCTGGAACGGAGAGCTACGCGCTCGTGGGCAACTTTGCCCTGGGAGCAACTGTCACGGTCACGACGACGGCTACCGGTGCTGTGCCGCCGCAGCACAACGCAGCGCGGGTGACTCCTGCGGGCTTAGAGCCCCCACCGACGCCTACGGTGATTCGCGCGTCCGGCAGTGGAGGTTTCCCGGCCGGGCGCGATGTATACGTGATCGCCACGGCAACCAACGCCAACGGCGAGACGCTGCCTTCGGTGGCCGGAGTGCTGGTCAATACCGTGCTGGACGATGCGGTGCAGGTGCCGATTCCGTCGACGCAATATGTCATCACGGGCGTGAACCTTTACGAAGCCGATGTGGCGACGGGTAGCCCGGCGCCTGCCGACTCCGCCTATGCGCTGGTGGGAAGCTTTCAGCCGAACACGACGGCGACGATTACGGCGGCGGCGAGCGGCCCTCCTCCTCCGGGCGTGAATACCTCGGGCAACGGCGGGAATATCGCGCCGGATGCGGACGGATTCCGCTATGCCTCGATCGCCTTCACCAACCGCAACGGGCAGCTGAGCGGAACGGTGCCGGCGTTTACCTCGGTCGATGTGGATCTGCCGGGGTATGAGTTGTACATGGCGAACATTCCGATTGGGCCGGAGAACGTGGTCAACCGGACGATCGGCTTCAGCATTGCCGATGGGACGAGCGCGGGCCCGTTCTTCTATATCCCGTCGGATACCACGTCGAATGGGGCGCTGATGAGCTCTACGGTGATCGGGGACAACACCTCGACGACCGCCTTCTTTGACTTCACCGATGAGTTTCTTCAGGCCGAGACCTCAACCGACATGACGGACCGGCTGCGGGTGATCCAGGCGCCGGCGGCGGTCGATGTGTATTACTCGCCGTCGATCGATCGCGTAGTGCTGACAGGAGTGGATGGTTATGCCAGCGGGCACTATATCTCGCTGGCGGCCGATTCCGAGTCTTACTACGGCGATACGAGCCCCATTCAGGTGGGGAACGGCAACGGCCAGCGGTGCATCTGCGCGCGCGAGTATCTGGGTACGCTCTACTCGCTCAAGGAGCGCAGCGGATTCGTCATCTCCCCGACGGCGACCGACCCGAGCACATGGAGCGTGCAGCAGCGCTGGGAGGGAGTAGGACCGTGCGGGCCGCGGGCGGTTGCGGTGACCAATGAGTTTCTGCTCTTTGTGCATCGCAGCGGCGTATATATCTACACCGCGGGAACGCCGCAGCCGGAGCTGATCACGAAAGAGCTGCCGGGGTTTCCGGGGTGCTTCTGGTCCACGATCAACTGGGATGCGGAGGAGACGGTCTGGTGCTGCGCGGATGAGGAGAACAAGGAGATCCGCATCGGGCTGCCGGTGGGGGCTTCGACCGTGCCGAACCAGTGCCTGACGCTGAACTATCAGGAGGGGCTGTCGGGGCCGATTCACTTCTCTGAGTTCGCCGGAAAAGAGATTGCGACCGGCGGCGCGCGGAAGTGGAGCGTGGATGACATTGCGGGATACGTGGGCGTGCGCGCGGAGCGCCAGACGGCCGAGAATTATTCTCCGTTCGGCAGCCAGAGGCAATCGCAAGTGTTGATTGGCTCGTCGTCTCCCGACGGCACGGTGCAGGCCATTATGCCCGGGGTCTACAACGACAACGGCCAAGGCATTGACTGCCAGTATGAGACGACCTGCGAACCCGGAAATATGGCGGTGAGCATGCTGGGCGGCATGAGCATCAATGCGCTGGGCAGCGGGCTGATGAATGTGTCGGTGATGGTGGCGCGGAGCTACGTGACATCTTCACAGCAAGGACCGGTGGAGACGCGGGAGATCAAGCTGCCCCCGTTCAAGCTGACTCCGGAGAACTGGAAGGGGTACTCGGGCGGAGCGCGAGGGCAAAACGAACGCTTCCGCGGACGTTTTACCAACGGAAAAGTGCCGGATGCATGGTTCGCGTTGAAGTACTGCAACCTGTTCACCAGGCCAATCTTCAGCGGGCGCACGGCAGGAGGCGACTAGATGGACAGGCGGGTATGCCTCTGGGCGGAGCAGCATGGCGCTCAAGCTTAACATCGCGCAGATCGTCGCCGCTGCCCGGGGCAACAACGATCTGCGCGAGACGCTGACCGGGATCTATAACGAGCTCCAGGCACTGTATGCGCAGACGGGTTCGGGACCGATCCAGAAGATCGACGCCGCCAAGCCTCGGTTCACCGGGGCACCACCGGCATCTTCGTTTGTGGTGACGGGGGCCAATGGGCAATTCACCGTTGCAATCACGCTGCCGCAGCAGGCAGCTGGTGCGGCGGCTCCGGCCAACGCTACGAGCGCGCCGATCTACCAGGAGCTGTCCAGCTCTCCGCAGGCAGACTTTGCCTCCAGCGTCACCATTTATCCACTAAGCACCAGCACGCACCTGGTGATTCCCGCCCCAGGCCAGACGCTCTATTGGAGGCTGAGGTCTAGCTACGACCAGCGGACGTTCAACAGCTATCTCAAGCAAGCGGATGCTGTGGCAGCGGGCCTGCAAAGCTCGATCGCAATCGAGAAGAACCTCTCATTGAATCAATCGAACTTCGCCACGGTAGACAGCGTGGCCGACGGGTCATCGGCGAGTGTGCGCATCTATGGGCCGGGCGGAGTGGGGACCGCGTGGACGCGCATCAACGGCACAAGCTCGCAGGTGATTCCATCCGGGACGATCACCAACGTGCCCTATGGGAGCAACTACTACGTCGCCTGGGACGGAGCGCAGTACCGCCTGGCGCCGTCGTTGACGCAAACCTTTCCCGATCACTGGATTCCGGTTGGCAAAGTCTCGGTGATTGCGAACGGCTCAGGTGTGGTGCTGCCTACCTTCAAGGCGGTCGTCTCGTCGGGCGCAATTGTGGCGATCCAGATTGTGACGGCGGGCAACGATCTAACCTCCGCGCCCACGCTGACGATTACCGACAGCACGGGAACGGGCGCCACAGCGACTTGCACGGTAAGCGCAGGCAGCCTGACGGGCGTTACGGTGACCAACGCCGGGAGCGGCTACTCCAGCGCTCCGGCGGTTGCGGCATCGGGCGGGGTGAACGGCGGCGCGACAGGCGGCGGCGGAGCAACGGGGACCAACGGAGGACGACTGTATGCCGATGTATGAAGAAGCGGAGCAGGCGGAGATTGCTATTTCCGCGATAACAAGGGAGAGTGCCGGAGCGGAGATTTCAACCCGCGAGCAAGCGGTCGCCGAGCTATTGCGCAAGGCGGCCTTCCGTGTTGGTCAACCGGGAGCCTGGACGCAACATTACCTTGGGCGCTTCGCCGATGGGACGGGCACCTATGTGCGCAAAGCATTGAAGACCGAGGAGGTGCATTCGCATTGCATGCTGGGCGCACTCTACTGCGAGTACGACAGGGACCCGGCGCCCGATATCCACGCTGCGTACGATGCCATTGTCCGCACGATTGGAACCGGCCTGATCGCCGATTGGAACGATTCTCCCCTTCGAACGCAGGATGAAGTGGTCGGGGCGCTGATTCGCGCCGCCGAGCTGGCGGAGGCCTAGTGTTCCAGCTACACACGCAATATGTGGATGCGGCGAGCGGCTTTCATGTGATCGAGCTGCGCGATGAGAAGGGGACGGCGCATGTCATCCAGATTGCCGTAGGCCATGCCTCGTGCCCGGCGTGCGGGCATGTAACACCGAAGGACAATCTGGGCGAGATCGATCCCAAGGCTGTCGTCGCGAAGGTGAATGCCGCACTCGACCGCTCGCAGCAGAATCTTCTGACTTACGCCAGAAAGCACAATCTCAAGATTCGATGAATTGCATTACGCTTCGCCAGGCAACGCCGGAGGATTGGCCGGCCATTCTCGGGATCCACGCACAACATCAGGCGGCGCAGGGAACGAACTACGAGCTGCCGTATCTCTTCGGCCCGCAGATCGCCCTCGCACTGGTGGGCGTAGATGAAGACCAGAGAATTCGAAGCTGCGTGTATGTGGAGGCGGTCGCCGAGATGCGTTTTGTAGGCTGCGATCCCAGGGCGACGGCGTTTGCCCGACGAGAGATTGACGGGCTGGTCTACGTTCTGAAGCACCAGGGATTTCGCTGGCTGGAGTGCTTTGTGCCGCGAAAGCTGAAGAAGATGATCGGAAAGCCTTTACAGAAGGCTGGATTCGAGTGTGTCGACCGGGAGCTGGCACATTTCACAAAAGACATGAGAGGGACAAATGAGTAGGGGTCAGAGCTCGCAGACATACAATACGGCGTCTTCGCAGAATGCCACCAACTTCGGCAATGCGCAGAATGCGTTCGGGCAGTCGCAGAACGATATTGCCGGTTACCAGAACCAACTGGCGCAGTTCGTCTCCGGCAACCCGTATGTGAAGGGCGGGGAGTTTGACCGGACGATCAACCAGGGATTGGCCAACACGTCGGATGCGGGCGCGAACTCGCTCCAAGGCGCGCTCCAGTCTCAATCCCTACGGACGGGCCAGAACTCGGCAGCGGATGCCGCGACGGCGGCCGCGGGAGCGCAGCAGAATACGCGCGACCTGTCGGCGTCACTGGCGAACGCCCAGCAGGGCCGGATCAATTCCGAGGCACAGTACAACCAGGCTGCGCTGGGCGCTTCTGCCGTGCCGGCGGAGATGGAGAGTGGTCTCTATGGATCTTCCGGCAGCCAGGGTAATCAAGAGCTGAACACCGCGGCGGGCGCGGCGCAGACACCCAGCTTCTGGGACACGCTGGGCAGCAGCTTTGGCGGATCGGCCGGAAAGACATTCGGAGGCGGCAGGTAGGCTATGGAGGATGACCGGACTTTCTCTCCTTTCGCTGACGACGCGCAGGATACGATGCAGATCCTGCAGGGGCTGATCTCTCCTGCGCCGGCGCAGTCCCTGGTGGCTTCCCCACCCGATAGTCCTCCGCCGACACGACCAGGCGAGAGCACTCCCGTGACAGGGAGCCTGGCCACACCACCCTCGCAGGCCACGCCCAAGGTGGACCACACGCCTTTGCCGGAGAACATGACCCAGAGACGGCGCAGCGGCCTTGCCAGCTATTTCTCCGGGGAAGGCGGAGGCGGCGTGTTTGCAGGCTCAGGGCCACAGCAGGCACAGACAAAGCCCGACCGGAGCACGGATGCGAATTACGTGAAGATCGTGTCGAATGGCCAGGTCGGGTATCTGCCGAAGGTGAACTTAGCGAAAGCGCAGGCGCGAGACAAGAACCTCAGAATCCTGCCCTGAGGGTTCCACCAGACTCGGGACCGGACACGCATCGCAGTCGAGCCAAGCCCGCATGGAGCTGCGTGGCTCTCTATGCGATTCGTTTTCGCGGCAATTCCCTCGTAACGAAAGACCTCCGGAGAGTTATGCCATTTATGCAAGGCGCCTCCCGCCACCCTCTTGG
>DASYYO010000246.1:0-13880 GCA_035933805.1 Acidobacteriaceae bacterium | reverse complement strand
CTCTCTCCGACCACGATCTGCCGGAGCGGCCGGTTGCAATTACCTTTGACGATGGCTATCAGGATAACCTCGTCCACGCGAAGCCGATTCTTGAAAGCTTTCGCATCCCGGCAACTGTATTTGTTACAACAGGATTCCTGGACAATTCCGCGGAAGTCTGGTCGGATGAGTTGGCACGGCTCATCCTGCTCTCTCGGGAAGATCCGTTCAGGCTACTTCCGCTCCTGGCTCTCGGGGTGGACAAAGACCTGCGATTCGAAGCGAGCGACAAAGGGTGGCATGCGTGGGAGCCGCCAGGAAATTTACGTCAGTGGGTGTATCGAACTCTTTATGACCGGCTCTTGTATGCCGGAGATCAAGCTCGTACAGAAGCGATCGAACGAGTCAAGAGCTGGTGTGGTGAGGAGCCCGGGAGAGAAGAACGGGCCGCCTTTTTGACGTCTTCCGAGCTTACAGAGCTTGCGTCCAGTCCCTGGATTGAGATCGGCGCCCACAGCGCGACCCACCCGGTGTTGGCCCACCTTGACCCGTCGCTGCAAAGGTTTGAGGTTGCGACAAGCAAACACATATTAGAGAAGCGAACCGGCAAGACCGTCTGCAGTTTTGCCTATCCGTATGGAAAGAAGAACCACTTTAACCCAGATACCATTCGCGCCCTGCAATCGGCTGGATTCCAGTGTGGCTGTGCCAACTATGGACGGTTGGTGACGAAGAAAACAAGCCGCTGGATTTTGCCACGATATCAAATACTCAACTGGCAGGGCGACGTCCTTGCAAACGAGATGAGTCGATGGTACCGAGCGTAGCGTCACAGCGGAATGTGGTTCTCAGAATGCCGACAGGGCGGACTTCGGTTCTTCCTTTGCTGCCCTTGAAGCCCCTTCCAGCCAATCCAACGGTCTCGGTCTTGATCACCAGCTATAACTATGGGCGCTTCCTTGGCCAGGCGATTGAGAGCGCGCTTGGACAGTCGTATCGTCCGATGGAGGTCATCGTCTCCGACGATGGCTCCGAAGACAACTCCTGCGAGGTGGTGCAGGGCTATATTGACCGGGGGGAGCCCGTCAAGTTGCTCAGAGGCGAGCACCGAGGCATGGCTGGCAGTTTGAATGCAGCTTTCGAGGCCAGTTCCGGGGACATTATATGTCTGCTTGATGCGGACGATTACTTTCTCCCGGGAAAGATTGAAGCCGTTGTTTATGGTCTTCGCTCTGAGCCGAGTGCAGGTTTCGCGATCCATCGGGCGCAGATGGTCGATCAACATGATCGGCAGCGCGGGATCTACCCTCTGCTTAGATCTCTGCCACAAGGGGATTGCCTGGAGACCACGTTGCACAATGCCGGCGTCCTTATGGGTCTGCCGCCCACGTCGAATTTGTCGCTGCGCCGGGAGACAGCTCTTTCCATCTTTCCCATCCCGGAGAGATTTCGGGGTTACGCGGAGCAAGTGATCCATCGAATTGCTCCGCTGGTGACTTCGATCTGCGCGATTGATCAACCTTTGTCCGTTTGGAGGCTTCATGGACGCAATGATGGCAATTCCGCGCGGGTTGCCGCGGAGCGCCTGGAGCGTGAACTGAGCTACATGCGTGATTTGTGGTTCGAACAGAGCAATCATCTCATCCGCAGAAATCCTGAAGTGGCAAAGAGAATGCCGGCGCTCGAGAGCAATCCGCTCTACATGAGGATGCGGTACATGCAGCTCAGATTGCTTGGCGACCCGGCGGCGCGCGAGTGTCACTCTGCGCTTTGTGCGTTGTCGGAGCCCAACCGCTCTCCCGTGGACTTCTTTTGGAGGCATTCGTTGTATCTCCCTCGGCCTCTCTTTCAGAAGTGCGTCGATCTTCTGCTTACTCAAAACGTCTGGAAAGAATGGCTGTCGCGGGCAGTTCGCCGGCGCCACGCCCGGTAAATGGCATGTATAGGACACGCTCCAGCACGGCAAGACCCCTGCAGATCAAACCAGAGGTGGCCCGCAAGGTGCTCCTGGTCCACAACTCCTACCGGCAACAGGGAGGAGAGGATCAGGTGGTCAATGCCGAGGCGGAGTTGCTTCGGTCTTACGGACACGAGGTCCGGCTGTACCATGCGAACAATGCAGACATTCGTCATGGCCTGTCTGTAGTCGGTCAGGTCGTTTGGAACCAGCAAAGCTATCGCGAGCTGCGTGCACTCATTCAGCGAGAGAGGCCGGAGGTTGTCCATGTGCACAACACCTTTCCGATAATTTCTCCGTCTGCCCTGTATGCGGCTGCCGAGGAAGCGCTGCCAGTCGTGCATACGCTGCACAATTACCGGCTTCTTTGCCCCGGCGCGACGTTTTACCGTGATGGAGAGGTCTGCGAAGACTGCGTTCGCCGCCAAAGTCTGCTGCCGGCGGTGATCCATGGCTGCTATCGTCAGAGCCGCCTGACGACCGCCGCGGCGGTTATGGGACTGACGGCGCATCGGGTGGCGCATTCATGGCAACGGCATGTTGCTGCATACATTGCGCTCACCGAGTTTGCCAGGAGCAAATTTGTTGAGAGCGGCTTCGACCCCAGGAAATTGCATGTGAAGCCCAACTTCATTGGCCGGGACCCGGGTGTGGGCAGCGGAAGCGGAGGCTATGCGCTTTTTGTCGGGCGGCTGACAGAAGAGAAAGGCGTCGCGACCTTGATCAACGCCTGGAAGGAACTCGGCAGCGAGTTCCGGCTGGAAATCGTAGGCGAGGGTCCGTTGTCGCCGCTGGTCCAGGCCGCACAGGAATCGATGCCTAATGTGCGCTGGCACGGCTGGGTTCCTAAGTCAGAGGTGCTGTCCCTCATGCAGGGGGCCTCAATGCTCATCATGCCCTCAGAATGGTATGAGGGATTTCCGGTAACCCTGGTGGAAGCCTTCGCCACGGGATTGCCCGCGGTCGTCAGTCGCATCGGGAGCTTGGCCTTGTTGGTCGAAGAGGGGCGGACGGGATTGCACTTTGAAGCAGGAAATCCTTCGGAAGTTGCCTCGACTGTACGTTATTTATTTTCGGTCCCGGAGGTGCGGGAGAGCATGCGGTGGGCGGCCCGGCGGGAGTACGAGAAAAAATATACAGCCGAAGCCAACTATGCTATGTTGTCACAAGTATATAGCTCGGCGCTAAATCAGCAGAACGAGACCTCTGGCCCCCGTCGCCCTTCGGGCCCCCCAATAACATCAGGAAGTGCAAAAAAGAAGACGGTTGTATTTTCTGCACTCAGGTCTAAATAGACGGACGTTGGTTTCTTGCTCATCCAACTCAGGAGGGTAGTCTACTCTCCACTTCTCTACGAGATTGCGAGGCACATGGAACAACGTATTCTAAATGGCTGGAAGGAAATCAGCTCGCATCTGGAGCGAGGCACGCGGACAGCCCAGCGCTGGGAGATCCAGTTTGGCATGCCGGTGCACAGGCCCGCCATGAAACGCAGAACCGCGGTCATCGCTTTTGCCGAGGAGTTGGACGAATGGCTGATGAGAAATCGGTCTTCGCTCAACGGTGGCCTCGAGAACGGCAACGAAGAGCCGGACCCTGCGCGTTTGCAGGAAGCGCTCCTGCGCTTGCAAACCGAGGCTAAGGAATTGGCAGCGAAGCTCATGTATCTGGAGCGCCATCTGCAAGCAGGAGGCGTCGAGGGCAGGGAGACGGCGCGAAAGGATGCGGCAGCGGAGGTTTAGAGCTGATAGAGAGCCTAACTAGCGTTCTTTGAGCTTCGATTGCTTATCAAAAAAGAGCTTGGCTCGATGCCAGCTCCAGCCTGCTGACAAAGGATCAAACGAGGCCCTCGCAACCTGCGAGGGCCTTTTTTAGTTTTATAGGCATTCTGAAGAAAGCAAATTAATCCTCAACGCAGGCGGGCCCGGGCAGCCAACTGCATCCGCCAGGCCCCTTGCGCAGGTTGGCAAGCTGAGGATTGTAGCCTGGATTGGGCGTGGGCAGCACCGCGTGCATGGAATCGCGCCAGGCAAGCAGCTTTTCATGCAGCACGTAGGCTTTGTCCTGGTAAGTGGATGCGAAGTTATACTGCTCGCCCGGATCGTAGGCCAGATTATATAGTTCGAGGTGGTTATCCTCGAAGAATTCAATCAGCTTCCAGTTACCCATCCGAATCGCACTCGACGGCGTGCCACCCTGATCGCTGTAATGCGGATAGTGCCAGTAGAGAGTGTCGCGATCCGGCGGTGGTCCACCACGCAGGAAGGAAGTGAGATCGAGGCCGTCATGCGGATCGGGCGGTGTTCCGACGCCTGCCATTTGCAGAATGGTCGGCATCAGATCCAGCGCGCTGACCGGCACGTCAGAGACCGTGCCCGGGCGCGTGACCCCCGGCCAGTGCACCAGGAACGGCTCGCGAATGCCGCCTTCGTAAAGAAATCCCTTGCCCGCGCGATAGGGTCCGTTGTCCGCAATGCGATGAAGTCTGCGTCCCTGGAAGCCCACTCCGCCGTTGTCCGAGGTCAGGATGATGATTGTGTTATCTGCTGCACCAGCCTTTTCAAGTATCTTCCGCAGGCTGCCGAGCGCAATGTCCGTACTTTCGATCATCGCCGCATAGGTTGGATCGGGCTCATCCTGATCGCCGTTGAGTTTGCGATACTTCTCGATCATCGGCTTCTTCGCCTGCAACGGTAAATGCACGGAATACTCTGCCATGTACAGGAAAAACGGGCCCTTTTTCGCGGCATCCTGCACATAGGCATCCGCCTTCGCTTCCAGCACATCCGTGAGGTAATCATCGTGAGTGTAGCCGGTGAGATGATGGAAGTCGTAAGGGCCGAAGTAAGAAGGCGGATGCCCGTGATCATCTCCGGCGATGTTTAGATCAAACCCGAAATCTTCCGGCAGAAAACCCTCGCCACCCAGATGCCACTTGCCAATTGCCGCAGTCTGATATCCAGCCTTCTTGAGCAGCCGCGCAAGCGTCGGAACGCCCGGATCGAGATGCTGGGGTGTGGGCGCTTCCAGCAGCTTCTTATGAGGATAGAAGGTTCCAGGAATCCACTGCGTCAGTTGCAGACGCGCCGGAGCCTGGCCGGTCAGGATTGCAGCGCGGCTGGGCGAGCACACCGGGGCCCCGGCGTATGCGTTCGTAAAGCGCATGCTCTCCCCGGCCAGTCGATTGATATTCGGTGTACGGTGGAAGGTATCGCCGTAGCAGCCCAGATCTCCCCATCCCATGTCATCAATCAGGAAAAGCACAATGTTGGGTTTTTGCGTCGAGGAAACGGCATGAAGAGCATCCGGAGTCAGTGCAATGCCAGCCAGACCAGCCAGTTGCGTACAAAAAGTTCTTCGTGTCGGCATGGTGCGAAATCTCCATTCCTATTTGGATCGAGCGGTGAAGCAACGGCCGCAATCGGCTGGGTTGGTCTATCGTTGATTTCCCTGCATGTTTACCCCTAGAGCTTGAGAACCAACTGCAGCTCGCGCCCATCTTCCGGCGCATCCACGGTGGAAGTGATTCGTCCGGAACTCGTCGTGTCGGAGATATTCAACTGGGAAAGATTAGCAAAGTTCTCCATATTCGCGTGGGATGGAGGGAAGCGCCTGGTGATCCGCGGGGGTCACCGGAGATCTGCTTATTTCCTGGTGAGTTCCGAGTGGGTCGTAGCGCCAGGGTGTCTTTCCGCGTTTCCTTGTCTCCAGCCGCCCATCTCATCCGCAATGGCTCATCTTTCTGAAAAGGAACGCCTTTCCGGCCAACGACGGGAAAAACGTGGGAAGATAGAGAAACGCCAGCATAGCCAGCTCCGGATCAACGTTTCCGGGTTCCAATCCCTGGGTGGCGCCCGCTGGTGGGTGAGAGCAGCTTGACGATGAGACTTAAGCACGGCGCATTTGCTGCCATTTTCCTGATTGCGGCTTCGACCTTCTCGCAAAACTCCGGCACCCCTGCAGCCGCGCGGAAACTGCCGATCTGGGCTTATCCCGTACCCGCCCCAAACGGGACGGGAAACGGCGTGCACAAGTCCGTCGATAGCAGCCCAAAACACGTGCCCGGAAGCACAGCAACCTATACGCTCGCCGAGATCCGCGATCTCTTCGAGGTTCCGGACTGGTTCCCAGACTCTCATCCGCCGATGCCGCAGGTCGTCGCCCACGGGCGGAAGCCGGACGTCTTTGCCTGCGGATACTGCCACCTGCCGAATGGCCAGGGGAGGCCGGAGAACGCAAGCATCGCGGGCCTTCCGGCGGCCTACATTGAACAGCAGATGTCTGACTTCAAGAATGGCTTGCGCAAGAGCTCCGAACCTGCGATGTCGTCGGTAAGCCGTATGGTGGCAATCGGCAAAGCCGTGAATCCCGAAGAGGTAAAGGCTGCGGCTGAGTATTTCTCTTCCATGAAGTTGAAGCCCTGGATTCGCGTCGTCGAGGTTGAGCGGGTGCCGAAGTTCAGGATCGCGGGGGGAATGCTTGTGCCGGATGAGGGAGGGGGAACGGAGCCGATCGGGAATCGGATTATCGAGATGCCGGAGAACCTCGAGCGCACGGAACTCCGCGACTCTACCTCCGGTTTTGTCGCCTATGTGCCGGCCGGCAGCCTCAAGAGGGGCGAAAACCTCGTGATGACCGGCGCCAACGGAACCACCATTCCATGCGTGCTGTGCCATGGTGCGGATCTGAAGGGAATGGGCAACGTGCCCTCGATCGCCGGGCGGTCACCCAGCCAGATGGCTCGCCAGATCATCGATATCCAGACCGGGGCGCGGAATGGTTCCTGGACCCAGTTGATGAAAGGGCCGGTATCGAAGCTGACGGATGAGGATATCGTCTCGATCACCGCGTATCTGGCATCGCAAACGCCGTAAGGCCGCAGTGGATCGCGTTCAGGACGATTGCGGTCTGCAATTCACCGGGTAAACATGAACCCGGGATTTGGTAGAAGCAAAAACCGATGTCGATCGCTTGAGGGCGGACTTTCCCGCTCAGGCATGCCTGTGGACCTCGGTCTGTCGAGAGGAACGCGAGCGGCCTGTTGCCCCCCATCATCCCGTGAAGAACCAGGCCTTGGGCAACCATGCGAGCGTCGGAGGGGGAGCAAAGCTCAAGTTCTACTCGGGCGCCCGGCGGTTTTGCTCGTGGATGCCGGCTTCCACGTCGACCGTGAGTGGAAGCCTCCGCCGAATGGATTCATGCCACAACAACGAGGCCGAATAGCGGCCTCTCAGACCCTACCTGAGGATCGGAACCCTCACTGATGCTGCCCAAGCGTGGCCTTGAAGGCCTCTCTCAGCTCAGCAAAGCTATAGCTTCCCCAATTCCCCATGGTGTAGGTCTTCTGGAGGTAGGCTCTGGCCTGGCTCCGATTTTTGGAATACGGCTTGAGACCGTCATTGGCAAGCCAGCGCATATAGCCGATGCTCCGAATCTGAGTGTCGAGGCATGAGTTCCAGTCCTGGTCGTTGTTGATCGCGTACTGGCTCTCAGCAAAGGCGTGGTCTTTCATCGTCTGGCAGATCTTGCTGGCCGTTGAGCGCAGCGGCTTGTTGCTCCAGACATAGTGCTTGGAAATGAAGTCGTATTGATAGGTTGACTCCGGGCTGGTGCCGTGCGACGGAGCGGAGAGGTTGGAAGGGTGATTGGGTGCGCTGCTCGCAGCTTGACCAGCAGTGGATTGCGTTTGACTCGCCGGGGACTGATTTTGACCCATCGCGGATACAGCAAGGACCAGGGACAGCCCGGCAACCATGCCAGGACCGAGTATAGATTTCATGAGATTTAGCCCTCCATCTTTTGGAATTCTGAATGCCTCATTAGAGATGCCCGCAGTTACGAATCCACTCTTGGTGAAGCTTTCAGATGAACCGGTGGATCGGTGGGGCCCGTGGTGCCAAAAACATCAAAAGAGCGCTCGTCTCGCGAACCGCAAAAAAAAGGAATTGGGGGGAGAGCGCTCCCTGTGATGATAGACCAGCTTCGACGGATTCCAAACGGAAAATCAGGGGTTATCGCCCGGCGACATAGGGACTGGAGAGGCACTCCCTCCATCCGATTTCGGCAAAACGCCCCACCCTCCCGTAACCTCACGGATGGTTTGGTTTCGGGTTTACTGCCAGGATCAAAGGGTCTTGTCGTTAGAACTGGCGAGAGATCGGGCTCTCTGCCGGTTTTCTCCGGGTTTGCGGCCGCTGGGAGCCTGGAAATAGGCGTTGACCCGTTCGAGTCCCTGCCGGCCTATTCGAAAAAATGTTTGGACGTCAAGATAACCGACCGATGGCAGATAAATGTGAGCGGCCCTGCGTCTTTCGGGGAGAGGTGTGGAGCGATCCAGTGGCCTAGGATGAATTCACTGTTATCTGTACCGCTTGCCTGGAGCCACGGTGAAATCCATTTTGCTGCTGTTTGTTCTTCTGGCGGGGGGCATCGCGTCCGCCGAAGCTAAATCGCCATCCTGCCAATTACCCTTGTTCGTCCAGGCAGAACAGTCCGCGGATGCCAGCGCGACCGATAGCAGCGTGAGCCTCTTCCTTTACGGCCTCAAGTCCGCAGTGATGCTCCGTCATGGGTGCATCGTCGATAAGATGGCCGACGCCCAGTTGGGTCTCTACATCACGACATTGAAGCTGGTCGGCGACTCCGCGGACAGCAATGCCTCGGTGATCGCGGTTGCTTTGGCAGTCCCTCTCAATGGCGTGCCGATCTATATGGACCACTATATGTTGGTCGTCCGCAACTCGGATAGCGTTGATGGAGAAGTGAACGCATTGTTGCAAAATATCGGCGAGACGCTCGACAGGCACAGCTCGCCTGCGCAATGAAGCGCCCTGCGCCGAAGAAGGACATCGATTGCCGCTGAACTCTCCAATTCTATCCCGCTTTGACGCCGACCGGTAACTTGCGGGAGCGCAGACCGTGACCGGCGCTGGACGGCCAGCGGACTCCCCCAGCCAAAGTTGCGCCGTGGCCATCCCGAAAACCAGATCGCCTTTCATTTCAGTCCATAAACTCTCCGTCTCTCACCCAGAAGGGTGACCCGCATCACAGCTCACTATTCCCCGTGGGGCTAATCTCTTTTCACGCGGAGGACAGCCCCGCGGAGCGGGATTCGATTGTCTCCGCAGGATGGCCCAGCCAGGTCTCTCGCAAATTCGCCGATCAGCAGAGACCGGGGGTGCATGGCGATGGCACGGATTGTCGTACTCGGGGCAGGGGTATCGGGACATACGGCGGCTGCATTCCTTCGCAGGTGGCTTGGCAAGGACGACGAGATTGTCGTGGTTTGTCCAAAGCCGGACTACAACTGGCTGCCCTCGAACATCTGGGTCGGGGTAGGACGGATGAGTCCCGAGAAGGTTGTTATTCCGCTGGCTCCCATTTATCGCCGGCATGGCATCCAGTTTATGCAATCACGTGCGCTGGCCCTCCATCCTGAAGGCAAGCCATCCGACCCGAAGCCGTATGTTGAGGTCGAGTCCACGCTGGATGCCAGTATGGGCCGGCGGGAAGAGCTTTCTTATGACTTCCTGATCAACGCGACCGGGCCAAAACTGAACTTCGAGGCCACGGAGGGCCTGGGCCCCGGAAAGCAAAGCTACTCCGTCTGTACGGCAGACCACGCTGCCGAAACCGCACGCGTCTTTCTTGAAAATGTGGAACGCATGAAGCGCGGGGAGCGCAGGCGCTTTGTAGTCGGTACAGGTCACGGCACATGCACCTGCGAGGGGGCTGCTTTTGAATTCATTGTGAACCTCGAGTTTGAGCTGCGCCGTCACGGGGTCCGCGCTCAGGCAGATGTCATCTATCTCTCGAATGAATACGAGTTGGGCGACTTCGGTATGGGAGGCGCTCATATCCGGCGCAACGGGTACGTTACCCCGACGAATATCTTCACGGAATCGCTCTTTGCCGAGCGAGAGATTGACTGGATCATTCGTTCTCACGTGAGGAGGCTGGAGCAAGGGCGCCTCTATTACGAGACCCTGGAAGGCGACGAGAAAGATCTCTCCTTTGACATGGCGATGCTGCTGCCGCCGTTTTCCGGGGTGGGCCTCAAGGCTTACGACCGGCAAGGAGAGGACATCACGGCGCGCCTCTTCGCCCCGAACGGATTCATGAGGGTGGATGCCAACTACGAGGCAAAACCCTACGAACAATGGCTGGCCTCCGATTGGCCGCGAACGTATCAGACTCCTCTCTATCCGAATGTCTTTGCCGCCGGCATCGCCTTCGCCCCGCCTCACGCCATCTCGGAGCCGCACGTCAGCAAGCGCGGAACCCCTATCTTTGCCGCTCCTCCACGGACGGGCATGCCTTCCGCGACGATCGGCAAGACGGTGGCGCATAGCATCGCCGACATCGTCCGCGGCAAAGGCCGCCCGATGCATACCGCTTCGATGGCCGAGTTGGGCGCGGCCTGCGTGGCGTCAGCGGGCGCCGATCTCTTGCACGGCACCGCGGCGACGATGACCGTTCTTCCAATCGTCCCCAACTACGAGCGTTATCCGGAGCATGGCCGCAACCTCGACTACACGATGGGCGAAATCGGTCTCGCAGGCCATTGGGTGAAGCTTCTCCTGCACTACCTTTTTATGTACAAAGCGCGATTGCGCCCCGGGTGGGCCTGGATACCGGAGTGACTATGACCGAGCAGACAGGGAAACATCTGAAAATGCGGCCGCATCGAGCGCTATGGGAGTATGCCACAACGCCGACAAGGGCAACTTTGTTCCTGCGCACCTTTCTTCCCTGGCAGATCGTCCGCTTTCTCATCATCAACGCAAAGATACTGTCGATGACGCTCCGCAATGAGGGCCTGGATAAATAGATTCCGCATTCCAAGGGAGCTGTTGTCCCTCCTCGCGGTCCCGCGTCGTAAGGGCTTCGATGCCGGGTACTTCAAAAGGGCGAAGCAGCCCGGCGAGGAATGGAGAACCCGGAGAGTGCAGCCGCCTTCTACTGGATCGTAATCGTAGCTGGAGTAGATGTAGATGTCAGCTCTGTCGTACTTCCGCTGTAAGAGGCAGTGATCTCATAACTGCCCGCCTGGTAAATCTTACGGCGGAGATAGGCTGTGCCGTTGTCGTTCAAGGGAGCCGAGCCCCAGGAGGCGCCTCCCTTCGAGAGGGTGACGGTTCCAGTGGGAATTGCGCCCCCGTTCAACGGCCGCACGCGTACGACTATCTTGATAGGCTCCCCGGCGGCGACTTGGCTCTGAGCGACATGCAAGGTAGTGATGGTAGAGGTCAGAGCCGGAGCAGTTGCACCGGTAGACGTTCCGCTTGTCGACGTCCCGCTGGTGGAAGCCCCGCTTGTCGAAGTCCCACTGGTGGATGTCCCGCTCGTCGAAGTTCCGCTGGTGGAAGTTCCGCTGGTAGAGCCGGTGCTCGGGGAGCTGGTGCTGGTGCTGGTGCTGGTGCCGGAGGAACTGTTGCTCGTGCTGGATGAGGCCGGGGCGGCGGTGAGCGTGACCGCAACAGCCGATGAGGTAGAGCCGGCGTTTGCGGAGTCGCCGCCATAGGATGCGGTGATCGAGTTTGTTCCGCTTGGCAGCGAGGTGGCCGTCATGCTGGCCGTACCATTCGCATCCAATTGTGCCGCGCCTATGCCCGCGCCGTTATCGAGGAAGGTCACGGTCCCCCCGGGAGTTGAGGAGGACTGCGAGGAGACGGTTGCCGTCAGGGTGATCGTCTGGCCGGCTGCGCCCTGGGTCGGGCTTGCCGTCAATTGCGTGGAAGTGGAGCTAAGCGAAGAGGATCCTGACCAGGAGAATACGGTCATGGAGAACGGGGGAAGCTGGTAAGCTGTGGCCCCGTTGAATCCGCTAAGGTTGTTGTGAGTTATGTTGACGGCTGGTAAGTTCTCGTTGTTATCTGTGGGGTTTTGCGAGGTCAACTGGCTGACGGTCACGTTGCCGGCGGGCGCATTGGCTCCGGAGAAGGTGACTGGGAGCGAACCGCTGCGGCTCAGGTTGAAAACCACCACGCTGTTTTTTGTTCCATCGGTGAAGGCGAAGGATTGCAGATAATGGGCGTTTGCAAGTTGGATCGGAGTCAGGTTGTCGTTTGCGCTCTGGGGCTGATTCCACGTTGGGTTCGCTCCCGTAACCTTCACCTGCAGCATGGCCGGCAGGATGGCGCTGTTGGCCAACTCTTCGGCAAGGAACTGGGGCCGTTTCAGGTTGGTCGCGCCCCCCATGTCGATGACGGAGCCCCACAAGGGGGTACTTTCACTGGCTCCCGTCGCCGAGTTGTTGAAGTTGTTCTGATATTCACTGAGGGCAAACATATTCTGGGTAGTGATGCCGAGATCCCGCATCATTAGCAGCATATGATCGGCGACGGTAATGCCAGCTCCGACGCCTGCGACAACCTGATTGACCGTATCTTGCGGTGCGGTTCCCCCGACCGTGCTCAAATTGACTTCATAAACATTCAAATTGACTGGGCTCGATCCTCCGGCCGCCGCGGCCGCTTGCTGGGCCATGTAGTTGCCGGAAGTTGATGAGGGCTCGTCGATTTGCTCGGGTTGGGCGAACATCGGCCCGAAGATTGCCTCGTTGGAAGAGTAGTCGCTCAGGCTGTAGTACAAGTAAGGCGCAGCGTCGACTGAATCGAAGTTTGAGCTATTCGCCATCTCCGTCTGCGTGTACCAGGCGTTTACTCCAATACTGCCCATCACAAGATCAAGCACCGGGCTATAGGATGGGGAATTTTTAGCCGCCGTAAACAGTAGCCCCGCGCGGCTTCCGTAGACGTAGGGGTCGGTGATGGCCTCTCCAGCCATCACGGAGTTCCACATCTCATTGCCCAGTTCGATGTGTATCTTGGGAAAGACGGAGGTCCAGGGAGCCGTTTGTCCGAGCGCCGCCCGCTGGGCGCCAAAGGGAGTCGAAGTACTTCCTCCAAGGAACTCAACCAGGTTTTGCATGTCGGTTACTGTTGCACCGCCCGCCATCGTGTACCAGGGCTCAGCGCCAACAGCCTGGCAGAGTACCAGGAACTCCTCAAGTCCCATCGGGGCATCGTCCTGCTCGGCGCTCCCATTGACCCCTGCGCGCTGGCGGGCGAACGGGGGAGCGACTGCGTTGGCGATCGAAGAGCCGAAGTCTGTACCATCCATGTAGCGGATGACTCCGGGCTGCAGCTGCCGCAAGGTGTCTACAACCGCGTTCCGGTATGCGGTCGGGTTATCCGCCGCGGGCGCTTCGTCTAACTCGACATCATCCAGATATGCGCTTGACCCGGAGGCAGTAAAGCTTACGGAAACCGGCCCGATATAGGTGCCGTCTTCATTGGCGTTGAAGGTGTAGCTGTAATCTTTCCAATCGCTGGTGAGGGCAACATTCTGATTCAGGAAGGTCTCATTTCCATGCGATGTCGCCAGACGAACCACGTTGAGGCTCAGAGAGTTATTGCCTCCCATCCCCTTTGCCTTGAACACCAGGGTATAGGTCCCTTTCAATTGAATGAAAGAACGTCCCGACCACGAATCGAAGTTTTCCTGCACTCCGGCCGATTGGCCGCTGCCTGAAGCAGAGAGCATCAGCGCCTGGCGGCCGGGCGAGTCGCTGGCGAGATCGTTGAAGTCGGTCGATAAGCTACCACCGCCCGAGGTACTGGTCCACCATCCGGCTTGAGCATTTCCCGGGATCGTGGTTCGGACGATCAGCCAGTCGCCATCCGCCATGGGAGTGGAGAGCGGGGAAAAGGAAAGCGTGACTCCGTGGGTCGGATTGGACGTGTTTCCGGCCTCGTAATCGGAGATCGTGTTACTTGTGACCGTCGCCGTCTGACCTTTGGCGGCTCCGCTGATTACTTCCACCGTCGCTCCGGCCATGAAGTTAGCCGTCCAGGCATTCCACGGATTCGAATCGACGCAGCTATTTGCGGTGGCCGTGGCGCACTTGATCGCCGACTGCCATGTCTCCCCTTCAAATCCC
>DASYYO010000239.1:0-14822 GCA_035933805.1 Acidobacteriaceae bacterium | reverse complement strand
GAGCCGGTGATGACGGCGGTGCGTCCTTGCAACATGGCAGGCTCCTCCGAACCGGTCAGCCATGCAGCCGGTCTGCCGATCCGGCGTTGCGCGCCGCCCCGGGTACAGCGATGTGCCCTGGGGCGGCAGCATCTGGTCTTCGGGTCCGCGGACTACATCAAACGGCGGCGCACCAGGTCCAAAGCCTGTTGGCTGGCCCAGGACCGGATGGTCTCTCGCTCTCCACCGAAGCGTCTCTCCACCACATCCGTCTGTTTCCCGTCGGATACGGCGACGTAGACCAGGCCCACCGGCTTCTCTTCGGTGCCGCCCGCAGGTCCGGCAATGCCGGTCACTCCTATGCCGAAGGTGGCGGAGGTTTTCCGCCGGATGCCGTCCGCCAGCGCTCCGGCGACCTCACGGCTGACCGCGCCGTGCTCTTCAATCATGGAGGCGGGAACATCGGCCAGAGTCGTCTTCAATGCATCACTGTAGACGATCGCGCCGCCAAGAAAAGAGCGCGAGCTGCCACTGATGCCGGTCAGGCGCTGGGAGATCAATCCTCCGGTGCAGCTCTCCGCGACGGCGAGCGTTGCGCCGTGCATTCCGAGATAGTCCAGAACAATCTGCTCCAGCGACTCCCCCTGCGAGGAGTAAATGAATTCGCCCAGCTCCTCTTCAATTTTTTCCGCCAGATCCTCGACTCGCTCTTGCGCTGCCTCCAGGCTCGACTTGGTGCAGCTCAGGTTGAGCGTAATGTCTCCGGTATGCGCCAAGATCGTGGTTTCGACGTCGTGGTAGCGGGTGTAGATGGGAGCGATGCGTGAGTCGGCCTGGGACTCGCCGATCATCGCCGCCTTGAGTACCCGCTTGGCGATCAATCGCTTGGGGGCGATGGCGCGGAGCCGTTCCATGCACTGCAGATCAAACATGGCCTTCACTTCAGAAGGGGGGCCCGGCAGAAGAATCACCAGCTTGCGATGCTGGCCATGGACCGTATCCAGCCATTGGCCGGGAGCCGTGCCGCGATCATTCTCAAGAATTACCGAGCCGTCGAGCACATCGGCCTGGCGGGCGTTGTTCTCCGTCATCTGGGTTCGCCGGGCGGCAAATCTCGCGTAGAGGGCGCCGACGATCTCCGGGTTTCGCCTCAGGCGGATCCCCAGAGCATCGGCTACCGACTGACGGGTGAGGTCATCCTCGGTCGGGCCGAGCCCTCCCATCGTAATGATGACGTCGGCGCGGTCCAGGGCCACGCGGATCGCACCGGTCAATAGCGGCCGGCGATCGCCTACGATTGTCTTGAAGATGACCGCAATGCCCAACTGATTGAGCCGTTCGGTCAGGAAAAGGGAGTTCGTGTCTTGACGGTAGGGAGTGAGTAGTTCCGAACCGACGGCAATGATTTCGCAATTCATCAGAACTTCGCTACCTGCTTCTTCCGGTAGAAATGCATAGCCTGTATTTTATTCGGAATCGAGCGGGCACTTTGATCCCGGCAGACAGCTCCCACCCCTGGCGAAAATAGACGAACCGCGTAGGGTGGCTGACGAGTGAAGAGCCCGGCTAAAAGAGCCGCACCCCTTCGATTCTCAGCGCAACATCGTAGACCGCATTGTTGGTGGCCACGATCGTATTCCCGCCGGGCACAAAAGCCAGCCCTACGATACCAGATCCGGCCAGCACGAGGGAGGCTTCTCCCGAGGGGGTGATGGAGACGATTCCGCGTCTGCCGCGGAAGGAGGCGGAGACGTAGAGATTGCCCGCCAGATCCACCGCCAATCCCTGGGGACGGCCGAGGCCGCGATAGTACACCCGCACAACTCCGTCCTGATCGATCGCATAGACGGAGTCGAAGCTCGAAGTCGTCGGAGCAGCGACAAAGAGCGTTCCGTCCAGGCCAAAGGCCAGATGATACGCCGCGATGCTCGGCTCCAGCGTAGCGAAGACAAAGATCTGCCGGTCCTGAGCGATCTTGAAGATCGTCCCGCTGCGGTCTCCCACGTAGAGGTTTCCCGCAGCATCGAAGGCGATGCCGGTGGCAATGCCCATCCCCTCGGCATAGATCGAAGTGGCGCCCTCAGGGGAGACGCGATGGACGGTCCCATCGTAGCGAGAGGAGACATAGAGGTGGCCGCGCGAGTCCATCGCCAGGCCCGTGGCATTCATGATGCCGGAGACGAAGGGCTGTGCATCCCCGGAGGGATCGATCCGGAAGATCGACACCGGAACCTTCTGTCCACGAGGTCCGGAGAAGGTGGCATAGATATTTCCCTGGGCATCGACCGCGGGATTGCCGACGGGATGAAGATTGTCGGCTAAAAGCCGGGCGATCTTGAGATGAATCGCATTGCTGGAGCGGCCATTCTGACGGATCTCGAATTTACCCGACTGCGCTTCTTCAGGAACCCGGACGATCATCCGATTGGAGCGGCTGAGAAGCACAGGCACGGGGACGCCGTCGACCACGGCAAGCGGCTGGCGAGGCGGCGAAGCGCCCAGCTGTGAACCGCGAATTTCTATTTCTCCACCGGGAAGCGCTGCGTCCGGGGTTGCCGATTCGATCTTAGGGGAGTTTGAGATTGGGAGGTCCTTGGAGAATCTCATGGCGCTAACGTCCAATCCAGTATTGCAAAGCCTGGACCACGAGCAAAGCATACACTCCCGCGGCTACATCATCGAACATGATCCCCCAGCCGGCCGGCAGTCTTTCCAGCCTTCGGGCGGGCCAGGGTTTGAGGATGTCAAAAAAACGGAATAAAAGGAATGCAGCCAACAGATGACTCAAATCTACGCGAGAGTGGATCAGCGCGATCCACTGGCCGGCTACCTCATCGACAACAACATGCTCGGGATCAGGCCGGGCGCTCTCTAGCTCGACCCGGGTTGCTGCCGGTACTCCGATGGCAACCGCGAGAAAAGCCGCGGCCAAGGTAAGCAAGCTCAATGGAAGAGGAGAGTGAGGCAGTGTTGCACCTGCAAGAAGCCACAGCAACGCGGCGGCGGCAGAACCCCAGGTGCCCGGGCCGGGCCGCATCAGACCCACTCCGAACCATGTCCCGACAGTCCATGCCCAGAGGGTCTTCCTGACCGGGGAATCGGTCGCCGTCCGGCTATTCATTCCCGGACGAGCGCCTCCTGATCTCCTCGATATCTTCGAGAAGCTCCGGATCGTGCACAGGAGAGGAGATCCGGTATGCCCCGCTTGCCCATTTCCCGAGATCGATTCTTCTGCACCGGTCGGAGCAGAAGGGGAAATCCGGATCCTTCGAGGCGACGGACTGCCCACAAGTGGGGCAGCCCAGAATCTTTGGCTTGTTCGCAGCTCGGCTCATTTCCTAATCCAAACTTCAGTTCCCGGTGATCCTGGCTACCAGGTCGTAGTCATGGGAGTCAGTGATCTCGCAGCGATAGAATCGCCCCGGAGCCAACTGCTCGACCGGGCCAAAGTCATTGATGTAAACCTTGCCGTCGATCTCAGGCGCCTGATGCTGAGTGCGGCCCTCCCACAGCAAAGGAGTCTCTTCCGACTCGCCCTCGACCAGCAGATCGAGGCTGCGGCCGATGAATCCGGACCGGGATCGCTTGCTGATCGGCTTCTGCAGGCGCATCAACGCACGGCGGCGGATTTCAATCGTCTTCTGAGGCACTTTTTCACCCAGATGAAAGGCACTCGACCCTTCTTCATCCGAGTAGCTGAAGACCCCCAGCCAGTCAAACTTTGCTGCTTTCACGAAATCGCTGAGCAATTGGAAGTCCTGGTCGGTCTCGCCGGGAAATCCGGCGATGAACGAGGTCCGCACGGCGATGCCGGGAACCCTGGCGCGGACTTTCTCGATCATCTTCAGAAAGATCTCGGGACTGCCGCCGCGCCGCATCGCCTTGAGCACGGAAGGGGATGCGTGCTGCAAGGGTACATCCAGATAGTCGCAGATATTTGCATGCGCCGCGATCGTGTCCAGCAGGCGGTTGGTAATCCTATTGGGATAAGCGTAGAGAAAGCGCAGCCACTTCAGGTCAGGGATTGCGGCCAGCCGATCGAGCAATTGGGCCAAGCCGTCGCGCAAGCCGAAGTCCTCTCCATAACAGGTCGTATCCTGGCCAATCAGCGTGATCTCTCCTACACCCCTGGCGACAAGCTGCTCCGCCTCGGCCACAACCGACTCAAAGCGGCGCGATCGGAACTTTCCACGGAGGTTCGGGATCACGCAGAAGCTGCACGGGTGATCGCATCCTTCGGCGATCTTGAGATAGGCCGAAGTGGCGCCGGTGGAGAGCAGGCGCGGCGTGGTGTGGTCGTAGAGGTACTGGGGAAGCGCGGGCTGGGCGCCCTCCCAGGCGGCCCGGGAAAAACGGCCCTGGGATTCCCGGAGGTTCCCCTCGGGACGTGAGGCGGAAGCCTCGACGCTCCTGCCCACCGAGCCGCTGGAGAGGATGTTGAAGAGTTGAGGCTCGGAGGGCAGCGCGGCCGCCCCGCCCAGACCTGCCGCTTCGAGGATCTGCTCCAGTTCGCCGGTGCCGATAACGGCATCCACTTCCGGGATATTCTTACGAATCTCGTCGCGGTAGCGCTCTACCAGGCAGCCGGCGACGATCAGCCGTTGCGCCTTGCCCTGGACCTTATGCCGGGCCATCTCGAGGATGGTGTCGACCGATTCCTGTTTTGCTTTGTCAATGAAGGAACAGGTATTTACCACCAGAATATCGGCTGCCTCCGGGCGGTTGGTCATCTCCGCCCCGGCACGGTCGAGCAGTCCCATCATCACTTCGCTATCGACGAGATTCTTGGGGCAGCCCAGACTGACAAACCCGACTCGGGGGCGTGTTGAGGTTTCTACCGGAGAGATCCCGGCCCCGGTTTCCGCGGCTCGAGGCTCCGCTATCGCTTGACTCACCCTCTTATCTTATCGCGGTTTAGGGACTGAGGCGGCGTCTCCGGCTGGCGGCAGAGGGGGGCGACGGAGCAAGAAGAGCGGCCTGATTCGATCCGGCTACTGCGGGGTGATGATGCCGCCCACCATGTGACGCCGCGGGAGAGCGATCCCGCGATGGTCTCTTTCGACCGCTCCGCTGCCGGCAGTCTCTTCGGCGGGCGCGGCCGCATCGGCGTAGCGCGGCATTGAAGCGGCGCACCGTCCGCAGATCATCTGCGCGGCTTGCTGGGCAATCTCGGCCTGGCATACGGTGCAGCGGACGAACATGTGGCTGATGATACGGGATTTCCTCCTTTGAGGTATGGGAGAACCGGGGTTGATAGACTTGGAAGGTGAGTATCCGCCTTATTGCGATTGACATCGACGGCACGCTCATGCCGTCCTCCGGGTTGCGGATCAGCCAACGAAACTGCGAGGCCCTGCTGGCCGCGGAAGCCGCGGGAGTGAAAATCATCATTGCCACCGGGCGCCGGCAGGCCTACGCCATGCCGCTGATATCGCAGGTAGGCCTTCAGAGCACTTCCGTCATGGTCTCCTCCAACGGCGCGGTGATCCGGCGTTTCGATGGAGAGCTGATCGCCCGCCAGTTTTTGCCCGCGCCGACTGCGCGGCGGCTCTGCGCGGAGCTGGGCGGCTATGGCACGCTCGTCTTCACCTTTGATCGCGAGGGCCCCGGCGGCCTGGTCAGCGAAAACCTTGAGCGGTTGCAGAGGCTGATCCAGCGCTGGGTCGAGGCGAACCGCCCCTACCTGACCGAAGTCACTCCGATTGAGCAGGCCTTCGACGGGCCGGAGCTGCCCATTCAAGGCATGGTCTGCGGCACGGTAATCGAGATGAAGCGGGCCGAAGGGGTATTGCAGGCGCGCGGATTTGGGGATCTCATGTCTATGCACCGGACCGAATATGCGGTCCGCGACCTGAGTATTCTGGATCTCCTGCCTCTGGGCTGTTCCAAGGGAGCGGCGATCCATCACCTGGCGCAGGCCTGGAACCTGCAGCAGGACGAGATCATGGCGATCGGCGACAATCTCAACGATCTCGAGATGCTCAGATATGCCGGCAGACCAGTGGTCATGGCCAATGCCAGCGAGGAGACGGTGGCCCTGGCGCGCGAGAGCGGCTGGGAGTTCACGGCGAGCAACGACGAAGACGGGGTTGCCCGGGTGATTGAGAGCGTCCTCGTACAGCCCGCCCCGGTCGACGGTCTGGAAAGTTCCGGGGTGCGCGAGGAAGCGCCGGAGGGCGAAGATACAATGCTCGAGTGGGTGCAATGAATAAGTTCCTCTTGCCGTGCACCTCCAGCGCCACCGGTGCGCGCCGCTCTTATTCGAGCGGGCCGCCCCGTCGAGCGGGGAGTCCGGCGAGAGCTTCGTCGAGGCGTATGTCTCCAGGCTGGATCGCGGCCGGATTGGCGATTCTTTCGGCTTCGATGGCGTTGCCATCGCGAGCGGCGGAGCGTATCACGCTCAAAAATGGATTTGACCTGGTCTGCGACCATCAACAGCAAATGGATGGCAGGGTACGCCTCTACACCGGCCCGGCCGCGGATAGCTTTCTTGAGGTGGACGCTGCGCAGATAGCTTCCGTCGAGACGATTCCTGACGCCGCCCCTGCGGAGCGGCAGCCGGCAGGCAGTAAGACGCCGCCCAGCCGCGTGGATCTGAACCAGCTGATGGCGCGCGCCGGCTCCGAACACAACGTGGACCTGGATCTGTTGGCGAGCGTAGTGCGCGCGGAGAGCGGCGGGAACGCACGGGCTGTCAGCCGCGCCGGCGCTCAGGGCCTGATGCAGCTCATGCCCCGGACTGCGGCAAAGCTGGGGGTTGAGGACAGCTTTTCTCCGGACCAGAATATCGGCGGAGGAACGGCCTATCTCGATGTGCTGTTGACCCGATACCACGACAACATGGCGCTCGCCCTGGCCGCCTACAACGCGGGTCCGGCAGCCGTGGACAAATACCATGGAGTGCCTCCGTATGCTGAGACTGAGCGTTATGTTGCGCGCGTGATCCGCGAATTCAATCGCCGTAAAGAGGGGAAAGCGGCTTTCCCGTCAACTGTTGCACATGGCGGCGCATCCCATTCAGCGGAGTGAAGCGTCAGGTTTTCTTGCTTCGCTTTTCCCGCGAATCGCCGCGATCATCTCGGCCGATGTTGTATCTGCCCAGGTTCAGTTTTCTATCGCGCTTACCGCCGGAACAACAGGAAGGTTGTATAGCGAGTATGGCGTCGCTGTGGTCTTGTGAGTGGGGAGTTCTTACGGCACCCGGCGGCCAACGTGAACTTCGAGTTTCCCCGAGCGGTCTGTCTCCTGCAGGGAGTTTCCTTCACGATCCAGGACGACCGGGATGAAAGATGACAGCCGTCCGCTGCTTGATGTGCGGATTGCCTCCGCGGCCAACTGGAGAGCCTTTGAAGAAGAATCAGTGGATTGGATATCTGATAGCGGTCGCGCTGTTGGTCGCCCTGGCGCTCTGGGTGCGCGGGCACAGCACCTTTGAATGGGGTGTCTTTCGCGATCAGATGCAGCACGTGAACTGGATTCGCATTGCCATCGCGACCGCGATGATCTGGCTCGGGTATGGGTTGCGGGCGGTGCGCTGGGCGATTTTCCTAAAGCCGCAAAAGAAGGTGAGATCGCTCTCGCTGCTGGGTTCGCAGGTCATTGGCTTTACCGCTGTCGCGCTCTTTGGCCGGCTCGCGGATCTGGTCCGGCCGTACCTGGTCGCCAAGCGGACTCAACTGGAGCTCAGCTCGCAGATCGCCGTGTACACTGTGGAGCGCATGTTCGACGCCGGGGCCATGGCGCTCATCTTCTCCTGCGCGCTGCTGCTGGCTCCGGATCGAGCGACGCTGCCCCATCATGAGGCTCTGCAGCGTTCGGCGCTGATGGGCCTGGCAGGCACCGTGATTCTTGGAGCGATGGCGCTCTGGGTTCGGCTGCAAGGTAATGCGGCCGCGCTTCTGGCCGAGAGAGCTTTCGGGGCAATCTCTCCCAGGCTGGGCCACTCGGCAGGGAACAAGATTCGCGCCTTCCGCGATGGGCTGAACGCGATCCAAAGCGGGCGCGATCTTGTCCTGGCGGTAATCGTCTCCCTCGCGATGTGGGGAATGATTACCGTCGCGTACGTCGAGACGTTGCGCGCCTTCGTGCTCTCCCCGGAGCTCTCGTCGATGACCGTGGCGCGCAGCCTGGTTTTGATGGCGGCGAGCATGGCCGGCTCGGTCGTTCAATTGCCGGTGATCGGATGGTTTACTCAGATCTTCGCCACCTCGAAGGTGATGCAAGGGCTCTTTCATGTGCAGTATGAGCCTGCCCTGGGGTGCGGAGCGATGCTGCTGATTGTGAGTTTCATGTCGGTGATTCCGTTGGGCCTGATCTGGGCGCGCATCGAACATGTCTCACTCAAGAAGGTCTCTGAGGAGTCCGAGCACCTGGCGGAAGAAGAAGAGACCGGTCACGACGGCGGCGACCAGCGAGGTCTGGCGGCGGGAGTGCGCCCCGGATGAACAAGCGTGGGAGCTGACCGCTGCAGACTGCTGTAATCGGTTACAGTGGATCTACTCTATTTGCACCGTCCAGGACCCATGTTCACAGTCTCTCTCTTCTCCCGCTCCTCCCGCGGCTGCATGATGGTTTTCTTCACGGCGATTCTCCTCAGCGGCGCGTTCGCTCAGCAGCCGGAGCCTGCCCCGGCTCGGCTTCGTCCGCCAGCCACGCCGCTGGCGATCCACGACCCCTACTTCAGCGTCTGGTCCATGGCGGACAATCTCGCGCAGGACGACACCCGGCATTGGACGCATGCGGTCCAGGCCTTGAATGGATTTGTGCGCGTGGATGGACACGCCTACCGTTTCCTTGGCCATGCAAACAGAGATATCCCGGCAATGGAAGAGGCGAGCCAGGAGGTAACGCCGACCCGCACCCTGGTGACCATGAAGAGCCCGGAGATCGAACTGCGGCTGACGTTTCTGAATCCTGCCCTCCCCGGCGATCTGGAAGAGCTGGCGCGGCCAGTGACCTATTTGACATGGGAGCTGAAGTCCCGCGACGGGCGGGAGCACGACGTGACGATTTATCTGGATGCCGCCGGTACCCTGGCGACGAATGATCCCGGCGAAGCGGTCGTGTGGTCGCGCGGCAAGCTGAAGGGGCTGGATGTGCTGCGCGTGGGCACCAGCAATCAGCCAATCCTGCAGCGGTTTGGCGATGATGTACGCATCAATTGGGGATGGTTCTATCTTGCGGCGCCAACCAGCGAAAGCAACGTCCAAACGGCAGCAGGAAACCAGGGATACCGGGATGAATTTCTAAAGACCGGGGAGCTTCCGGCAGAGGACGACCTGGGCGCACCCCGCACGCCGCAAAGCCGCCATCCGGCGGCCCCGGCGCTCAGCGTAAGTCTTCCGCTGGGAAAGGTGGGCGCATCGCCGGTTTCGCGCCACATCCTGTTGGCCTACGACGATATTGACTCCATCGAGTACATGCAAACCAAACTGCTGCCTTACTGGAGGAAGCAGTTCCCGACATTTGCCGCCATGCTGGAGCAGGCGGAGAAGGACTACGCCGCGCTCGAGGCGCGGTCGGTGAGATTCGATACCGAAATGAAGTCGGACCTGGTGCGCGCAGGCGGCCCGGAGTATGCGGCGATTGCAACCCTGGCCTACGGGCAGGCGATCGCGGCACACAAGCTGGTCGAAGATCCGAACGGCGTGCCCTTCTTCATGCCCAAGGAGAACTTCAGCAACGGCTCGATTTCCACGGTGGATGTGATCTATCCTTCCGCGCCGCTATTTCTGCTGGTGAATCCGAAGCTCGTCGAAGCGCAGTTGGAGCCGGTGCTCCGCTACGCCAATTCGCCGCGATGGAAGTTTCCTTTTGCTCCGCATGACCTGGGTGTGTACCCGCTTGCCGACGGACAACAGTACGGCGGAGGCGAGGAGACGGAGGAGAACCAGATGCCGGTCGAGGAGTCCGGCAACATCCTGATCCTGATGGATGCCCTGGCCCATGCCGAGGGGAATGCCGAGTTCTCCAGGCGTTATTGGCCGCTGCTGGCCAAGTGGGCCGCCTACTTGAGATCAAAAGGAATGGATCCGGAAAACCAGCTCTGCACGGACGATTTTGCCGGGCATCTGGCGCATAACGCCAACCTCTCGATCAAGGCGACGGAGGCGCTCGGAGCCTATGCCGAGCTGGCAGGAAAGCTCGGGTTCAAAGCCGAGTCTGAGCAATACCGGGCCGCCGCCCAGGCGATGGCGGCCCAATGGGTGGACCTTGCCAACGACGGCGATCATTTCCGGCTGGCGTTCGACAAGCCGGGAACGTGGAGTCAGAAATACAACCTGGTCTGGGACTCCATTCTTGGACTTCATCTTTTTCCAGCCCGGATCGCGGCGACGGAAGTCGCGTTCTACGAGGGAAAGATCAACGAATACGGGCTCCCGCTGGACAATCGTGCAGTTTATACCAAGCTGGATTGGACGATCTGGACTGCAACCATGGCCGGGAGCCGGCAACAGTTTGAATCCATGGTGCATCCCGTATTCAAATTTTTGGACGAGACCACGGACCGTGTTCCGATGACCGACTGGTATGACACGAAGACTGCCAGAGTTGTGGGCTTCCGCGCGCGGTCGGTTGTCGGCGGCGTTTTCATCAAAATGCTGGCGGATCCGGCGATGTGGCAGAAGTGGGCCGGCCGCCCTGCAGCCGGAGAATAGCCTCGCGCGGAATGTGCCTCCGTTCGGAATGTCTTCCTGCCCTATCCACCGGAAAGTGGTAGATCTTTCCTCTATGCGAGGTTGCAGGCGAAATCCCGGCGGCTTTCAGTTGCTATAGAATTTACGGTATCCGATGAAATGTCCCTACTGCGGCTTCGCGCAGGATCGTGTGGTGGATTCCCGCGAGAGCAAGGAGGCCGACTCGATCCGCCGCCGGCGTGAATGTGAGCGGTGCAACAAGCGCTTTACCACCTACGAGCGAATCGACGAGATCCCTTACATGGTGGTAAAGAAGGATGGCCGCCGGGAGAAATTTGAGCGGCAGAAAGTACTCAGCGGATTACTCCGGGCTTGTGAGAAGCGGCCTGTTTCGGCGGCGAAGCTGGAGGCCATTGTCGACGATACCGAGCGCTACCTTGTCGACTCGCCGGAACGGGAGCGCACGACCAGCGAGATTGGCGGGTTGATCATGGACCGCCTCAAGAACATCGATACGGTGGCTTATATCCGGTTTGCCAGCGTCTATCGCGACTTCAAAGACGTGCGCGAGTTCAAACAGGAGCTGGAACAGCTTTTGAGCAACCGCGACGGGGCAAAGATCAAGAAGAAATAGTCCTGAGCCCGCGCTTTGCTTGAGCGCCGCACCCGAACCTACAGGAGAGAAATTCGAGTGAATCTGGCGGAGTCGATTCGAACGCATACGGTCACGTTGATTGCAGGCGATGGCATCGGGCCGGAGGTGACGGATGCGGTCGTCCGCATTCTGGAAGCAGTTGCCGGGATGGGCGGCTTCAAATTTGTGTGGGAGCCTTTCCTGGCTGGAGCAGAGGCTTTCGAGCGATACCAGGAGTACATACCCCAGGACTTGTATGCTTCCATCGAGCGCAACCGGCTGGCGTTGAAGGGCCCGGTGACCACGCCGATTGCCGGCGGGTTTCCCTCGATCAATGTCACGCTCCGGAAGAAATTCGAGCTGTTCGCAAACTTTCGACCGATCAAGAATCTGCCCGGGTTGGAGACCCGTTATCCGGACGTGGACCTGATCATCGTTCGGGAAAATACCGAAGGAGAATACGTCGGCCTGGAGCATGAGGTCGTTCCAGGTGTGGTCGAGTCGCTCAAGGTGATTACCGAGAAGGGGTCGACGCGCATCTCCAAGTTCGCCTTCGAGTACGCACGCAAACACAAGCGGCGAAAGATTCACGCGATCCATAAAGCAAACATCATGAAGATGTCCGACGGCTTGTTCTTGCGCTGCGCGCGTGAGGTAGCCCGGAGTTTTCCTGAGATCACCTACGGCGAACACATTATCGATAATGCCTGCATGCAGCTGGTGATGAACCCCTACCAATACGACACCCTGCTCATGGAGAATCTCTACGGGGATATCGTGAGCGACTTGTGTGCTGCGTTTGTGGGAGGGCTGGGCCTGGTGCCGGGAGCCAACTACGGAGCCGAATGCGCGATCTTTGAGGCGGTGCACGGCTCGGCGCCGGACATCGCCGGCAAAGACCTGGCGAATCCCACGGCCCTGCTGCAGTCGTCCATTCTGATGCTCCGGCATATCGATGAAGAGGCGGCTGCGGACCGCGTGCAGGCCGCTTTGGAAGGCGTCTATCGCGCGCGCAAGACGCTGACTCGCGACGTAGGCGGCTCCAGCGGAACGAAGGCCTTTGCGGACGCTGTGATTGCGGCGCTCTGAAAGAGCGTTCATTTTGCGCAGGCGGCGAGCAACGGCAGGCGATTTTGATGAACCGTCGCGGCGGCCTTTGCGGGGAGCAGGGATGAAGAGATCAGCAGCCGTCTTGATGGCGATGGTGATGTGTTTGGCCTTTTCAGGCTGCAGGAAGCCAGGGCAGAACAGCGCAGCGGGCGAGAACCAGGCGACAGCGGACCGGGCGGGCTCCGGGTCGATCGAAGGCACGATCCATTTCACCGGGCCTGCCCCCAAGCGCGTTCCGATCGACGTATCGCAGGACCCCGGCTGTGTGCAAGGCGGCCCTGCGCAGCCTCACCTCTCCGAGCAATATGTAGTGAACAACGGCAAGATGGCCAATGTCTTCGTGTACGTGAAGGCAGGCCTGGGCAATCAGAGGTATGCGCCGCCGGCTGCGCCGGTGGTGGTCGACCAGAAGGGCTGCGTGTATGAGCCGCATGTGATCGGGGTGATGGTGGGCCAGCCAGTGGAGGTCCGCAACAGCGATCCGACCATGCACGACGTCAATGTGCAGCCTGGAGCAGGCGGCAATCCGCCGAGCGACGCGACCCAGGGCCCGAATGGACGTCCGGTGCAGCAGACATTCAAAAAGCCCGAGACGATGATCGCGCTCCGCTGCAGCGTTCATCCGTGGATGGAGGCCTTCATCAATGTCGCGGACAATCCTTTTTATTCGGTCAGCGATGACCAGGGACATTACGTCATCCGCGGGCTGCCTCCGGGTAGGTATACGCTGGCTGCCGATCAGGAGAAGCTGGGCGCAAAAGAGCAGACGGTGACGGTCTCGCCAAACCAGACAGCGACTGTTGATTTCACGTTTGACAAACCATAGTTTCTCCAGCGGCCCAGGACCTGGGCGCGCGCCATTCATTGAAAATGCTCTAAATCGGCCAAAATGTTCTAAAATTTGAACTGACTCCAATGCAGATACGACAAAAGATTGGCATCCTGGGCGCGACTGGAACTGTAGGTCAGCGCTTTATTCAATTGCTTGAGAAGCACCCCTGGTTTGAGGTCTCCTGGCTGGCCGCAAGCGACAGGTCCAGCGGCAAAAAGTACGGAGAAGCGGTTCGCTGGAAGCTGGACACCCCGCTGCCGAAGCGGATTGCCGAATTGACGGTCTCTCCCGCCGTTCCCGACGGCGCGCCCAGGATTATCTTTGCCGCCCTCGACGCGGACATTGCGCGAGAGATGGAGCCTCAGTTCGCCGCGGCGGGTTGTGCGGTGATCTCGAATTCGAGCGCCTTTCGCATGCAGGCGGATGTTCCGCTGGTGATTCCCGAAGTCAATCGGGAGCACCTCAGCCTGTTGGAGACGCAGAGCTGGCGGAAAAACTCGGGAGGGTACATCGTCACCAACCCGAATTGCAGCGCAATTGGCCTGGTTCTGGCGCTGAAGCCCCTGGCTGAGCGTTTTGGCCTGGAGAGCGTTTTCGTAAGCACCATGCAAGCGGTCAGCGGCGCGGGCTATCCCGGGGTTCCCTCGCTGGACATCCTGGGCAATGTGGTCCCCTATATCAAAGGCGAAGAAGAGAAGCTTGAGGCTGAGACGCTGAGGCTTCTGGGACGGCTCGAAGGAAACCAGGTTGAGCCCTTGAATGCCAAGGTGACGGCGCATTGCAACCGAGTGCCCGTCGAAGACGGCCATACCGAGAGTGTGAGCATCCGTCTGACGGAGAAGGCAACGCGCGAGCAGATTCTGGCGGCATGGAACGAGTTTGCTCCGTTGAGCGGGGTGTCGTTGCCTACGGCGCCTGCGCAGCCGGTAGAGTTTGCCTTCGGGGAAGACCGTCCTCAACCGCGTCTGGACCGCATGCGCGGGCAGGGAATGGCTGCCACGGTAGGCCGTTTGCGCCCCTGCAGCCTCCTGGACTGGAAGTTCACCGTGCTCTCCCATAACACGATTCGCGGGGCCGCGGGCGCCGCCCTGCTCAACGCCGAGTTGCTGGCGTCGATGGGAGCCCTTACCCCGCTGGGCGGGCTATCCTCCGAGGACAACAGGCTGCATCCGTTGGCAGTTTCGGCATGAAGCTCGTTGTCATGAAGTTTGGCGGCACTTCGGTGCAGGACGCTGAGGCGATCGGGCGGACTGCGAGTATCGTTCAGGGACGCATTCAGGGCGATCAGCGGCCGGTGGTTGTGGTCAGCGCGATGTCCAAGGTGACGGACCAGCTCCTGGCCGCGGCCAAGGCTGCCGGGTGTGGGGATCGGGGCGGTGCGCTGGAGATCAGCTCCCGCCTGCGGCAGAGGCACCTGGACACGGCCGGCAAGCTGCTCTCTCCCGCCCGGCTGCGGCAGTTCGAGCCGGCTGTGCATGAGCACTTCGAGGCTCTGGATGAGATCTTGCGGGGGCTCTCCGCAGTTGGCGAGCTGACGCCCCGAACCAATGACATGGTGGTCAGCTACGGGGAGCGGATATCGAGCCTGCTGGTGACCGAGGCGTTCCTCGAGCGCGGAATTCCTGCGGTG
>DASYYO010000140.1:0-3974 GCA_035933805.1 Acidobacteriaceae bacterium | reverse complement strand
CGCCTATGAGCTGGCGCAGATGGTGGTCGAGGCATTTATCAAGCCAGGCGTAGATGGACATCGGCGGAGGATTGTCGCAGCTTACCTGGACCCGGCGAACTTCAAAGAGATCGGCGACGGGCACACGATTGCCGACCAGATCAACGATGTGCTGGAACCCTGGGAAGTCGTTTGCCAGAGAGCTTCGAACGATCGGCAGGGCGGCTGGCAGCTTCTCTACCGGATGCTGCGCACCGGCGAGTTCGAGATGACGGATGTCTGCCCGAAGAGCTTCGAGGCGATCCGCACGCGGATGCACGATGAGACGCGTCCGGGAGATATCCGGAAGGTGGCGGGGGATCCGCTGGACGATGTGGCCGATGAGACGAGGTATGCGGTCTACTCCTTCATTCAGCAGTCGGACAAGCCGCGCGAGGTGCGACTGGAAGACGCGGTGAGAGGGTTGGATCTGGGCTCCGCAGCGATTCGCTGGCAGCAGAAGTCCGACGAACTGGATGGAGAGGATGGGCCTATCCGGATGGGCGGACGTTTGGGAATGGGGCGGCGCTTCAGCGGGCGCGGATGAGGCCGCCTGATCCGGGGGCCCCGAGTTGCATCTTCACCAGCGGGAGTCATTCGCGCTTGCGAATCTGCAGGTCTGTGCGTCATAGTGCAGGTCCACGGTGCCGAGGGGTCCATTCCTCGCCTTGGCGATGATGAGTTCCGCCTTGCCGAGGAGACTCGGATCTTCGCGATTGTAGTACTCTTCACGATGCAGAAAGAGGACCAGGTCCGCGTCCTGCTCGATTGCGCCTGACTCGCGCAGGTCGGAGAGGACGGGGCGCTTGTCGGTCCGCTTATGCAGCTCGCGGTTGAGCTGCGAGAGCAGCACGACAGGGACATCCAACCGCTTGGCCATGGCCTTCATGGAGCGGCTGATTCCAGCGACGATCTGCTCGCGATTCTCATATGCGCCGTTCCGGCGCGACTCCCCATTCATCAATCCAAGGTAGTCCACCAGGACGAGGTCGAGACCCTTCTGCGATTTGAGGCGTGCTGCTTTGGCTTCGATCGCCCAAGGGCTTTGACCGGGCTGGTCGTCGATATAGAGCGGCGCCTCGGTGAGATCGGCGAGCGCCCGGAGAAAGTAGTTCTTCTGCACCTGGGTCAGCCGGCCGTGACGATGCTCCTGCAAGGAAACCCGGCCGCGGGCGCAGCACATGCGATCGATCAGCGCGCTCCTGGGCATTTCGAGGGAGAAGAATGCGACGGTCCGGCCGAGGAGCGCGGCATGCTCGGCGATGTTGCCGGCGAGCGCCGTTTTGCCGATCGACGGGCGTGCGCCCAGGATAGTCAACTCCTGCGGCTGAAAGCCCGCAGTCAGGGCGTCGAGCGCAGCAAAGCCGGAGGGGATGCCGGTGAGCCTGGCATTGCGCTCGAAGATAGAATCGATGCGCGGATGGGCAGCCTGCACATATTCGGCCACCGATTCCAGACCTGCGGCAACGCCCTGGCCGGCGATGCTGCGGAAGGCGGACTCGGCTTCCGCCAGGACCTCTTCCGCCGGATCAGACTGATCGGCAGCCGCGGCAGCGATCCGGCTCGCTGCCCCAATGGCCTGGCGAAGGAGAGACTTCTCCTTGATGATGCGAAGATACTCACCGATCGAGGCGAGCCGGGGCAACCCTTCGGTCAACCGGGCAAGATAGGCCACCCCTCCCACCGCGCCAATTTCCTTAGACCGCTTGAGCTCTTCGGCAAGAGTGACGAGATCGACTGCTCGCCCCTGCCCAAGCAGCTCGCCCATGCAGGCGAAGACGCGGCGATGCGAGTCAAGTGAGAAGTCGCTTGCGCAGAGCGAGCCGGCAGCGTGCTGATAATGGGAGTTATCGAGCAGAATGGCGCCGAGAGCGGCGATCTCCGCTTCGACGCTCGAAGGCGATGCGGCGCCGCAGTCGAACAAGCTCACCTCCTCTCCCGAGAGCCTTGAGATTCGCGCCACGCCGCGGTTTCGCGAGCATCGTCGGGGAGGAAGGTCAAGATGCATTTGCTTCTCCCACAATAGACAAAGGTGATTTCTCTCCCGGCATGCTCGGCCACCACCACGGTGCGTGAGTTGGTGAGCTTGCGGGCAAACCGAATATCGCCGGTCTGGACTTTGCGAACCAGAGCGCGCCGGTCGATCCTGCCGATCTCCAGGCCGAAGCGTTCGCGGGCGCGGGCCTGCATATGTTCCCGGCGAGCGGCTGCAAGCGCGATTTTCATGCGGCTCCTCCGGAGATTTGACAGCCGGGGATGCGGCTGCGCATGCCCAGCGCTTTGAGTCCTCCGGTGTACTTTCCGTGGGAGGCGATATGGCGCAATTGTGCGGCGCGATAGCGTTTGCTCTCCGCCACAAGGATGGCCATGGCTTCCTCGGGAAGATTTCTCGCTTTGAGGCGGCGGGCAGCTTTTTCCGAGATACCCCAGCGCTCAGCGAGGTTGAGGACAGAGTCAGAGGAGCGGGGCCTGCCTCCGCCGTGCTTACGGCGCGGGCTCACGCGAGCTCCAGGGGCAGAAATTGTGCAAGGCGGACCAGGAATATGGGGGAGATTCTGGACATCGCGAGCCTCGTATGAGACTTATCTAGGTCACATTTACGACTTACTTTTGTATAGTATGCGGGTAACCTTCATGCGACGCAAGACGCGAAAGACGTAACACCCCCTGACCCTAGGTAATGCATTTCTGTACCTTTATTTGCTACATTCTCCTTCCGTCTTTACTCCCTCAATGCAACTGCGGCAGAGAATCTCCCGAGCCGCGGGCTGGGCGCCGCTTTCCGGAGTTATGTCACAGTGTTTGTGCCTGTTCCGTGCGTAGTTCGTTCTCAGCATTCAAGTGCCAAGAGCGTCTATACTCCCATGGGGGCGTGTGCGAGCCCCATACGGTGACCAGAGGAGAGGGAATCCTAAGGTGAGCAAGACGTATATCGGTGTGGATCTGGGCGGCACGAAGACCGCAGTCGTGATTTCCAGCAGCCTGCCTGTCTGTCTGGAGAGAATCGAGTTTCCTACACTGCCCGAGGAGGGTCCGACGCGCGGGGTCGATGCCATTCTCCAGGCGATCCGGAAGCTCCTCAAGAGGAATGCATGCGGGTCCGGTGAGATTGCCGCCATCGGCGTGAGCTGCGGAAGCCCGCTCGATCGCGTTCACGGCGTCATCCAGGCGCCACCCAATATGGCGACATGGGTGGACGTGCCGATCCGGAAGATTCTTGAGGATGCCTTTCACGCGCCGTGCCTGGTAGAGAACGACGCAAATGCCGGCGCGGTTGCGGAACACCGCTATGGGGCCGGCCGCGGCGTGAAGCACATGGTTTTTCTCACGCTGGGAACGGGGCTTGGCGCAGGGATTATTCTCAACGGTGAAATATACCACGGGGCAGAAGACAGCGCGGGCGAGATCGGCCACGTCCGGCTGACGCGGAGCGGACCTGTGGGCTACGGTAAAGCGGGGTCGGTAGAAGGCTGGGCGAGCGGCGGAGGCATGGCACGGCTGGCAATCAGCATGGCCGCCAAACCGGCCGCGGGTGGTGCGCGCAGTGTATTGAGAGAGCGGCTGGCAGCGCAAGGCACGCTGACCGCCAAGGATGTCGTTGAGGCGGCGCATGCCGGAGATGCGCTTGCCCGCAGGGTGTTGGAACTCTCAGGCAAGAAGCTTGGTCAAGCCATCGCTATCCTGATCGACCTGCTCAACCCCCAACGCATAGTGCTGGGCAGCCTCGCAGCGAGAATCGGGGAGCCGCTCCTGGCTCCGATGCGCAAGGAGGTGGAGCGCGAAGCGCTACCGCAGGCGGCGAGGGATTGTGAGATTGTGCTGAGTGAGCTTGGCGAGAGGATCGGAGATGTGGCGGCACTCTGTGTGGCGGCGGGATTTGTAGGTCCCGGCGAACGGCTGTAAATCGGAGCTTACCTGCCGTTTTTGAGGCGGCCGCCGCCTGGCCGGAAGCCGGT
>DASYYO010000126.1:0-6491 GCA_035933805.1 Acidobacteriaceae bacterium | reverse complement strand
CGACTCCATATCTGCTCCGCGCCTCTTCGGCGACTTCGTTGAGCGCTTCCGCATTGCGGGCGCAGAGCGCGAGGTTTGCTCCCTCCGCGGCAAGGCCGAGGGCTGTCGCCCGTCCAATACCCTGGCTCGAGGCAGCGACGATTGCGAGACGATTCTTGAGTCCTGTTTCCATGCCATTGAGTATAAAGAAGCTGCGCATCCGGGCGAACGCCGTCCGGCGCCTTCATCGCGCCGCCAGGGTCGCCAGATAACTTTTTACCCCGGTTGAGATGATCTGGATGCCGATGCAAAGCAGGATGAACGAGGAAAGGCGCATGAAAACACTGGTTCCGGTAGCGCCCAACAGTCTCTCTGCCTCTCGCGCGTAGCGGTAACAGAGATAGACGATCAGGCAGATCACCGCGATCCCGACCATGGACGCGATGAGCACTCCAGGGGAGAACACGGAGCTGGAATGCAGCTCCGCCGGCAGATGCGCGCCCAGCGTGATCGCCACGGAGATCGAGCCCGGCCCTACCGTAATCGGCAGCGTATAGGGATAGAACGCTTTCGCCAGAATGTCACTATCCTCGGTAGCCGGCGTATTCGACCCCTGGGGAGATTGACTGAGGAGAGCCCATCCCGTGGAGGCAACCACGAGCCCTCCTCCAATCTGCACGGCAAAGATCGAAATTCCAAAAAAGGAGAGGACCTTCACTCCCCAGAGCAGAGAGCAGACCAGCAGAAAAAAACTGTACACCGTGATCTTTTGCGCCAGCAGCCTCTGGATCTTCGGGGTGGTCGGTCCGATCAGGTTGAGAAAGATAGCCGCGCTTCCCAACGGATTCACGATCGGGAACAAAGCCCCGGTAACCAGGATGGTGGCGCGTGTTATGGAGAGCGCTTCATTCAGAACGTCGATCAATTTTCGCTCCTGCTGCGCTGAAGGAAACCAGGCTGCTGTATCGTTCAGGGTGATTCAGAGGCGCGGAGCCGGTGCAGACGTTCCTTCGTCCCGGACAGCGCATCGATAGCAGGCTTCCTGCTCTGGCCGGCTGCCGGAAAGGGGTCGGGTTCCGTGAAGTATATGCTAAACGTGTCATGCGTATCGCCGTGCTCATTTTGGTCATGGCTGCCGCTGCCCCTATCCTCTCCGGACAGACCGCAGCGCCGGACGCAGCCCGGCAGTCGTTGGAGCAAGCTCAGCGGCAGCTCGAAGAAGGCAACGCAGCCGAGGCAATCGCCTCGCTGGAGCAGATGGCCAGCGTGCAGCCGCCCGTCCACGGCGTACAGCACGCGCTTGGAGTCGCTTACTATCGAACCGGCAAGCTGGCGCAAGCGCAGAGCGCCTTTGCCAAGGCAATCCAGGAAGATCCTGCCGATCTCGAATCCGTACAGATGGAAGGGCTTGTTCTTTATCGTCTGAACCAGCCGGCGGCGGCCATTCCTTTTCTTGAGCGCGTCCGGCAATGGACGCCAAATGCGAATACTGACGCCAACTACGTTCTCGGCCTGTGCTATTTGAATGCCCGCCGCTATGACGATGCCCGCGGCGCATTCGCCTCTGAGTTCGGGGTGCCGCCCGGCTCCGCCTCCGCACATCTCCTTCTGGGAACAATGCTCATGCGTCTCAACCTCCCGGAGATGGCCGCCCAGGAGGCAAGCAAGGCGCTCCAGCTTTCGCCGGATCTTCCGCTCGCACACTTCATGCTGGGCGAGGTATTTCTCTACCGGGCCGATGTGGCGCGGGCAACGGAGGAGTTCGAACAGGAGCGGCGCATCAATCCGACCTACGCCGGCACCTACGACCGCTTAGGGGATGTATATGAGAGAAGCGGTAGACTGCAGGAGGCTCAGGAGGCGCTGACCAAAGCCCTCTCGCTTGACACCAGCAGTACCGGCCCATTCATTCAGATGGGCAAGGTGCTCATCCGGCGCCAGGATCCGCAGACCGCAACCATGTACCTGAAGCATGCCGAGGCGATGGACCCGGGAAACGCCCTCACTCACACGCTGCTCGCCCAGGCATACCACAAGCTCGGCCGCGAACTGGAGGCAAAACAGGAAGCGGACCTCGCCTCCTCGATCCGTGCCCGGCAGCAGCCGACCCTCGAACCGCTCAAATAGCTGCGCGCATGAGGATGATCCACTGGACCTTAGGAACGGCTCTTCCCGATTCCTGAGCCGATGCAGGAATGCGCGAGCACGCAGCTTCGATCGCGGGCCGGAAGATGCGTCAACTGCGACATCGCTGCGACAGCAGAGCCGCTGCTCGACAAATTCAGACTGCCAGCGTAGCGTCTTTTCGGGCGGCTCGACTTGCCCGCTTCCTGTTCCAACAACTTCCCGGGACATTCCAATTAGCTCGTAGGAGTATTCGATGCGATCTTCTCTGTGTGCTCTGTTCGCTCTGTGCGCCTGCCTGTCCACGGCAAGCTCCGTGGCCCAGATCGGGCCCCCACCTCCAGTCCCCAATTTTTGCAATGGAGGGCTGATTCCGGACGGATTTATCGACTGGTCCGCTCTGCCTCCCGCACCTAACCTCAGCCTCAGCACCCCTTCCACTCCGGTAACTGCAACTCTCCCCGTCACCGGCATCCCTGGTTTGACTGTGACAGTAGGGATTCCCGCACTTATCACGGCCAATCCCAATGGCATGCCAGCCTATACCGTGTCGGGTGACTCACTACAATTGAACGGCCTCGATGCGGGTGGAAATACGGTTGTCGGCCTCAGTTTCAACAATCCGGTGCGTGGATTGAGCGCCGTGATATTGAGCGGGGGAAAGACCCCATTCGGCGGCGGGATGACAGTTTTTGATAAGGGAACCGGGGCTGCCGTCCAATTTAATGGCAGCCCGGCCACTCCACAAGGTGGTTTCGCTTCAGTGGAAGCTCCGGTAGAGGCGCGAGCTTCCTTTGCCAGTATCAACGGAGCAGAACTGTCCTTTACCGGAGTTGAAAATGTGGACGAGTATTTGCAGGTAACCTTTGCAAATGTGCGGATCGAGAGCGGCTCGGCGCCCGACCCCGCCTTAGCAGTGCCGACCGATGGACTCATGCTCTGGCTCCGCGGCGACAACACCGGTTCCGGCGTCTATTGGCAGGATTTGTCTCCCGTAGGTGAGGCTGCAACAGGGAATTACCTCACGCAGCCCGGCTGGGGCTTGTACGATGGCCCCACTTGCAGTCTGGTCTATTCTTTCCAGGGAAATCAGTTCTTGAATTTCAATCGCACCATCGACGGCTTAAACCAACTAACAATTCTGCTTGTGGCCAAGTCCGACCAGACTCCGGGAATCTTGTATACCTCTCAAAATTCGGCGATCTTCTGGCAGGAAGACGCGCGATGGGGCAACACCTATCTGTCGCCCCATGCCGGTTATGTCACTTATCGTTTTGGAACAGGCCAAGTAAACAATGACCAGGTATATATGCGTCCAATGACGATCGGAGGCGATTATTCAATCACGATGTCTGTGCACGACGGCAGCTCCGATTCGCTCTACGTGAACGGTATAAAAGTACAGCAAAGAGACGATAAGTTGCCGGTGCTTTCCGGGACAACAGGTGCGGCGGTTCTGGGTGAGGGCCTGAATGGAACGCCGTTTAACGGAAAGATTGGTGAGGTCATGGTTTGGAACCGCGTTCTTACCCCGGCAGAAAGGAAGGCAGTGGATCGATACCTGATGCAAAAATATGGCATCCAGTGATCCCTGGGAAAGAGACAAAACGTTCTCCGAATTGGCCCGCTTGAAGTAGAAGGCTCCGTCATGGTTGGCTTGCACAATCGCTGACTCATGACGGGGCTTTTCTCTATGATGACGGTCTAGATATAAGAGATAGGCACGATTGCGCTGGGCACAGGGCCGAAATATCTGACTAATGAACGCGGATTGTGACCAGGCGCGTCTGCAGAGGAACACCCCCGCCGATGGTCGTCTCCAGGACGGCCTCGAAAGGCCGAATCTCGCCCCTCGGTCCGGTAATCTGTCCGAGCAATTCAGACACGCTGTCGGGCCGGCACACGTAGTCCACCGCCGCCTGTGTTCCGAACGTGGTCAATCCGCTGAAGATCAGCATGTGTTTGCCGGACTGCACTCCCGGCAGGAGGGCGAGGATTGCGTAGTCCTTCATCAGCGGGCGCTCCGGCCGCGAAAAGATGCCGGGCTCTCCTGGCTTTGGATGATGATTCACGACGCCGGACCATCCAGGCTCCGCTGTCATGGAGAAATCCGTGGTGGACTGCAGGACGCGGAGCGACGGGTTTTCCGCTATCGAGCCGATAAAGACCAGGTTCCTCGATCTGGCCTCATCCCAGGTCATCAGCAGGCTCCGCTTCAACGTGAAGCGCGATCGGTAAGAGTCAAAAAGCCGGGTCAGGTTGTAGACAGAGGTCAACTCTCCGATACCGGTATAGGTGTCAACGTAATCCCGGGTTGACTCCGGAAGGTCTGGCGGCGGCCCGGGAGCGTAACGCAATCCCCGGGTAGAGTCTCCTTCGAAGAGGGCGTTGCTGTAGATCACCAGAGGCGGATCGTCCGTCAGGAAAGGTCTCCAGAATCTCTCCACGGGCGAAGGCGCCACCGCCGGCTTCGCCCATGGCCGCCAGAACCATGCCACGGATGTCGCCATCAACGGCAGCAGAAGGAGAAAAGCCCAGGCGCTCCAGCGGAGACGGCGCGGCTTCGCGGTAATCTCGGGAGTCAAGGGCGCAAGCTGAGGCTTCGCCCCGGTCGAGGCCGCGGTTCCATCGCGGGTTAAGGCCGCGGATCCGTCGCGCGCGGCGCGCGGCCGGAAGACCGGGAAATAGTGTCCCTTAGGAACCTCCAGGACAAGATTTTCGGAGGCGCCCTCTTCGGCAAAATAAGCTGCCAACTTCTGCCGCAGAAGACGCGCATGGGTGCGCACAATGCTGTCTTCGCTGGAGTTGTATCCAGGAGCGCGATGGAAGACGTGCACCCCGATCTGCTGTTCCGTAGCCTCCGCCGGCGCTTCACGGATCGCACAATCCGCCACATAGAAGAGCAAGTCGCGCAATCGTGCGGAAGATTTGAGATGTTGGCTGGCGGCAAGGCGTTCCACCAGTGCCATCCGCGGATCTACTTCGCCGTTGAGCGGCTTACGAGCTGAGGCTGAGTCCATCCGAGTGCTCCAGTGCAGGGTTGGATGTTTTTTGACGGGTGAAATCACCGTAAAAAACGTTGGCGGCTCTTACAGCAGCATCCATCATGAGGCAGATCACCCAGCTGCGGTCGAGGCCGGACCTGAGGTGATGGAATTTGCTCGATGGAACGGCGCGGCGGCCCGGCCCGCGGCTGGCCACCGAAGAACGATCAAGACGCAAAAAGGGCACCACACCGCGCTGCTGATTCTCTCCGGTGGCTGCCTACCCGATTCTATTCGCTTGGCGGTTTTCTTTCTTGGAGGCACTCAATGAATACTTCGAATCTTCGAAACTTCCCCACCTTGCGCCGTTGGGGCGCCCTCGCGATCTCCTTCCTGGTCCTGTGGACATTGGGCTACTGCAAATCCGCAGACGCGCAAGCCGTCTATGGATCGATCTTCGGGACTATTACGGACGACTCAGGAGCGGTTGTCCCTGGCGCAACCGTCACGGTCACGGACATCTCCAAAAACATTCCAGTCCAGACCAAAACCAATGCGAGCGGTGATTATCGCGTAGACCACCTTATCCCTGGAACTTATTCGGTTCAGGCCGAGGCTCCTCATTTCGCCAATGCGACGGTTTCCAATGTTGTCGTCTACGCCGATACCTCCCCGAAGGTTGATCTCAAACTCCCCATTGCCTCGGCCACCAGCACGGTGGAGGTGACCACAGGAGCGCCCCTGCTGCAAACCGACCGCGCCGACGTGAGCACCGTATTGAACGCGCGAGCGATAGGAGATCTGCCTAACTTGCAGCGCAACTTCACCTCCTTCGAACTGCTCACGCCTGGAACCACCTATATCGGTTGGAGCGTCGGACAGGCGACCAACCCGCAGCAGAGCCAGCAGATTGAGGTCAACGGACAATTGCCCTTCGCCACCGGCTATGAACTGGATGGAACCGACAATCAGGATCCCATTCAAGGGGTAGCCGTCATCAACCCGAACCTGGACGCCGTCTCGGAGATGAAAGTTACCTCTCAGAACTATGATGCCGAATTCGGGAAAGCGGTCGCAGGATTGGTAACCGCCCAAACCAAGTCCGGCGGCAACTCCTTCCACGGTTCCGCATTCGAGTTCCGGCGGTCGGATGCTCAGCAGGCGCGCGACCCCTTTACCCAAATCGGCCCTAACGCGATTCCTTCTTTTGTCCACAACCAATTCGGCGGTTCGGCCGGCGGCCCCATCAAGAAAGACAAAGCGTTTATCTTTGGCTACTATGACGGCTTCCGTCTGATCCAAGGGAATTCGACGGGGACCTACTATATCCCCACGGCGGCCCAACTCCAGGGCAATTTCACCGTGGACCCCGGACTCCCCAAGCTCTACGATCCCATCACCCAG
>DASYYO010000101.1:0-15176 GCA_035933805.1 Acidobacteriaceae bacterium | reverse complement strand
AACTGTCGGCGCGATTGTAGGTTGGGATGATCACCGCCAATGGGTACTGATAAGACTGCACGTAGAACTTCTCCCTTTCCGCCACCCGGCCCGGGCGTAGCGAAATATCAAATCGTATACTAGTCTTGTAAAAGTTTTTCCGATCGTGGGTTCGAGAGACTGGTCTATGTGACCATTCTTGAGGAAGTAGCTTGGAATTTGCGATCAGGCTCTCGCTGAGGTTTCATGTGCTGAACTGGGCGGTTCGATATTACCCGATTCTACAAATTCTCAAGTCAGAGGGTCTGTTGGCCGATGGTTCACTGCTGGAGATCGGGTCGGGGCCGATCGGGATCGGCGGCTTTCGCGATGTTCCCTTTATAGGGTGCGATTTGTCATTCGCTACCAAACCCAAACCGCCCATGTTCCCCATCAAGGCCTCCGCTGCGGACCTCCCATTTTCAGATCGAACCTTTGACGTAGTCCTCTCGTCTGACGTGCTCGAACACGTTCCTCCGCCTTTACGTTCCAAAGTAATCTCCGAAGCCCTTCGGGTGGCTGAAAAGCTGGTGATCTTCGGTTTCCCCTGTGGGGATGCGGCCTGGGAATCAGACCGCGAACTCCTTGAGGTCTACAGAAAGTCCAACCGCCCCGCCCCGGAATGGCTCACAGAGCATATGGATGCCCGTTTCCCAGGACCGGAGCTCTTTTCTGGACTGGAAGGGTGGGAGGTGGAACAACTTGGAAATGATAATCTTCAATTTCACGCATGGCTGATGCGCCGAGAAATGTCTGGCCTTTTCTGCCGTGCGTCGAAGATACCGATGAGGCTTGCACCGGCGATCGTCGAAACCGCACTCAGGCGGACAGATCGTGCTCCATATTACCGGCAGATGTTTATCCTTCGTCGACGGAGCGCAGCCAGCCCTAAACATTCGGTTCAGCGTCCATCTGCCGCAGCCAAGCATCTTGTGCCGCAACCCGAGCAGGGTTCAGGGGCAGACGGCGAAGCCGGTTCTCTTGAGTGAGCGATCGCAGCGAAGAACCGCGCCTGAAGGATCAGCAACCTCTTGACACCCTGCGAACCTCTCAAAGGAACCACCGCATCGGCCGTATCCGGAGAGCGGTATCTCTCGTGTATGGGTTCTTCCTCGGCCAAGGCGCTCTTCAGGGCGCTGGGCTTCTAGCGAACCTGTACCTGGTAAGGACTCTCAGCGTGGAAGCCTATGCGCAGTTCGGTCTCGCGTATGGATTTCAGGCCACAGTTTCAATTTTGATGGACTTAGGCTTTGCCAGCACGATCGTGCCGCTTGTGGGAGACCGCTTTGAAGACCGGTCGCTGGTTGGCCGATACGTTCGCGCGGCCAAGCATCTCCGAGACCGGGCTTTCTGGACTCTGTCACCGATAGTTGCAGTCGTTTTTCTCACCATCACACACAGGCAGCATTGGGGAGCGGGCGTTCAACTGCTTTTGCTCGCCTCGGTCCTGTTGTCCCTCTACTCCAGCGGAAAGATCTCCTACTTCTCCGCCCCGCTATTCCTCTATCGTCGACTCCGCAGCTACTACGTTCCGCAAACCCTTTCGGGGCTTGCCCGATTGGCTGCTTACATTTTCCTCGGGGCAATAGGGTGGCTCAACGCTTCAGGGGCGGCGCTTCTGAGCGCCTTGAACGCAACTGTCAGCGGATGGCTGGTCGGACGCGAGAGCAGGAACTACCTGGAATGGCCGGATCGAAATGAAGCCGCCGTCGAGAAAGAAGTCTTCCACTATATTCTGCCGGCGATGCCGGCGATCATTCTGGGCGCCTTCCATGGGCAGATCGCGCTATTTTTGATCAGCATTTTCGGGGCAACGACGAGCATCGCCCAGGTAGCTGCCCTCAGCCGGTTGGCTCAGATATTCGCTGTGCTCATGACCTTCAACATCATCCTGATCGAGCCCTATGTCGCTCGACTGCCGCAAGCCAGACTGCGTCCCACATATCTGAAGTTTATGGGAGGGGCGGCGGCCGCTTCTACTTGCCTCGTCACCTTTTCCTTCCTCGAACCGGACGTCTTTCTTTGGCTGCTTGGGCCAAACTACCGGCAGTTGAGAGGCCTCATCGGCTGGGTGGTCTTGACCGCCTGCATCAACTATGAAGCCGGTCTGCTCTGGATTATGAATCGTTCGCGCAAGTGGGTTTTTTGGCGAGGGACATTCCTTGAAGTCGGACTGGTTTTCCTGGTGCAGATAAGCTTCCTGGTTTTCATCGGAGTTCGCACCACACGGGACGCAGTTTTCTTTAGTTTTGCCTCAAGCTTCTGCTATTTCCTCGCTCACGGTTATATAGCCATCTATGGCCACTCGATAACGACGGCTCCTGAAGCGGACGTACCGTAAATCGATCTTGAGATTTGCCACGGCGCGATCAGACGCCGGCGACCGCAGGCATTCGAGCGCAGAGAGGGTCTGCATCTCAGCGAATAGTCCGGCGAGAGATTCCGCAGCAACCCTACCCGAAAACGGCGATCTTTGCCCGTTTACCCACGCGGATGGCGATGCGGACCGGACGGCTTTCGACGTCGATCTGTTTGCTCGTGGAGGTAGCGCCGTCGATGCTGACTCCGGCAGTCACCTGTCTGTCCGCCTCCGTGCGTGAGCTCTTCAGTCCAAGATGCACCAGAAGCTTGGCCACGTTGATGCGCACTGGCAGGTGAGGGTTCCGAATCGCCTCCTCGAGATATGCGCCATCGGCGACGGCAACCTGTCGCAGATCGATCGCCACCTCCTCAACGCCGGACAAATCCCGCTGCTGGAACTGCCTGGTCCAGTGCTCCTCCGCGGCGCGAGCAGCCTCTGCCGAGTGAAAGCCCGCCACGATGGTGCGCGACAGCCGCTTCTTCGCCTCCATCGGGTGCAGGGCGCCGCTTGCCGTCTCGGCCCGCATCTCATCGATCTCGCTCTGCCTGAGGTCGGTCAACAGCGTCCAATAGCGCCACATCAGCTCGTCGGAGATCGACATCAGCTTGCCATACATCTCCTCCGGTGGCTCGTGCATGCCGATCGCATTGTTCAACGACTTCGACATCTTCTGCACGCCATCCAGTCCTTCGAGGATCGGCGTCATCAGGACAATCTGCGACGGCTGCTCATAGTGCCGCTGCAGCTCGCGGCCGACCAGCAGGTTGAACCTCTGGTCGGTCCCGCCGAGCTCGACATCGGCGCGCAGCAGCACCGAATCGTACCCCTGGGCGAGCGGATAGAGCAGTTCATGGAGTGAGATTGGCTGCTCGTTGTTGAAGCGCTTATGGAAATCCTCGCGCTCTAGCATCTGCGAAATGGTAAACTTTGCGGCCAGCCGGATGATGCCTTCAAACCCCAGGGTGGAGAGCCACTCGGAGTTGAAGCGCACCTCGGTCCGGTCGCGATCCAGAAGCTTGAAGACCTGCTCGGTGTAAGTTCTGGCATTCTCGGCGATCTCCCGGCTGCTCAGCGGTTTGCGGGTTGCCGAGCGGCCCGTCGGATCGCCGATCAGAGCGGTAAAGTCCCCCACCAGGAAGATCACCTGGTGGCCAAGATCCTGGAAGTGCTTGAGCTTGCGCATGAGCACCGTATGGCCGAGGTGCAGGTCCGGCGCCGTGGGATCGAAGCCGGCTTTGACACGCAGAGGCCGGCCGGCCGCACGCGCTGCCTCCAGGCGGTCGCGCAGGTCGCTGACCCGGATGATCTCCGCGGCGCCCTTCTGCAGGTATGCAAGCTGTTCATCCACCGGAGCGAATTCGCCAAGCCCGGTTTGACTGGTAGGAATGTGAGCCATAACTTCCTAAAAGTATAGTGCTTGACCACCACCGCAGCTCCCAGGCCGCGCTTTCCGGCGGCCACCGGAGGCACATTCGAGCGAAACGGAGCGGCAGGAACAGCGTCTAAATCAGGTGCCGCCCATCCCTTGCACGCGGCAGGCAGCGAAACGGTATAAACAAACGATGAGAAGGAGCGATCCAGATCTACCGTGGGCGCGAAAGGTGAGCCTTGCCGCCCTTGCGCTGGCGGCCGTGGCTGTCTTCGTACCGGCGTCCTCAGCCGCAGCGCACGCCGTAGCGCACGCCGCAGCGCAGGATACCGGTCCGGGAACAGGCGGCGCTGCGGCTCATAGCAGCGCCACAGACACGGATGCCGCCGCCGCGCAGAACCAGCAGAAGGCGCGGGCCGCCCTCAATGCGATGATCGCCGCGCTCGGCGGCGATCGATGGCTCACCCTCGCGACCACCATGCAGGAAGGCGAGATCTCCGGCTTCTATCAGGGCAAGCCCACCGGCGAGATCAGCAAATTCATTGAGCTGCACGCCTTTCCCTCGGAGAACCGGATCGAGCTGGGCAAGAAGCGAAATGTGCTCGAGATCTTCTCCGGCGACCAGGGTTGGGAGATTACCTACCGGGGCAAGCGGGCGCTCCCGGCCGACCAGGTGCAGGACTATGTCCGGCGCCGGGATCACTCGATTGAAGCCGCCGCCAGGATCTGGCTCAAGGACCCGAAGACCATCCTGATCTACGACGGGCAGAACCAGGTCGAGCGCCACCTGGCCGACCAGGTGACCCTCATCAATGCGGAGAACGACTCCATCACCATCCAGATGGATGCCGAATCGCACCTGCCTCTCAGGCGGAGCTGGCAGTGGCGAGACCCGCTCTACAAAGACAAGAATACGGATGCCGAGGAATACGACGACTATCACGTGGTGAATGGCATCCCGACGCCCTATTCCATCACCCGCTTTCACAATGGAGACATGAACAGCCAGCGCTTCCTCAGCGGAGCTGCCTACAATCTCGTCTTCGCTCCCGGGCTCTTCGATCCGGATAAGGCAGCGGCCAAAATCAAGAAATAGCGGCCGGCGGATCCCCGCGGTCTCCGGCTTGGAGCGCATCCGGCAGACCGCCGGCGCCACGGCCAGCGCGCGAATGCTCTATAATCTCGGCTGCAACCATGGAAAATGAGAGCCTCAGACCTGAAGAAGCGCGCAAATTGATCCCCAATGAGCTGGATGCGGGACATCTGGATATCCAGGGAATCATGTCCATCCTTCCCCATCGGTATCCCTTGCTGCTGATCGACCGTGTCGTCGAAATCACCCGTCTCAAGCGCATTGTCGCCATCAAGAGCGTCTCCATCAACGAGCCGTTCTTTCTCGGCCACTTTCCCGGCTTCCCTATCATGCCCGGAGCGCTGATCGTCGAGGCCATCGCCCAGGCCGGCGGTCTGCTGCTCCTGCCCGAGGTCCCCGATCGCGATGTTCTTCTGATGGTCTTTACCGGCATCGACCGCGCGAAGTTCCGCCGCCCGGTGGTGCCCGGCGATCAGATGCGGATTGAAGTGGACGTGCTCAACTGGAAGCCGCGCGCCGCGCGCCTGCACGGCCAGGTCTATGTGGAGGGCAAGCTCGCCTGCGAGGCCACCGTCACCTGCCAGCTCGTTCCCCGCCAGAACAAGGCGGTCCCCGATCAAGGCGAGCCTCCCGCGGTCCTCGAAACGGTGACTCAGGAGTGAGCATTCACCCCACGGCCATTGTGGCGGCAACTGCTCGTATTCCGGACTCCTGCACCATCGGCCCTTATTGCACCATCGGTCCCGGCGTGGTGCTGGGAGAGGATTGCGAGCTTGTCTCCCACGTTGTGCTCGACGGCCAGACCCGCATCGGCGCCCGCAATCGCATCTACCCCTTCGCCAGCCTGGGAATCGCGCCCCAGGATCTCAAATACAAGGGCGAGCCCACGGCGCTCGAAGTTGGCGAGGACAACACCATCCGCGAGTGCGTGACCATCTCCCGGGGAACCGCCCTGGGCGGCGGCGTCACCCGCGTGGGGAGCGGCTGCCTGATCATGGCCTACACCCACATCGGCCACGACAGCTCGATCGGCAGCCATTGCATCCTGGCCAACGGGGCAACGCTCGCCGGCCATGTGACGGTCGAGGACCATGCGAGCGTAGGCGCTCTCTGTCCGGTTCACCAGTTCTGCCGCATCGGCCGCTACGCCTATATCGGCGGGGGAACGACCATCACGCAGGATGTGCTCCCGTATTCGCTTACCTCGGCGAAGCGTGAGTCGCACGCCTACAGCTTGAACAAGGTAGGCCTGGAGCGGGCCGGCTTCAGCAGGGAGCAGATTCGCGCCTTGCACCATGCCTTCCGCGTCCTGCTCGCCGCAAAGCTGAATACCTCGCAGGCCGTAGCGCAGTTGAAGAGCCAGGCGCCCGAGGCCAATGTTGCGTATCTTGTCGACTTTATTGAAAGCACCGAACGCGGGATCATCAAATAGGAGCGCGGCGTGCAAGCTGAGCCAATCGCCAGGTTGGGCCTGATCGCCGGCAACGGCCGCTTTCCTTTTCTGCTCCTGGAGGCCGCCCGCGCGCAAGGCGTAGAGGTCGTCGTCGCCGCAATCAAGGAGGAGACCGACCGGGAGATGGACCAGCGGGCGGCCGGCGACCCTGGCGTCACGGTCCACTGGCTCTCCCTCGGGGAGCTCTCCCGGCTGATCGAGACCTTCCGGCAGGCCGGCATCGCGCACGCGGTCATGGCCGGACAGGTGAAGCACAGCCAGATCTTCTCCAGCATCCGCCCGGACTGGCGGTTGGCAAAGCTTCTGCTCAACCTGCGGACACGCAACACCGACATGCTTCTGGGCGCAGTCGCCAAGGTGCTCAGCGATGAGGGAATCGAGCTGATCTCCTCGACCTCCTACCTGGAGCCGCTGCTGGCCAGGCCTGGAGTCTTCACCGCGCGGGCGCCCAGCGCGGGGGAGTTGGAAGACATCGCTTATGGGCGGCAGGTCGCCGGCGCTCTCGCGGCCTATGACATCGGACAGACCGTCGCCGTGGCGGCAAAGGCATGCGTCGCCGTCGAGGCCATGGAGGGCACCGATGCTGCCGTCGAGCGAGCAGGCTCTCTGCTGCACCGGCTCGCCGCCGAAGGAGCCGCGTCAACCCTGGAGCGGCGTCTCACCATCGTCAAGGTAGCCAAGCCAAAGCAGGATATGCGCTTCGATGTCCCGGTGATCGGTCCGCGCACCATCGAGACCATGCGGCGCGCTGGTGCGATGTGCCTCGCGATTGAGGCGGGCCGCACCCTGATCTTCGACCAGAAGACCGTCCGCGAGCAGGCGGATGACGCCGGCATTGCAATCATCGCTACCGAAGCAGGTTCTGGCCGGGGTTCTCCAGGCTGCGCGTGAGCCTGCAACCATCTCGCCGCTCCCTATGGACAGAGCGGCGGCAAAACGGTGTAATCAGATGGTCTCGAATTCAGCATGGTCTCCGGTGCGGAAATTGCGGCGGAACGCAGGCGCTCCTCCACTGGAGAATTCGAGCGGGAGCCCGGCTCCCAGGGTTTTATCGCGGGGTCCAAATCAGCGCAGATTGTCTTACGGTCTTCCATGAGCAGACCCTGGGGCAATTTGAACCAGACATTTCCAATACGCCGGAGGTTTTAGGTGAGAGCGATTCGCACAACAATGTTCGCGGTTCTTCTGGTTCTGGGGCTTGGCCTCGGACTCAGCCTCAGTTCCATGGCCGCCGATGAGGCGATGCCACAGGCCGGCCAGAAGGCGCCGTCGTTTTCCCTGCCATCGCAGGATGGCTCCAACATCAGCCTCAACAGCTTCCGGGGCAAGTGGGTGGTACTTTACTTCTATCCCAAGGATATGACCACCGGCTGCACGATCGAGGCGCACAACTTCCAGCAGGACATGGAGAAATACAATCAGCTGAATGCGGTGATCGTCGGCGTCAGCGTTGACTCGACCGGCAGCCACCAGGAGTTCTGCGCGAAAGAAGGGCTGCACTTCAAGCTGCTCAGCGACCAGGACAAGAAGGTCGTCGCCCAGTATGGGTCCCTGGCCGATCACAACGGAACGAAGATCGCCAACCGCAACACATTCCTGATCAATCCGCACGGCAAGATCGTCAAGGTCTGGACCGGCGTAAATCCGAAGGTCCACAGCCAGGAAGTTCTCGCTGAGCTGAGCCAGTTGGAGAAGAAGAGCTAACGAACCGCCCCTCTCCGAGGCAGCCATCTCGGAGAGGGCGAGAAAGAACAGGCGAGCGAACGCAAAAAAGCCCGGCCGACGGCCGGGCTCTTTTGCTTGCCTGAGGAGAAACTTACTTCCTGGTTGCCTTTTTGGCTGAGGTCTTCTTGACGGCCTTCTTGGCTGCCTTTTTCGCAGGCGCCTTCTTAGCCGCGGTCTTCTTGGCTGCCGCTTTCTTTGCCGGAGCCTTCTTCGTTGCCGTTTTCTTTACTGCCAAAGGTATACCTCTCTTGGTAGATTTTTTGGTGCTGGCGCTTCTGTTGTTCCGGGCCACTTTTGTGGCCTTCCCGCCGCCCTTCGCGCCCTTGCTGCTCTTCTTGGCGGCAGATTTGATAGCGGCCTTTTTGGCCGAGCTCTTCTTTGCTGCTGGTGCTGCCGCAGTCTTTTTCGCCGGAGCAGGCGATGGCGCCGCGGCTTTCTTCGCCGGGGCCTTTTTCGCCGCAGCCTTCTTTGCGGGGGCCTTCTTGGCCGCAGCCTTTTTCGCCGCAGGCGCTAACTCGCCTCCCGGAATCCCGATGATCACGGTTTCCAGGCTGCCGGTGATGCCTTCCTCCTCCACATCTTCATCATCGTCAGAGGAGACCGAGACGCTTACCACCTCTTCTTCCTCTTCTTCGTCATCTTCTCCGAAACCCTCTTCCAAGTCTTCCGAGAACTCGTCCGGCTCGGGTTCCGACTTGCTATCGTTGTATGCGAAAAGCTTGCGTTCGTCCTGCATTCTTGTGCCTCCAGGGCTTCGGTTGTTTCGGAATTCGTCGCGCACGTGACCGCGAAACAGAACACTTACCCGCGGCGCGGATTATAGCAACAGCATGCAACGGGATGCTAGCGAACGCAAGTGCGAATTGTGTTTTCTATGACGGAGGAATCTTTCTTCGCTCTTCCCTGAGCAGGCTTACTGGCTGTTGAGTGCGGCGGCGGTGGTGCGTTGACCTGTCGATCGATGCGAGCCGGATGAAGCAGAGTTGCCTGTCTTCTGCGAAGCGGTCGATTGCTGGGACGAGGATTTGCGGGCTTTGCGGGAACGCCTGACGCGGTAGATGTGCGCGGGCTCAGCCACATAGAGGTTGCGGCCCGGCTCTAATTGCCCGGCGCCCATATGATTCCAGCGGCGCAGTTGGCCCACGGTGACATTGAAGCGATCGGCGATAGTTACCAGCGTGTCTCCACGCCGCACGCGATAACCCGTCGGACGCGCGCCATAACTGAGCGACGGAGCCGGCGCCACTGGTATTACCAGCGAATCGGTGGAAGAAAGGTCGTCGCCCGGCCGAAGCTGATTCACGAAGGCGATCTCGGATGAGCTCACGTGATAGTCGTGCCCCAGCGAGGCGAGGGTTTCTCCCGCCGCCACCTTGTGAAACCGCCAGATGCTCCGCTTGTCCTGCGGTACCTCGGCGATGCGCTTCTCGTACAGATCCTTGCTGCCCGGGGGGAGATGAAGCTCGAAAGGCTCCTCGGCCGGGGTGGTCATCCGCAGCAGGCTGGGGTTCAACGCCAGGATCTCCTGCACCGGGGCCTCCACGATGTCAGAGACCAGGCGCATGTCGACGCTGTAGTTGGTGGTGACCAGATCGGTCACCAGGGGTGGATCGGGAGAGAGCGACTCCAGGCCATACTGCTGGGGATTCTTGGCCATGATCGCCGCCGCAATGATAATCGGGACATAGTTCTTCGTCTCCTGCGGCAGCACGTCCCGCCGGTAAAGCTCCCAGAAATCGGCGTAGCCGGTCCGCTGGACCGCTCGCTGTACATTGAGCGGACCCCAGTCATAGGCGGCCATGGCGAGATACCAATCCCCAAACTGCGCGTAGAGCGTCTTCATGTAGCGGGCGTACGCGACCGTGGACTTCTCCGGATCAAAGCGCTCGTCCAGCCAGCCGTTGCGCTCCAGGCCGTAGGGCCCTGAAGGCATGAACTGCCACATGCCGCCGGCGCCCGAACGGGAGTTCACCGCCTGCGGCTGGAATCCAGACTCGGCCACCGCCTGGTAGATCAGATCTTGCGGCACGCTCTCCTGCGCCAGCACGCGGGCGATCATCTCGCGGTAGCGGCCGGCACGCTCGAGCGAGCGCTGCAGCGTGATCCGTCCTCGCGAAGAGAAGTAGTTGATGTATCCGGCGACCGGATCGTTGATCACCAGCGGAAGATCGGATTGCGTTGTCTTCAGCTCGGCGATCGCCTGCGCCTTGATATTGGGATCGACCGGAAAAGTAACGTCGTTGGCAATATCCACCGGGGCGGGCTCGATCTTGGCCGCAAAACCATTTCCCTGCTTGAGCGCTTCCATCTCCAGAGAGTTGACGCCATCGACGATGCGCTCGAACTCCCCGGCCAGCAGGGTATCGCTCTTGAGATCGAATTTGCTGGTGATCATCAGATCCACGGCGCGGTCGAAGTCTTCCTTGGCAGCCTGCAACTTGCCCGCGTGGTAGTTTTGCACCCCGCTGCTATAAGCAGCCTCCACGGCGCGGATCAGATCCTGCTCCCCATTCTGCGGCGCCGGAGCAGCCGGCGGCGAACTCACCGCGTCCGTGGGTGCCTGGCGGCTGGAGACCTTCGCCACACTCGGAGTGGCCGCCGTCTGCTTCTCGACGGCCGGTGCGGTAGCCTGGGGCAGCCTACCCGGGGTCGAGACCGGCGGATCATCGAGCGCACAACCGGCGAGCGCCAGAGTGCAAAAGATGAGCACCGCGATTGGAAGTAAGGCTTTGCGAACTACCATGCGAATCGTGTGTGGCCCAGAACCTCTAGCGAATTCTGCCGCGCTGCCCGGAACCGGGGGGCAGACTCCCGCCCGGCAGACGGCTCCACGGCCAAGCCAGGGCTGCCCGATTCGAGCGGACGAAAGATCCTTCCCGGATGCTCTCTCCCCAGCTCCCAGCATCCATTGTATTGCCCTGAAGCCGCGGACGTGAGTGGTAAGATCAGGAATTAGAGCATTTCTCCCGTTGCTGTGTCCCTGAAGGAGAGATCCGCTTTGGCTCTCCCAAAAGGGGCCGCGGGCTGGATCAACTCCCGGGCATGCACCTGCGCAGAGAGGCCCGTCCGAGCAAATGATTTGACACTATAGACCGCCTCACCTCAACTCGCAGGAAACGCGAACTTCGGCTGATGCCCAGTCGCGGCAGGTCTCCAACCGGCATTTCTCCATGGATAACAAACACATTCGCAATTTCGCGATCATCGCGCATATCGATCACGGCAAGTCTACGCTCTCCGACCGTTTGCTTGAGCTGACCGGCTCGCTGACAGCGCGGGAGATGCAAGCTCAGGTGCTCGATGCCATGGACCTGGAGCGGGAACGGGGCATCACGATCAAGGCCCACGCCGTCCGTATGAACTATCTCGCCAAAGATGGCGAGATCTACCAGCTCAACCTCATCGATACTCCGGGCCATGTGGACTTTTCCTACGAAGTCTCGCGCTCCCTTGCCTCCTGCGAGGGCGCTCTGCTGGTCGTCGATGCCTCGCAGGGCGTAGAGGCGCAGACGCTGGCAAACGCCTACCTGGCGATCAACAACGGTCTCGACATGATCCCGGTCATCAACAAGATCGATCTGCCCAGCGCCGACGTGCTGCGCACCCAGGAGATGATTGAATCCACCGTCGGCATCGACACCACCGACGCCATTCCGGTGAGCGCGAAGACCGGGCAGGGCGTGCCCGACGTGCTGGAGGCGATTGTGCACCGCCTGCCGCCGCCCACCGGCGATCCCGACGCGCCTCTGCAGGCGCTTATCTTTGACTCCTGGTTCGATCCCTACCGCGGCGTCATCGTGCTGGTGCGCGTCATGCACGGCCGCCTGCGGAAGGGCATGCGGATCCGCCTTATGTCCAATGGCAGGGTCTTCGACGTCGAGTCGCTGGGCGTGCTGACTCCGAAACCAGTGGAGATTGCCGAGCTCTCCGCGGGGGAAGTCGGCTTCTTCTCCGCCACGATCAAGAACGTCGCCGATACCAAGATCGGCGATACCGTCACCGAGGAGGCCCGGCCGGCTCCCGAGCAATTGCCCGGCTTCGAAGACATCAAGCCGATGGTCTTTGCCGGGCTCTATACCATCGACTCGCACGAGCACACGCTGCTGCGGGATGCCCTGGAAAAATTGCGCCTGAACGACTCTTCCTTCTTCTTTGAGCCGGAGAGCTCGGCCGCGCTGGGCTTTGGCTTCCGCTGCGGATTTCTCGGCCTGCTGCACATGGAGATCATCCAGGAACGCCTGGAGCGCGAGTTCAACCTCGACCTGATCACCACCGCTCCCGGAGTGCGCTACCGCATCACCATGACCGACGGCTCCGTCCTGGAGGTAGACAATCCGTCCCGCTGGCCTAACCCCACCGAGATCGCCACCATCGAAGAGCCGGTGATCACGGCGACAATTCTGACCAACGAGGAGTACGTCGGCGGGATTCTGAAGCTCGTCGAGGAGAAGCGCGGCCGGCAGAAGAACTTCGAATATGCGACGCCGACGCGGGTGATGCTGACCTATGAATTGCCGCTGAATGAGATCGTCCTGGACTTTTACGACCGCCTCAAGTCCGTCTCTCGCGGCTACGCATCGCTGGATTATCAGTTGGCCGGGACCTGGGAATCACCGATGGTCAAGCTGGACATTCTGGTCTCGGGCGAGCCCGTCGACGCCCTGTCCATCATCGTCCACCGGGACTTCGCTTATGAGCGGGGCCGCGCCCTGGTCTCCAAGATGCGCGAGCTGATTCCCCGGCAGATGTTCGAGGTCGCCATTCAGGCGGCCATCGGGGCGAAGATCGTCGCCCGGGAGACGGTCTCCGCGCTGCGCAAGAACGTCCTGGCCAAGTGCTACGGCGGAGATATCAGCCGGAAACGCAAGCTGCTCGAGAAGCAAAAAGAAGGCAAAAAGCGGATGAAGCGGATCGGCAAGGTCGACATTCCGCAGGAGGCCTTTTTGGCCGTGCTCAAACTGGGAGAAGACGCCGGGAATTGACCGGCTGGCCGGCCTGCAAGTCACACGACTGTAACGCAAATTGTGGAAAGCTGCATTTTGACCGTTGCGGCGGCGGCGCAGCGCCTCGCTCCGCGCATTTACGCCCGGTTTTTTACAAGTTGCTGATTGCTCTGGAGATCACTGGCATTGCCAGAGACGGTGCCAGTTACCACTGGCGCGCTAGTGAACGATTGGTAAACGGTAACCACAAGCGTTCCACATTTTTTTCCACAGATCGGGAAGTCCCCGGAAAGCGCCCGGACGTGTGGCGCTCATGCCCCTCTCTTCCGGGCTGCCGATGGAAGAAATCGGCAGCCCGAAAGGTGGAATCCACGGCAGCGCTACTGAGGCGGCCTGGAGGTGCTGGGACGGGTGGTTCGCGGAGCGGTGTTGGTGTGAACCGGCGCCGACGGAGCCCCTGGCGTCGCGGCCGGCGGCGGAACACCCGACTTCGCGTTATAGGCATCGACGACCGCTTTAGTGATATCCGTCGAGGGGTTCAGCCAGAGCACCGGGGAGTTCTGCTGGTTGCTGGCGTCGAGAACGAGCGTAAACCCCTGCTGCTTGGCATACGAATCCATCACGGCGTAAACCTTCTGCGCCAGGGCCTGGTACATCTCGTTCATCTCGGAGTTGAAATCGTTCTGGTCGTCTTCAGCCACGCGCTGCAGAGCCTTGCTCTTCTCGTCGATGGTGCGCATGCGGCTATCGCGCTCAGCCTCGCTTAAGTTCGCCCCGGCATCCTGAAGCTGCTTTTTGAGGGAATCGACCTCGTCGCTCTGCGCCTTCAACTGAGTCTGCTTGGGCTCGAATTTGGTCCGAAGCTGCGCGAAGTTGCGCTGCCCTTCGTTCGTCTGGGCAACAGCCTGCTGAAAGATGATCACGGCGACTTTGGTTTGAACGTTCGCCGCCGCCGAGCCGGCCGGTGTCGGCGCGGAGGGAGGCTCGGCCCCCTGTGCTGTGGCTGGGTTGGTGAACGCAAGAGACCCCGCGCCCAGAGACGCGAGCATGCAAGCAAGTGTGAGCGAACGCTTCATCGGAATGACAAACTCCTTAAACTCTTTCGATCCGGATTGCCCGCGTTTCTCGCGGAATCGGGTCTTCGCTTCCGCCTGCCTCATGTTCACATCCGAAAGGTGCAGAAGCCCGTCCACGGAGCGGCGAGGTTTGCAGGGAAGAGACGCGAACAGAGGGTATGTTGGGACTGTGGGAATTATAGGGGTGCTCTGGAAGAGCGTCAACGACGCAGCTTCCCGGGGCCATTCACTGGCCGGCGTCTCCCGGAGAACGGGAACGCATCGAATTGCACCTCGTCGTCAACACCTCAACTTTGGTCTTAAGGACGTTCCAGCCGAGGCAGGAGAGCCGGCCGGGATACACCCCGGCTCCGTCCAACCTCAGAATACCCCAAGTGCCTTAGAAAGTCGTGCTCACCGTCAGGCGGAAGGTCCTTCTGGGCTCCCGGAACTGCAGCAGTGAATCATAGCCTTGAATTGCCTGCGCGTAGGTGAAGTCTCCTGCTCCGCCGGCGGGGAACATGCTGCGGGTGATCAGGCTCTCGCCCTGTACCGTCTTGTATACGCGCATCGGGTTGTAGGCGTAGTAGAGGCGGAAAGGTGCGTTGACGATCGGCATGATCACGTCGATCTCGCCTCCGGTGGACATGCGCGGCATCCAGTTGGTTCCGGCGATGGGCCGGATGCGGTTGATGAACTGGATCGATTGGCCGCCCTGGCAAGCGCCGTTGAAGTACGAAGTGCAGCCGTAGAGCGGCGAATTGAGCTGGTCGGCGCCTTCCGGGCTCTGCCGGAGCTGCGAGCCGGCAACCGCCGGGTCAAGCCCAAGATCGTTGAACAGCACGAAGGTCACCGGACCGGCGATAGGAATCCGATATTCGATGTTGTTTGTGAAGTTCAGATCGCCGCCGATTGAGACCGGCCGGTAGATGGGGATGGGGATCTGGATATTGCCCAGCGTGTAGTTGGTCGGGTCAATGGGAACGGGCGTGCCGTCAGGGTTGGTGAGGGTGATGTTCTGTCGCACCGGAATGAAGGCATACGGAGTCACGGCGCGAGGATCGAAGCCGCGAATGTCGCCTTCGCCGCCAGCGTAAAAGCGGTTGAACGGCGGCGCTACGTCGCCGCTGAAGCCCTGGATGTAGGATCCCTGCACCC
>DASYYO010000250.1:0-2188 GCA_035933805.1 Acidobacteriaceae bacterium | reverse complement strand
CACTCAATCTCGGCAACGAGACCATTCACACGCGGACGCTGATCCTTGCCAGCGGAGCGTCGGCCCGCTGGCTGGGGCTGCCGTCGGAGCAGGCGCTGATCGGGCACGGCGTAAGTTCGTGCGCGACCTGCGACGGCTTCTTCTTTTCCGGCAAAGAGATCGGCGTGGTGGGGGGTGGCGACTCGGCGATGGAAGAGGCGCTGTTTCTGACCCGGTTCGCGAGCAAGGTGACGCTGATCCATCGGCGCGAGCAGTTTCGCGCCTCCCGGATCATGCTGGATCGGGCGATTGCCCATCCGAAGATCCGCTTCCTCACCAACGCGAAGATCCAGGAGGTCCTGGGCGTGGAGCAGAAGGAAGTAACGGGCGTACGGATCCTCGACACAACAACCGGGATCGAGTCGGATCTGAGCCTGAGCGGCCTCTTTCTGGGTATCGGGCATATCCCGAATGCGGCGATGTTTGCCGGGCAGCTCGATCTCGATGAGGACGGTTACATCAGGACCCACAGCTATGTGTTCACGCGGGTTCCTGGCGTCTACGCATGCGGCGATGTCCAGGATCGCAGATATCGGCAGGCGATCACGGCTGCGGGAACCGGGTGCATGGCAGCTCTGGAGGTGGAAAAGTATCTTGAGGAACACGGGCACTGAGCCAGCGGAGAGCTGCGGGGCTGGATGTTGCTGATGTTCGGATTGCGCTGGCTGCGTGAGAAGTCCTTCATTGCCGCAATTCTCGCGGGGTACTCACTCGCCGCTGCGGGGCAGGCTGCCCGAGCTGATCTTCCCGCGGACTGCTCCGGCTATGCATCGGTGCCGTTGCCGGCGGATTCGGAAAAAGTCGCTACGCCGGTTACTTATCCGGGGTGCGCCTCGTATCGTTCGTACCGGGGCATCGGGAGGCCGATCGACTACGCGGCAGCACGCACTTGCGCGTGGCAGGAGTGGCGAGCCCAGGAAGCAAAGCTGCGACAGAATCCAGACGAGCCTACGGCGTGGGTCGTAGGCGGTTCGCTGATTCTGGCCGATTTGTATTTCAACGGAGCCGGGGTGGAGCGCAATGTTCCGCTGAGCCTGCGTTTTGCCTGCGAGTTGGACGAGGGGACCGCCTCCCTGGCGCTCAAGGAGATTGCAAAGGTCGGCGCTTCAGCTTCGTCGCGTCGCCCGTTCGAATTCTGCGACTATGCCGCTACGACGTTCATGATGAACTTCTGCAGCGAATACGCATCCGAGATTGAGAATGACCGCCGGAGCCGCTATTACAAGTCTGTTGAAGCGTCGATGACGGAGGGGCAGCGCGCAGCCTTCGAAAAACTGCTCACTGCGCAGGATACATACATCGAAGCGCATGCTCTCGAGGTGGATCAAGGGGGCACGATTCACGGCATACGCACCCTGACGTCGCAGGGCATTCTGCGGAAGCTATTCCGTTCGGAGGTTGCGCATTACGAGCGTAAGGAATGGCCGGTACTCTCGAGCGAACAAATCGCCTCGGCGGATGCCGTGCTGGATCGGGAATTCGAGATGAAGGTGCGGCAACTGCAGGCTCAATCCTCGGATGCGATTCAGGGCGGCGCCGTCACGGCTCCTGGCCTGTCGAGGGCGGAGGAAGCCTGGAAGAAGTACCGGGAGGCGTGGGCAGCGTTTGCGCGGCTGCGCTACCCAGAGGCTGCGAGCGCGATCGGCGCCGAGATCACGCTCGATCGATACCGGGTGCTGAAGAGGATCCCGTAGCCGTTGACGGTTATACATAGGCTGCAGGCGTTTCGCGCCGGATATCTTCCACGTCTTCGAGCTTGTCGGTGATGAGGCTGAGGCGCCGGGGGAGGGACTGGATTTCCGCCTCGACGCGGCGGTTGACCTGGAAATCGTGGCGGCGTTCTTCTTGGTTGCAGGGCATCGCGTGGCCGCGCTGTCGTGGCGTGGCCGCCGCGGCTGCGGAGAGACGTTAGCAAAGGGAGGGTCCGCTTTCACCAGGGATGCGGACACCCGGAGGTTTCAACAGCGAGAGTCACACAATTCCAATCGAACCATCACGCGCCCGCAACATTCACGGGCTAAGCTCCGTTGATCTGCGCATCGTCCCGATCAAGGAGTCCCCATGTCCACCAATCGCCGTTCATTTCTGAAGCTCGCCGCTTCCGGTGCACTCAGCGCGTCTTTTCCCGCCAGCATTGCCCGCGCGCTTG
>DASYYO010000036.1:0-9452 GCA_035933805.1 Acidobacteriaceae bacterium | reverse complement strand
CATGCATTCCGCTGTCCACGGCGGCAGATGCGAGCAACAGTGTGTTCGGGCTTGGCGGAATACATATCCAGGCAACGGACGCGCCGCTCATGAGCAACGCGGAACTCATCCGCGCCCTGTACTCAAGGTCGCTCTCCCGATCGCGCCGACGCGTCCCCTGGACCACGGCCACATGCCGCATCGGCTCAAGGATGCTTTGGATTATCCGAGCCCAGCGTCCGCTTCCGAGAAGAACATATTCAGGATGGGAGCTCATGACCCGCAATTCTTTCACAGATCAATCGCGCAGCTTTGATCGAGCTGACAACCTTGCCGGAAAAAATATGGAACTCTCCGGGACTGGTTTCTATCAGGCGCAGTGTGCGGCGATCCCCATGCGGGTCATCCTCCACGACCCTGATGGTAAATCGCGATCCAAGATACACGGCATCTCGCGCCGCGGGCACCGAGAGGCTGCACTCCTGCCGCATGGCTTCAAAGTTTGTGAAGGGCGACGGGAGGTATGTCTCCCCGTTCAGCACTTCCATATACTGCTGCGGAATTGGGGCGGCCGGGTCCGTCGTCGACCAGTGATTGGTATGCTTCGCCGAGCCGAAGAGCGAGAACTGAGAGTTGCCGTAGAGGTCAAACGCGGTAAACGGACCATCCACCACCACGAGAGCGACTCTGCGCAGGAGCGGCGGGAGCAGGATGAGCGCCTTTTCCGCAACCTGATACTTGGCGGATCGGAACATCTTCCGGCTTGGGCCCAGGCCATACACCGCCCAGATTACGAAGTCATAGTCAGACCGCATTTCCGGCAGAAACTCGCGCTGCTGGAATCGAACGCTTCGCGATTCAATTCTCTTCTTGAGGATTTCGCGCAGGACATCGGAATCGTAGATGTTTTCATCGACCCGATAGCACTTATGGATGTAATGGAAGTTGATCCAGTCCGGCGAGCATGCAGTCAAAGGCAGACCATGGCGACTCATGACCTGTTCGTAGATCTCGGGCGACGTCCGCGAACCTTCGTGAGGAATTGCGTAGAAATTAGAGCTTTTCTCTACGATCGCTTCCCGGAAATCCCGATGAAATTCGGCACGAGCCTGGAGTATTTCGTCGATCGTTTCCGTGCTGCGGGGATAATGATATCCCGCGTGAACACGGTGCTGATTGATCGCGGATGCCGCCCGCAGAATCCCCAACGGATCAAAAAGATCGACAGAATGCCCTGACTCGGCCAAGCGCGTCGCAACGGTTGCTCCATAGATGCCGGCGCCGGCCACCGCAATTTTTGCAGGCATGCAGTACTTCTCACCTCTTCAATGGACTTCGGCGCCTTTTTACCGCACCGGAACAAGCATCCCTTCCCGGATCCTGTACCGCACCTTGCGCCAGGTGATGCTTCTACGAGTGAAACTGAGCAGCCAGATGAGGGAGGCAGTCAAGTCCCAGACCGGGATCAGCGGGAGCTGCTTCCAGAGATCCTTTTGATGCAGCCCCCACGCTCCTACACTCATTGTTACAGAAATGCGAAGCGCGAAATAAAGACCAAAGTAAAGCAACGCAGCGGGAATCGTAGGATGAAGGGAGACGGCCACGATTGCCCATAGAAGCCCTTGGGTAAACACCAGCCCCAAATGCCCCATCGGACGCATATGGCGCATCACCGTCATCCATCGCAACCGCTTGGTGAGGAGTTCTCCCATCGACTGAAAGTCCGCCACGGTCTCCACCGGGCGCGGAAACAAAACAACTTCGAAGCCCTGCTCTTCAATCATTCGCCCTACCAGAAGATCATCTCCGGGACGATTTTCGATCGTCTCGTAGCCGCCGAATCCCTGCACGTGCCGGCGCGTTGTGACGATCGTCTGGCCCAGCGCAAATTTCACTCCGTCCAGTTGCCGGGCTACCAGAATTCCCGGATAAAAGTCGGAGATCATTCCGATCGACTGCAGACGCTGGGTAAAAGTCGCGTCACAGTGGGAGATATACATGCATGTGACAGCGCCTACTTTCGGATCGCGCATGGGAGCCACCACAGACCTGAGATAGTCAGGACGGACGCGCACATCGCTATCGGTGATGACCAGAGTTTCATACTTGGCTTCAGCAGTCAGACGCGACAGTTTAGCGACCTTATCGTTGGGCGCTATGCGGCCGGATCCGATGAGGATACGGATCTGGCACTCGGGGAAATCGCGAGTGAGCTTTTCGAGCGTCGGATAGGCTGGGTCAGAAGTATCGCCGACGCAGAAGACAATCTCATATTCCGGATAATCCTGCCGGCAAAAGCTGGCGAAATTTTCGTAGGCCTCAGGATCAAGCCCGCGAACAGGCTTCAAATTGCTGACGGGCGGAGTATAGCTTGTATTCTCTGGCTGGCTGGATCCGCCGGACCTTCGGAAAAACTGCCAACTGCTGTAGAGAACGATGACGTAATAAATGGAGGGAAAAAAGGCCATTCCCATCAATGCGAAATAAACGAACCTTAAGATCATTCAGCCTCTACAGTAACGCATTGTCTTGCTACTGCGATGCCTCTATTTGGAGGCTGGTGGGAGAGCCTGAAACTCTGCTCCTCTCCCTTGCTATGAAATGGAGACCGAGGAAGATCGGGTAAGCCGCTGCAGCCCGGAAAGCGGTTGGTCTTGTCATCCGATATTTCCCTTTGACCGGGGAAAAATCCCGCATTTTTCCCGTTTCAACTGCTTTATTTTCAGCAGCTCCACTCTCTCTTCCCGAGGTTTCCCACAGCCGCCCGGTTGACATTACAGGGAGGAGATAGGAGAACATAAGGCGAAGAGAGGTGCGTGAGAAATGCCTGCCGGCAGATTCCTTCGTGCTCAAATTGAGGCTGTCCTGGCGGAAAAGATCCCCTCGGCGCTTTCTCCCCAGCCCCAGGTTCAGCGTACCCTTACGCCTACCAACATTGAAGAAGTCGATGAACTTCTGCAGGGCGGAATGCCGGCTGGTGCTATCAGCGAGATCGTCGGACCGGAGTCGTCCGGACGTACCGCTCTGGCGCTGGCGTTTCTGGCAGGCATAACCCGGACAGAAAGAGTATGCGCCTGGATCGATGTCTCCGATACGCTGCATCCGGAGTCGGCAGCCGCCATTGGGGTGAATTTGTCGCGCATGCTCTGGGTTCGCTGTGGCGCATCATCCTCCAGGAGCCATCCGGGATCTTGTCAGCGGGAACTGGTGTTTCCCGAAAAATTCACCACTCCCCCTCTTCCTATAAGAGGGTTGCACGGCGGGGGGTTCGGCCCACATCCGCGCACGGAGGGCAAAGGGCTCCCTGCTGCAATTGGCGATCTGCTCGTCTCTCCCGGTGCTGTCTGTGTGCAGCCTGCCGGTGCTGAAGCCAATCCTGGAGCGGGGACCAAGCGACAAGCCCCCGGGCAGGAGCCGGTGCGTTCGCGCAAAGAGAGCTTCTCTGCCGGCAAGCCGTGGGTGAGGCTGGATCAGGCCTTGCGGGTTACGGACCTGCTGCTCCAGGCAGGAGGCTTTGCTTCGGTCGTGCTCGATATGGGAAGCATAGAGGCGGAGCATGCCTTGCGCGTGCCGCTGGCGACATGGTTTCGTTTTCGCGCAGCCGCCGAGCGCACGCAAACAAACTTTTTACTGCTGACACAGCACCCCTGCGCGAAGAACAGCGCGGGCCTGGTGCTTCGCCTGGAGCAGGGCAACCCGCTTACCGGGAATTTGACGATCTTTACGGGCCTGGAGCATAGAGCGGAGTTAGACCGGCGCCGCTTTCCTACATCTTCTGCGGATATTTTTTCCATGCGCAAACCGCCGCAGTCCATAAGGACTGCAGCATGGCAAAGCCAGACCTCATGGACAGGCCGGTCATGAGCACGGTTCCCGCACTGTATGCCTGTTTCGATGTGCGGGAATTTCCTCTGCAGGCCCTGCTGCGAGGACGGCCAGGGAAAAGACCCGTGGCCGTCCTCGAAGGGAAGCCGCCCCTGGAGCGGGTTTGCTCGGTCAATGACCATGCGCGAACGCTGGGCCTCCAGTGGGGGATGACGCGGGTGGAGGTAGAAACCTTTCCCGGTGTCGTGGCGCTTTCCCGCTCCTATGCGGAGGAGCTTGAGACAAAAACAGAATTGCTGGAATGTGCAGGCCGATTCTCCCCCCGCATCGAGGACCAGAGCAGCGATGGACGGTTTACCGCCGTGCTCGACATAGCTGGCACCACCAGGCTTTTTGGCGAGCCGCAACAGTTGGGGAAGAAATTGCTTCAAGCAGCCCACGCGCTTGGCATCCATGGCGTGGTTGTGATCGGTAGCAATCTTCCGGCAACTATCTGTCTGGCGCGCGGAATGGAGATCTCTTCAGGCGTACTCGTCGTTCCGTCAGGCGGAGAGATGTCCGCGCTGCGCCCCATGCCTCTTGCGATTCTCGGACTTTCTGCAGAGCATGCCCGGACATTTTCCAGTTGGGGCATCACCACAGTGGGAGAGCTGGCGGAGCTGCCGGAGATCGAATTGATTGCGCGTCTTGGGCAGGAAGGGAGACGTCTGCGGCAGTTGGCGCGCGGTGAGTCGCCCCACTTGTTTACACCTGTTGAGCCTGTCCGTCCGCTTGAAGAAAACATGGAACTGGACACTCCGGTAGAGGCGTTCGCGTCGCTGCTTTTTATCCTGGCGGCAATGCTTGACCGGCTCATTGCGCAAGCGAAATCGAATCTTCTTGCGCTGGCGTCGATCACTCTCCATGCCAGGCTGGAAGGAGGAGCCGTGCACACGCGTGCAGTGCGGCCTGCACTGCCCAGCAATGACCGCCAGCTCTGGCTCAAGCTGCTCGATCTCGATCTTCAGGCGCATCCGCCTGAGGCAGCGGTTGTGTCGCTTTGTCTGACTGCCCAGTGCGGCAGCACCAGCAAGATGCAGCTCGGTTTGTTTTGTCCGCAAGAGCCGGAACCAATGAGGCTGGAGGTAACGCTGGCGCGGATCCGCTCCATTGTGGGGGAAGAGCGTGTTGGCCGGGCTGTGCTCAAAGACACGCACCGCCCCGATGCTTTTTCGATGGAGCCGTTCGTTGTTCCTGCCGCTTTGGAGGAAGATGGCAGGCCAATTGGCTTATGCACAGCCTTGCGGCAAATTCGTCCGCCGGAAAAGATCACGGTCGGGCTGCGCCATCACTGTCCAAATACTTTGGTTTTCCGGCAGAAGCGCTACACGGTGGAGCGCGCCTATGGCCCGTGGTTTTCCGCCGGAGACTGGTGGAATGCGGATCTGTGGTCGCTCGAGCAGTGGGACCTTATCGCCAGGGAGCAGACCGCTGACGAAATCAGCAGACCGAATGGTTCAAAGAGCCCCTTGCTCTACTGCTGCCTCACGCATGATCTCATCCGGAAATGCTGGCAAATGACGGCTTTGTATGACTGAGCCATACGTCGAGCTTCACGCCTCCAGCGCATTCAGTTTTCTTGAAGGCGCGTCTCTGCCGGAAGCTTTGATTCAGCAGGCTGCCGAGCTCCAGATGCCGGCAATGGCGTTGCTGGACCGCAATGGAGTTTACGGCTCTGCTCGATTCCACACCGCAGCGGTCAAATGCGGCATCCGGGCACACGTTGGCGCAGAGGTTGCCGTAGCCAGTTTTGCGCCGCGGCTTACGCCCCCAGCATGGCTGCCGCATCAGTGCGTTCCCAGCCCTGCGCGTCTCCCTCTGCTTTGCACGTCACGCGCCGGCTATCAAAATCTCTGTCAGCTCATCACGCAATTGAAGATGCGGGAAAAGACAAAGGGCGAAGGCGCAGCGACGCTGGACGATCTCGAAGAGTATGCCGGCGGCCTGGTTTGCCTCACAGGAGGGGATGAGGGGGCAATGGCCGCCGCTCTCAGGCAAGGCGGGGAGCCGGCAGCTCTCAGGATGACCGAAGATCTGGTGCGGATCTTCGGCCGCCAGAACGTATATATCGAACTGCAGCGCCATTGTGAACGCGAGGAAGAGTGGCGGAATCAGGCCGCAATTCGTATCGGCGAGTCTCTCCGGTTGCCGGTACTGGCCACGAATGGGGTGCGCTATGCAACTGCATACGACAGGGAGCTGCTCGACGTCTTCACTGCAATTCGCCATCACGTCGAACTGGAGCACGCCGGCCGGCTGCTTGCCCTCAACAACCTCCGCCATCTGCGCAGCGCACGCGAAATGGCGGAGTTGTTCCGTGACATTCCCCGGGCCATCGAAAACAGCTCTCAGCTGTCAGCGCGTTTGGAGTTTGTGCTTGCCGATTTGGGCTATGAATTTCCCCATTATCAGGTGGAGAGCGGCGAGACGATGGATAGCTTTCTGCGCAAGCGCGTGCAGGAGGGAGTAGTGACGAGGTATGGAGCGAAGCGCGATGACAATTTGATGGAGCGGGCGAAGAAACAAATCGAGCACGAGCTCGCCCTGATTCAGAAGCTCGGTTTTGCCGGATATTTTTTGATCGTGTGGGATCTTGTCGAATTCTGCAAGCGAAACAATATCCTCATCCAGGGCCGGGGCAGTGCGGCCAACTCCGCTGTTTGCTATGTGCTTGGAATTACCGCAATCGATCCCGTAGGGATGGAGCTGCTCTTCGAGCGCTTCCTCAGTGAAAACCGGGGCGAATGGCCGGACATCGATCTCGACCTGCCTTCAGGAGATAAGCGCGAACAGGCCATTCAGTATATCTATGAACGCTATGGCCAGCTTGGGGCGGCGATGACCGCCAACGTAATTACCTATCGCGGCAAGTCCGCAGCCCGCGAGGTAGGAAAAGCGCTGGGATTTGATGCCGACACTCTCGGACGGCTTACCAGTCTGGTCAGTCAATGGGAGTGGCGAGGCAAGAATGACACGATGGTGAATTCGTTTCAGAATGCCGGCTTTGATCTGGAGCATCCGCGTACAAGAAAATTTCTCGAGCTCTGCATGCGCATGCAAGACCTGCCTCGGCATCTAGGCCAGCATTCCGGAGGGATGGTAATTTGCCAGGGGCAGTTGAACCGGGTGGTGCCGCTGGAGCGGGCTTCCATGCCCGGCCGCACTGTCATTCAATGGGATAAAGAGGACTGCGCCGATCTCGGCCTCGTCAAGGTAGATCTTTTAGGCCTTGGCATGATGGCGGTTCTCCAGGATTGTCTTGAACTGGCGCCGAGACACTATCACGAGCCGGTGGATCTGGCTCAGTTGCCACAAGATCCCCTGGTATATGAGACGCTGCAGCGCGCGGATACCGTAGGCATGTTTCAGGTGGAGAGCCGGGCGCAAATGGCCTCTTTGCCGCGCAATCATCCCGAGCGTTTCTACGATCTGGTAGTGCAGGTTGCCATCATCCGGCCGGGCCCGATCGTCGGCAGAATGATGCATCCATATATGCGCAGACGGCAAAAGAAGGAAGTCGTCACCTACCCGCATCCCTCCCTGGAGCCGGTGCTCAAGCGAACCCTGGGGGTTCCGTTGTTTCAGGAGCAGCTTTTACGCATGGCCATGGCCGTCGCCAATTTTTCCGGGGCGGAGGCAGAAGAGTTGCGCCGTGCCGTGGGCATGCGCCGCTCATGGCAGCGAATGCAAGAGCTGGAAGTGAAATTGCGCAGCGGCATGACGGCCAATAGCATCGACGCCGCCACACAGGAGAACATCGTACAAAGCATCAGCTCATTTGCGCTGTACGGCTTTCCCGAATCGCATGCGGCCAGCTTCGCGCTGATCGCCTACGCCTCGGCATACTTCAAAGTTCGCTATTTAGCGGCGTTTACCTGTGCCATTCTCAACAATCAGCCGATGGGATTTTACACGCCTGCGGTTCTAGTAAAGGATGCGCAGCGCCACGGCCTGCGCGTGCGCCCGGTAGATGTTCAGGTCTCGGATTGGTTGTGCACTGTTGAGCATGAAGAGGATGGGAAGCTCTCCCTGCGCCTGGGGCTGATGTATGCCAAGGGCTTGCCACAGGAGATTGCAAAGGCGATCGTTGAGTCTCGATGCCAGAGCGGCCTTTTCCGCTCCGCGGGAGATTTAACCCTGCGCGTTCCTCAGCTCAAACGCAAAGATCTAACGCTGCTCGCTCACATTGGCGCCCTGAACCAGTTGGGAGGTGTCGAGCATCGCCGGGATGCACTCTGGCAGGTGGAGCGGGCCGGCCGCCCGGTTGGTCCTTTGTTGAAGAGCAGCGTGGCGGATTCCTTACCGGCCGGAGAAAGCTCCCCGCTCCGGCAGATGACTACGGAGGAGAGGCTGGGCGCCGACTACTCCGGCACCGGCCTGACCGTCGGGCATCACCCTATGCATTATTGCCGTGGTGAACTCAGGCGGAGGAACATTTTTGCCGCGCGCGAATTGCAAGGCTGTCGCGATGGCCAGCTTGTGCGCGCCGCCGGATGCGTTATCACCAGACAGCGGCCGGGAACAGCGATGGGGTTTATCTTTCTCTCGGTGGAAGACGAGACCGGAATCTTCAATGTCATCATCCATCCCGATCTTTACGAGAGGGAGCGAGTGCTCATAACGCGATGCAAATTCATTCTGGTAGAAGGCCCGTTGCAGAATGAAGATGGGGTAATTCATATCAAGGCCAAAGCTCTGAGCCGGCTCGCGATCGCCAACCTCAAAGTCCGGTCTCATGATTTCCATTGATCGATTGATCGATCGGCCGGAGATCCCGAATCACTTCAGCAGTTTACTGATCTCCTGCGCGACCTGTGCCGCCTCAACCGCAGTTCCGCTCTCATTAAAGTGGACTCCATCGGGCTTCCAGTATTCAGGATGTTTGAGGACCAGCGGATAGAGATCGTCCACGGGGATGTTGTCCTTGACCATAAGAGCATCTGCAAGTTGATTTCTTGCCTGCACTCGCTCGGTGCGCGGGTCAAGCCGGCTCAGATCGCTCTTTTCCCGGACCGGAGTGGTCGTTGCCCAGATGAGCCGCGCTCCCGGAGCGTCTTTCCTGAGCAGGTCAATGAGCTGCCGGATTCCGTCTTCGTAGGTCTGCTCACTGTATCCCCAGCCGTGCATGCCGTTGTTGAAGTGAATGACGTCAAAGTGATACTGGCCCAGCAACAGTGCGACCTCCTGAAGCAGGACCGGGTCACCGGCACATTTTGAAGTTGCCAGCCTGGCCACGACGGCTTTTCCTTTGAGATCGCTTTCGACCTCGGGATAGTAGGCGCGTGTGATGGAATCGCCGATCAAGAGAACCCGAGGCAGATTTGTAACCTGTGTATCCGCCACCCAAATATCGAGCCATTCAATCGCTTCCCGTTGAACTCCGTTGGTGGCCGCAACGGGCGCCATCTGCTGCTGCTGCGCACCTGCAACCCCACAAGCACTGAAACCGGACAGAAGCAATCCCGCGCTCAGCGCAACCTCTCGAATCCGAATCATGGATCTCTCTCCAGATAGCTTTCAGGAACTGACGTTGTGCTCTTTTGGCAGCGGATGTTCCAGGCTTAGATTGTCTCCGAGATCCTTCTGGAATTGCTTCAGGCGCTGCATCA
>DASYYO010000385.1:0-6114 GCA_035933805.1 Acidobacteriaceae bacterium | reverse complement strand
GCGCGTTCTCGAAGGCACCCCGCTCTATGGAGTCGATCTGAACGAGCACGATCTGCCCCAGGAGACCAATCAGCTCCGGGCGCTCAACTTCAACAAAGGCTGTTATTTAGGCCAGGAGATCGTGGAACGCATACGGTCGCGGGGGAAGGTCCATCGGCAATTTCGGCAATTCTCACTGAATGGCGCGATTGGGCCTCTGCCGTTGGAGCTGCGCAGCGGAGACCATGCAGTCGGCCGCATCACCAGCGCCGCTTCGATTGCGGCGGCGGGCGTCTCAGGGAGCTTCGGGCTCGGCTTCGCCCGGGAAGAAATTCTGGCACGCAAAGAACCTATCGGCTATGAAGGGGGCGCTGCAACTCCGCTGGAAACACCTCCTCGCCCGGGAACACATCCGAATTAGGTGAAGCCGAAGGCCCCGCGAGAGCGTTCCTTGTCTCTTAGAGGACGTCTCCCATCGGGCACCAGGAAATGAATGAATGCGATTTGGGAGAGATCAATGTCTGAGAAAGAGCCACAATTTGTGGTGAGCGATCGGCGCAAGTTCACCCTGGAGGGCGAGCTGCGTGAGGGCGAGACGCCCGCCAGCGAATCCAAGACCGCGGCGGAAGCCGCACCAACAGCGTCCGCCGATCTTCCCCCGGAGGCGCCGGAAGAACTTCACGACGAAGACGACTTGATGCCCGAGCCGACGGCAGAGGAGTCCGCACAGCAGAGCAGGGATTACCACGCGTCCGCCCGCCAGATGGATAGCCTTTTGCAACAGGCGAATGCCGGCTCTCCAGCCACCGTCGCGATGAATTTCGATCGCCTCGTCCAATCCATCTATATGACCGCTGCGATGCAGATGGGCGCAGGTACGGCTCCCGACGAGCAGCCTCGCATTGACATTGTCGGCGCGCGGCAAAGTATCGACATGCTGGGCGTTCTCGAGGAAAAGACCAGGGGGAATCTGAGCGAGGAGGAAAAGCGCCTCCTGCAGAGCGCACTGTTCGATCTACGCATGTCCTATATCCAGATTACGAATGCCATTAACTCGACGCGGCGTCCGCTTCAACCGGGGACGACGCAATAAGCCTCGCCTCCAAACCGTTCTTCGTTTCCATTCCAGCCGGTCGCATTTCGTCCGGTTGGGACGGAGTCAGCGGTCCGCCGCCCTTTGCTGCGAACGAAGACCGCAATCGTTCAGATTGCAGCCTCAATCCATTGCAAGTACTTTTCCATTTCCGCTGGAGATAGACCGGAACGCGTGCAAGCAGAGATCACAATTCTAGGCAGCGGCACCTCCATGGGGGTGCCGACGCTCGGCTGTCATTGCCGCGTCTGCACCTCCGAGGACCCGCGGGACCGCCGCACCCGTCCCTCTATCGTCGTGCGCTGGGCGGATCATAGCGTGGTCATCGATACTGGCCCGGATTTTCGCGAGCAGGCTTTGCGCGAGGGCGTAAACCATGTGGATGCCGTACTCTACACGCATTCCCACGCCGATCATATCTTCGGCCTGGACGACTTGCGGCCCCTCAGCTTCAAACAACACGAAAAGATTCCCCTGTACGCAGACGATGCCGCGGCAAGCGTAATTGAGCGGGTCTTCGACTACACCTTTGACGTGGATTCCAAATACGCGACGCGCGCCCGCGTGGAGATGCACCGGCTTGGCGAATCGGTGGAGATCCACGGAGCGCTCTTCCGCAGAGTTCCGCTGACCCATGGCGAGGTGGAGGTGGCGGGTTTTCGCTTCGGCAGCGCGGCCTATCTGACGGACATGAACGACATTCCGGAAAGCAGTCTGCATCTGCTCAGGGATCTCGATGTGGTGATTCTCGACGCCCTGCGCAGAAGGCCTCACCCCAGCCATGCCACTCTGGATCAGGCTCTCGAATTCGTTCGGAAGATCGGACCGAAGCGCGCCTTCTTTACTCATATGTCGCACGATCTCCATCACGCCGATACCAACCGCGAGCTCCCGGAGCATGCGCAGCTCGGCTACGACGGACTGCGCATACCCTTTGAGATCTGACCATGCAAGTCTTCAGAAGCCTCGGTGAAGTTCCGGACTCCTTCGGCCCATCGGTTGTCAGTATCGGAAACTTCGACGGCGTGCATCGCGGCCATCAGTCGATCCTCCAGCATGTGATTCGGAACGCATCCGCCCGCCGCTTACGATCCATCGCGGTTACATTTGATCCACATCCGCTCCGCATCTTGCGCCCGGAGACGAGCCCCAGGCTGATTACCCCGCTGGAGGCGCGGCTGGAGCTGTTGCAATCGACGGGAATCGACGCGGTCCTGATTCTTCCCTTCACCGCCGCGCTCTCCCGCATGCGTGCGGAGGAGTTCGCAGTTACGATCCTGCACGACGCGCTCCATGCCGTCCAGGTCCATGAAGGACCCAATTTCCGTTTTGGCTATCGCGCTGAAGGCGGAATTCCGGAGTTGGCCGCACTCGGCCGTGCCTTCGGTTTCGAGGTCGTGATCCACGAGGCCTGCCGTCTGCGCGGCCTTACCGTCTCCAGCAGCAAGATCCGGGAGTTGATCTCGAAGGGAGAGCTTCGCGTCGCGCGGGCTCTGCTGGGACATTGCTTTTTTATCCACTCGACTCCTGCGCACGGCCGCGGAATCGGCTCCAGGCTTACCGTGCCGACAATCAATCTCGCACCATACGCGGAGCTGCTGCCTCCCGACGGAGTCTATGTCGCGGAGCTGCGTATCTCCGGCGAGTGGTTCGACGCGGTGACCAACATTGGCAACCGGCCGACATTCGGCGAGAACTCGTTCGCGATCGAGTCTTACTTGTTGAACTTTCGCCCCGTCGAGCTGACAGAGAGAACACCGCTCGAGCTGGTCTTTCACCAGAGAATCCGCGAGGAGCGTCGATTTCCGTCGCCGGACGCGCTCAAGGAGCAGATTTTGCGGGACGCGGCGCGCGCCAGTCGCTACCTGCGCCTGCGGCGCGCACTGGTAAAGGATCCCGCTCCCAAGCCGACTGCGTGACCGAGCCGGGCCCTACGGTTGATGCTGCCGGGCATCGGCGGGAGCATTGCCTGGGTGTTCCGGAGCGTGCGTCCGGCCCCCGGTCTCAAGGGAGAGTGCGGGCCGTAGATTGGCGGGCTGGCGAACAGGAGCCGGCAACGGCAACGCCGCCCCACGGCTCTCCGCCAGACTGGTTCGCGCCGGGTTCTGCACGTCACCGGGAAATCTCTCGTCTGGCCTGTCGGCGATCGCTACTTTCATGAAATCCATCCAGATGGGCAGCGCAGCATGACCGCCGGTCTCCTTATCTCCCAGCGGCTCCCGGTTATCGTGTCCCACCCAGACGCCGCAGGTCGCGGAGGGAGAGAATCCGATGAACCAGGCATCGGTGTAATCGCTCGTCGTCCCGGTTTTGCCGCCTAAAGGATGCTTGAGCGCCGCCGCTGCGGCGCCGGTTCCTCCCGGCTGCACAACTGCTTTGAACAACTGGATCATGATTCGCGCCGTCTTCGCATCCGTCGATTGATTCACATCCGCCGGCGTCTCCGAGAGGGTGACTCCATCCGCATTCGTCACCCGGCGGATGAAATGGGGGGCAATGCGGATGCCGTCGTTCGGGAAACTGCTGTAAGCGCCGACCTGCTCCTCCACTGTTGCCTCCGCCGAGCCGAGCGCCACAGGAAGGAATGGAGGGATAGTGCCGAGGAGGCCGAACCGGTGAGCGGTCGCGATCACATTGCGGATACCCACGCGCTCGGCCAGCTTGACCGCCGGGATATTGCGCGAATCGGCAAAGGCGTGCACCAGCGACACAGGCCCTTCAAATGAATCGTCGAAGTTGTGCGGCGAATAGGGCCCGCCCGCGGTTACAAATGTGACGGGGGCGTCCACGATGGTCTGCTCCGGCGTGGCGCCGGCCTCAATCGCGGCGGTGTACACGTAGGGTTTGAAAGAAGATCCGGTCTGCCGCTCCGCCTGCGTGGCCCGATTGAACTGGGAGAGATTGAAATCCCGGCCGCCTACCATGGCCAGCACTTCTCCGGAGGCGTTGTCCACGGCCATGAGGGCGCCCTCCACTCCCGAATCCTGCTCAAGCGTGGCACTCAGCAGCGAAGCTGAGTCGGTACCCGGAACGATATGAACATAGATGATGTCTCCTCGCTTCAGGAAGCTTTCGGCATCGCGCTGCTTGGTCCACGCCCAATCGTCGGGGCCAAGAACGAGCTGCTGCTGCCCGATGCGCGCACTCACCTGGTACGGCAGGACATTCGTCACCAGCGCATGCATATACGCGCCCGGGACCGCCGTTTGGCGCCAGTCGGGATGGCGCAGCTCGTCGGGATTGCCGCCGGCGTCGATTACGTTCAGCAGATGGCCATGCCATCCTTGCCGCCGCTCATAGGCTGCCAGACCGTCGAGAACCGCGCGATTGGCTGTCTCCTGGAGATTGAGATCCAGCGTGGTATAGACGCGAAGCCCCGCTTCATGGACTTGCGCGGCGCCATACTGCCGCTCCAGTTGACGCCTGACCTCCTCGATAAACCAGGGAGCTACGCTGTTGGAAGGAGGCTCGATGTGCAATCCAAGCGGCGCAGCCCTGGCCGTACTGGCCTGTGCATTGGTGATCACTCCATCTTCCAGCATCGCATTGATCACCATGTTTCTGCGCCGGAATGCGCGGTCCGGATTCAGCACCGGAGAGTACGCGACCGGCCCCTTGGGCAGGCCTGCCAACAGCGCCGCCTCAGGAAGCGTCAAGTCCTTTGCATGTTTGCTGAAGTAGTATTCCGCCGCCGCCTCGAAGCCGTACATCCCCTGCCCGAGATAGATCTGATTCGCGTAGAGCGTGAAGATCTGTTCCTTGGTGAATGTCCTCTCAATCTGGATGGAGAGAAAGACCTCCTGCAGCTTGCGCCCGAAGGTGCGCTCCGAGGAGAGGAAGAGATCCCGCGCCAGCTGCATCGTCAGCGTGGAGGCGCCCTGGGCTCGTCCATTGGAAGTGAGGTCATGGTAGGCCGCTCCGGCCACGCGCACAATATTCACTCCCCAGTGGCTCTCGAAGTTCTTATCCTCGATGGATATAACAGCGTGGCGGAGCAAAGGAGAAAACGCCGTATAAGGAACGACTACGCGCCGCTCCAGGGCAAACGAGCCGAAGGCGTGGCCATGAATGTCCAACAGCTCAGTGGTCGTGCTGGGGCGAAAGCGCTCCAGGTCGGCAATCTGCGGCAAGTTCACTGAATAGACCAGCATCAAGCCGGTGAGCGAGCCGGCGATGGCTGACAGGAGCAACAAGACGAGGAACGTGATGCGGTTGGCCAGCTTTCCCGGCCCGAATGCAGAGATATCAGGGGCAGAACGCGGCGGCCGAAAACGGCCACTGCTCGAAGCTGGCTCTTGACTGCTCGAACTCAATGGGGTTCCCGCTCAACACTGAAGATACATAAAGATAGACGAAGACGCACAGCGCTCGCTGCTGATCGTTCGCCGCACGCAGGTTGCAGCTTGGCTTTCCGCAACCCGGCGGACCGGCCCTCCCAATCTGGGATTGGGATGCGGCAGGTACCGGATCAGATTACGCGCTTTTCTGTTTGAGAAGGTCCAGCGCTTTGTTCAATTGGTCATCCGGCTTCGGCGCCTTCTCCGCAGAGGAGTCCGCCGCGGAATCCATATTGGAGGCGACCACTACGTTCGGAGTAACCGCTTCGTCCTGAATCTTCTTTCCCGAGGGGGAGGCATACTTGGCGACAGAAAGAATGACTGCAGCCCCATCCGGCAATTCCATCGTTTTCTGCACCGAGCCTTCCCCAAACGTGCGGTCGCCGACCAGATCGCCACGCTTATTATCGAGGATGGCCGCAGCCGCCAGTTCGGCCGCACCCGAGGTTCCGTGATTGACCAGTACGGCCAGAGGAGCCGAAGTGATGAACTTTGCGTGATCAGCCGTAAAAGTCTGCTCCGGGAACTTCTGGCCGGACAAGGTCGCGATGGTGCCGGAGGAGAGGAAGAAGTTGGCCAGGCGAACCCCCTGCGCCTCATCCCCTTCCGCCACGTCGCGGAGATCGAGCAGGATCTTCTTGTTCCCGTTCTTCTGCATCGCTTTCAGGCGATTCTCGATGACTTGCACACGATCTTTGGTCAGAG
>DASYYO010000334.1:0-4101 GCA_035933805.1 Acidobacteriaceae bacterium | reverse complement strand
TATGCCTGCTTTGGTCGCCTTCCCTGCCAATTTCCTGCCGGATCAAATGCAGTCGCCCGAAGTGTGGCTGGATCAGCCCGTCGCTGGATGAGCCCGGAGATCTCCGGGAGGGGCCGCTCAGGAATTGGGCGCGGAGCCGGCCCGATTCTCCGCTTGCTCCACGGGCGAGACCGCGGGCTGCTGGGGAACCAGCTTCGGGCCCGGCTCGCGCCTGGCGCGTTCCTGGCGCAGGAACCCGTGGACTGCCTGGGCGAAGATCACCGGGCATTCTTCGTACGGCAGGTGCCCCGCGCCGGGAAGCACAACAAGCTCGGCGTGGCGGAAAAAACCCTGCAGCCGCCGGCCGGACTCCAGGCTGACCGCCCCGTCACGATCTCCCCACAGGAGCACAGAGGGAATCTCGCGAACCTGGCTGAGCGCCGACTCCAGACTTCGCATGTCCTCGAACCAGCCGCCCAGCAGGGTGAGCAGGTAGTCAATGGTTCCCGGTTTGCCCAGTGATTCGGTGTACCGCTCGAGCGATCCGGGACGAACGCGTGCCGGATCGCCATACATCCGGCTGAGCGCACCGGCCTTGAAGGATTCCGGCAACTGGGGCAAGCGGTGGGCAAACCAGTGCCCCAGACGCGAACGGTAGAAGTGAATCAATGAATCCGCCACGCTGCAGAAGGGGTTGACCGGAGCGTGCAGGATCAGGCTGCGGACCCGCTCCGGATGGCGGGCGGCCAGCACCAGGGCGACGGCTCCGCCGTGCGAGGTGCCGAGGATGTCTGCCGCTGGAATCCCTTCCGCCTCCATAAACGCGGCGACGCGGTCGGCCTGCGCCTGCAGTCCCGCCTCGATGCCCGGAACTCTTTCGGATTCCCCCATGCAGAGGGCGTCCACGGCATATACGGTGGACTCGGCAGCGAGCATTGGGGCAATCGGCTCCCAGGCGGCCGCGGTTCCCAGGAGGCCATGCAGCAGAATCAGCTCCGGGCCGTTCCCGGCCTTCCAGAAGTAGATCTGCTTTCCCTCAACATGAGACCAGTGTCGTTCCACTTCGAAATCGTCGTGCAAATCCAACATCCAACGGGCGAGGCCCATGATTTCCACCCCAACTGTGAGATACGCCGAGCTCAATCGGGTTCTCTCTCATTCCAATCGAATGGAAGCCTCTCTATTCAAAAAAGATGCCCGGACCGTCAATCGAACGTAACCACCCTTCGAGGCGGGCGGCCGGTCCTAAAGCAGCCGGTCCTGGAGACAGCGGGCCGGTTTCGAGCCCGGACGACCCCGGGTTCATCGAGTTCACCCCCGGAGCGGCTGAACCGCGTCCGGGAACAACGGCCAACCAACCGCAGAGCGCAAATCTAAGCCTGCTTCTGAAAACAGGATTCACCGATATGGAGCTTCATATCCCGATATGAATGTTTTTTCCAGAGCGGTTTCGGTTCGCTGCGGCACGCTTCACGAACTCCCTTGGAGGTGCTATATCTGCCGTGGAATTATGAATATACTCTAGCTGGCGCCGGCATACCGCTTTGGTTTTCCTGGGATGGCAAGCAGCGTGCTTGCTGGTGTGGAAGGAATTCCCTGTTTCCCGGTTTGGGACATGCAGAAGCCGCTTCAAATCCGGATGGCCGTGGTGGCCCTGGCGCTGCTCACCGCAGGCGCTGCGATTCTGGCTTCCATGAATTTCGCCCGGGAAGGCTCCTACGCAGAGCCGACGGATGGCGTCTGGTGGGTGGAGAGCGCCGGTGGGCTCCTGGCGCAGCGCGTGCTGGCCGAAAGCCCGGGCGAACGGGCCGGCATCAAGTCAGGCGACCTGCTGGTCGCTGCCGGCGAGGCGCCGACTCCGCGCATGGCCTCCCTGGTACGCCAGCAGTTCTCGGTCGGCATCTACCGGCGCCTGGATTACAGCCTGGTCCGCTCCGGCGTGCATATCAACGCATCGGTGATCCTGGAGCCCTTCGACCGCAGCTTCTACGACTGGGCGCGGATCATCGGGCTGGTGTATCTGGCGATCGGCCTCTACGTGCTGTTCCGGCGGTGGACGGCGTGGCGCTCGACGCATTTCTACGTCTTCTGCCTTACCTCGTTTGTACTTTATTCGTTTAACTCGACGGGGAAGCTGGATAGTTTCGACTGGACGATCTATTGGGGCAAGATTGTCGCCGAGGCGCTGCAGCCTGCGCTCTTTCTCCACTTTGCCTGGGCGTTTCCCGAGGAAAAGGCGAATCGCCGCAACTGGACCTATTCCCTGATCTACCTGCCGGGCGCCGCCTTGCTCGGGTTGCAGGTGGTCGCGGTCGAGCGCTGGTCGGCTACCGGGATCTTGAAGACGCGGCTCGACCAGATCGGGATGGGCTACCTGGCGGTCTACTACCTGGCTGCCGCGCTGGTCTTTTACGTTCACTACCAGCGGCAGGACAATCCCCTTCGGCGCCAGCAGTTGAAGTGGCTCACACGGGGCACGCTGCTCACCGTTGTTCCTTTGACGGTCTTCAACGTCATTCCATATCTGGCGGGCGTGCCGGTGCCTGGGCTGCTGACCAAGATCACCGGGGTCTTCCTGGTCTTTCTGCCGCTCACCTTCAGCTGGGCCATTGTCCGCTACCGGCTGATGGACGTGGATCTGATCTTCAAGCGCGGGGTCACCTACACGCTGGCGACGGCGGCTCTGGTTCTGCTCTACTTCGTTGCTGTCGGAGTGGCCGCCGAGCAGTTCCACACCCGGCTGCCCAGCGCCGGAGCCTGGGGTCTGGTCGCCGCAATCATTGTGACCGCCCAGCTCTTTGAGCCACTCAAGCGGGCAATTCAGGATCGCGTCGACCGCATCTTCGACCGGCGGCGGTATGACTACCGGCACACTTTGATCGAATTCGGACGCGGGCTGAGCTCTCAGACCGACCTCCGGGCGCTGCTGAACTCGATCGTCGACCGGTTGCCGAAGACGCTCCTGGTCGCGCGTGTAGCCATTTTCCTGCCTGAGGCGGACGGCCGGTACGCGTTGATGGCTGGCCATGGCCTGCCGCAGAAACTCTTCTCCCCGGGCAACCGGCTGGAGCTCACGTTTCTGGACTTCGATCAGCCCGAGGCCGGCTCACACATCTTCCTCGAGAATCCCCAGCAGGCCCTCCATCTGAACGATGGAGACCGCCGCGCGGCCGCCCTGCTGGACCTGAACTATTACCTTCCCTGCCGGCTGCAGGAGAAGACCATTGCAATCGTTGGACTCGGACGCACTACCGACGACAATTTCCTCTCCAGCGAGGATGTCGAACTGCTTGAGTCGCTGGCCAGCTATATTGGTATTGCAATCCAAAACGCGCGCCTCTACGCAAGCCTGGAACAAAAGATCTCCGAATATGAGCGTTTGAAGGAGTTCAACGAGAATATTGTCGAGTCGATCAACGTCGGAATCTTCGCGCTCGATCTGGAAGAGCGGATTGAGAGCTGGAACGCGCAGATGGAAGTGATGTACGCCTTGCCCCGCCGGGAGGCCGTCGGTCAGCGGCTGCGCGAGGTGCTGCCGCCCGATTTTGTGGCGGAGTTCTCGCGGCTTAAAGATGAGCCGGGGGTCCACAACCTTTATAAGTTCCGGCTGCAGACCCGCACCGGCGAAGTGCGCATCGCCAACCTGGCCATTGCACCGCTGGTCTCGCGCAACTTCGAGGTGGTCGGCCGCATCATCCTTGTAGACGATATTACCGAGCGGATGGAACTGGAAGCCCAACTGACACAAGCCGACAAGCTCTCCTCAATCGGCCTCCTCGCCGCGGGCGTGGCCCACGAAGTCAACACGCCCCTGGCTGTGATCTCGTCCTACACGCAGATGCTTGCCAAGCAAGTCCGGGGGGATGAGAGGGTTGCGCCGCTGCTGGACAAGATTACGCAGCAGACTTTCCGCGCCTCGGAGATCGTCAACGGTCTGCTGAATTTCTCCCGCACCAGCGGCGCGGAGTTCCGGGAGACCAATCTGAACGAAGTCATCGCCGATACCCTTAAGCTCCTCGAGCATCAGTTCCATACGTCCCAGGTGAAGCTCGAGACCTTCCTGGACAGCGAGCTGCCGCTTATCCTCGGCAACCCGGGCAAGCTGCAGCAGGTCTTCCTGAA
>DASYYO010000299.1:0-1506 GCA_035933805.1 Acidobacteriaceae bacterium | reverse complement strand
GAAAGGTGTTCCCGTAGTCATTGCACCCGGATAGCTGAAAAATCGAGAATATGGCCAGAGTTGCCACACTGATGGCCGCCAAAAACCTCATCGTGCCTGCTCCTTCGTTTTCAAAGCCCCAGCAAAGCGGGGTCAACTTGTCTGGTCCAACGGTGGGAACCCCCCGGGTGCCAGTTTGCTGTTGGGGTGAGATGCGCAATATGCGCGGCGCGTTGACCTGAATGACCGCGGGTAACGCACCATTGCCGGACGCCTGCGGCGAGCCGCATACCCTGTGCCAATAGAGTCCGGGAACCTTTAAATAAGTATCACTCCGAGCGAAGAAAGGTCAATGGATAAGCGGAAGAATAGGCGGCGTCCCGATGAGGGCCCGGACGGGACTCACGGAATGCTCAGCGCGGATCCGGAAAGTCCTGAGCTGCCAGCGAAGCGAGCGCTAGCTCGCGCAGATGAGCCCGGCAGTGCTCATCTTTGATGTTGATCGCGAGGGCCTCGCGATAGCAGAAGATGGCCTGTTCTTTGCGGGCCAACTTGCCGTAGAGGTCGCCGCGGGCCAGTTGAAAGAGCGGGTTGGAGGGATACTTTTCGACCAAAGGGCCGATGATGGCCAAGGCCTCCTCATATTGCTGGTCGTATTTGTGCAGATCGATGGCCAGGTAAAAGCGCGCAGCCGCTGGAGTGAGCAGGCCATCGCTCATCGCATGCTGCAATTGGCGGATGCCGTCGTGCTTGTTGCCGCCGGGAATGCCCATGAAAAAGCTGAGGAATTTGACGAACGAGCCGAGCGTGTCGACGTAGTAGTTGTACAAGCCGAGGCCGAAATCGGCATCCGCGAGCTCCGGGTTCAACTGCAGTGCGCGCAGCAGATGTTCGCGGGCGCGGACGCCGCCGCGAGCGGTAGCGCGAGTCTCGTTGCGCAGGCCGTAAAGGCGGGCCAGTGAAGCCTCGGCCATTCCGGCATAGAGCTGCATTTCGGCGGTTTCATGCTCTTTCAAATGAGCCTGCGCCAGGGAAAGCGCGTGCGCCGAAAGCTCCAGGTAACGCTCATCGACAGGCAACTTGTTCGGGCGGTGCTGCGCGGAGGTCATACCGTAACGGAAGTCCGCCGCCAGACACCAAATCTCCCACCAGCGCGCTTCGGCCTCCAGTAAATAGCCCAAAGGATGGTCGGAGCGCTGTTCCTCGAGTTGCCGGGCATCGGCGATCGCGGCTTCCAGGTTGAAGGAGTAGATTTCTTCGAGGATAGCTGTCGCGCCCGGAGGCACGGCCAGCTTTTCGGCAAAAAGCGGAGCAGGAACGAGAAGAAACGATCCAGCCAGAAGTGCGAAGGGAAAAAGAAAGAATCGCTGGAAGATCGAAGTTGAGTTCATGCGTCTCAATCCGTCGAGTGTACGCCGCCGTGCAGGGGTCTGTGGATCGCTGTGGTTGCGCATGCCGTTTGGGTTACTCGCCGATGGATTTTCAACGAGCAAGAGCGTTAGGCACGGCGAAGAGCATTTGTTATTC
>DASYYO010000219.1:0-1746 GCA_035933805.1 Acidobacteriaceae bacterium | reverse complement strand
TGGAATCGGTGACCCGCTGCGCCCGGGAGCGGCGGAAATGGTCGACGAGAAGGTTGCGCGTCATGGTGGTAAGCCATGTCTGAAAGGTGCCGCGCGCGAGGTCGAAGGCCGCCAGATTTCCGTACACCTTGAGAAAGACTTCCTGGGTAAGATCCTCGGCATCGGTGGACGAGCCGGTAAAGCGGAAACACAAACCATACACCCGTCTGTGATGCGCTTTCACCAGTTCGGTCCAGGCGAACGAGTCCCCCTTCAGGCACCGCTCTACCAGGACCTGCCACTCGGCTTCCACAGGCTTCTCCCCGATCCTCTCAAAGCCCCGCTCGTGCTCTTTGCGCTGCCATCGGTCCGCCGGCCGGCGCTCCTCGTTTCCAGGAGCCCGATAGTGCCCGGGGCGAACCACTTGCGCCCGGGCTGCCGGTTGGGCCGCCGGGAATCCCAGCATTCCCAGGTTCCACGAGATGGTTCCAGCGCTCATGGGCAATCATACGCAGCGAACCGGGGTTTGGTTCCGAAAAACGAGCCGCTGCCCTGGGCACCCCCGGCTTCGGAGATCCGATCTGAATCCGAGGGAACCGGTGTTGCAGAGGGCGGTTTCAGAACGATTCGAGGATGTCCGCCACGGCGGCCGATGCGAATTCGCGCGCCAGGCGGCGCGTCGCTGCCGAGTCTTCCTGGATGAAGCTGGCCAGGTCCTGGGTCTGCTCGTACTGCTGTCGGAAGAGGTAGGAGGGATTCTGCCAGATCACTTTGCCATGGCGGTCGACCAGTTCGAGTCGCGTGGTGATCGTCACCAGATAGCTCGAGGTCTGCCCGGTCTTGTTGTCGTAGGTGAGGGGATTGATGGTGAAGGTGAGGATGGTGCCGCGCAGGGTCGCATCGGCGTCGGGATCGTCGCCGGAGACGATACGGAGCGAGCTGCGGCTGTTGAATTCGCGAATCACCGCCTGGGTGAAAACTGCCTGGGTGAGATAGGACTGGGTATTGTTTTTGAAGGAGGGGATGGCCAGGGTGTGGACGTTGCTGGGCAAGTGCGCGGCGGAGTTGAGGGTGTGATAGCCGCAGCCGCTCAGAAGGAGAGCCGAGAGCAGGAGCGGAGCACAGAGGACCGCGGAAAGGCGCTGAGGCATGACTGGGAGTATTTTCGCAGATGCGGCAGATTCGACTTGTCGGCAACTAAAAGGGCCAGCTCCGAAGAGCTGGCCCTTTGTGGACTGAACCCAACCGCCGCTTACGCCGGGCTGGGGCTGCCTTCGGGCAGGCTGCCGGTGCGGCCCGTATCGGGCTTGAGCACCTGCTGCACATCCGTGGCCGGCGAACCCGGCCCACCGGACGGCCGCAGCGGAGGCAATTCCTTGCCGTCGATGAGCATGCGGATCTCGTTGGCATCCAGCGTCTCGCGTTCGAGCAGCGCCAGGGCCAGGCGGTGCATGACCGGCTGATGATTGTTGAGGATGTCCCACGACGCCTTGTAGGCCTCATCGACCAGGCTGCGCACCTCGGCATCGATCTGCCGCGCCGTCTCTTCGGAGAAGTCGCGGTGCTGGGCGATTTCGCGCCCGAGGAAGATCTGCTCCTCCTTCTTGCCGAAGGTGAGCGGACCGAGCCGGCTCATGCCGTATTCGCAGACCATCTTCCGGGCCAGATCGGTGGCGCGCTCGATGTCGTTGCCGGCGCCGGTGGTCATCTGCTTGAGGAAGATCTCCTCGGCGATGCGGCCGCCCATGAGGATGGCGAGCTGCGTCT
>DASYYO010000264.1:0-14846 GCA_035933805.1 Acidobacteriaceae bacterium | reverse complement strand
TCCACTGCAAGCCCGCAGCGACTCGCATATGACAAGAAGGCCAGCCACTCCTCGAAGCAATGGGGTTGCGGCTTGCCGGAAAAAGCCTGGCGCCGGCCGTGGTGGTCTCCCATCCTCGCGGTACGCAAGGGTGGGATTCCACTGCAGCCCGCCCAAAGGCGGAAGATTGCGATGCGCAAAGCGGGCCGGCCCTCTATACTGACAGCCGCAATGCAACCGTCTTTTCAATCCCGGCCTACGCGCAGATCCCGGCTTACGCGCCGCCAGTTCGTGGCCGGCATGCTGGCATCCATCCCGGCGGCAGCCCTGGGGATTGCCCGTCCTCGCGGGCCGATCGTAGATACGCACGTCCATCTGTTTTCGCCGGACCCGCAGCGTTTTCCTTTTGCCCCGAATGCCCCCTACCGGCCGGCGCCTCTCGCGGTGGAAGACTATGTTCGATTCGCTCTCTCCGTAGGCATTGATCACGCGGTCCTGGTGCATGCGGAGCCCTATCAGGACGATCACCGGTATCTGGAGTATTGCTTTGCCCACGAGCCGTCGCCGTACTTTTTCAAGGGAACCTGTCTCTTTGACCCAACGGCGCAGGAGACGCCGGACCGGCTCGCGAAGCTGGTCGAGGCCAACCCGGGACGGATCGTCGCACTGCGCATCCATGAGACCCATCCGCCGGGAACACCTTCGCTCACCCAGGGCCCGATCAAAGACCGTGACCTGCGCTCCCCTGCAATGAAGGCCACATGGCGCCGCGTGCAGCAACTTGGGCTGGCGGTGCAGATGCATTTCCTTCCCTGCTATGCACCGCAGATCGGCGAGCTGGCAGAGCAGTTCCCCGACACGCCGGTGATTCTGGACCACCTCGGGCGCGTGCCCCAGGGCTCCTCCGCCGACTTCGCGAGCGTCGTAAAGCTGGCAAAGCTGCCCCGCGCCTATATGAAGTATTCGAACGTGACCAGCCCCGCTCTCAAGCCGACGGTGCGAAGGTTGTATGACGCCTTCGGACCGGACCGGATGATCTGGGGGTATTTTGGCCACGACCGCCCGAGCTTCGATCAGCAGGTCGAGCTGTTCGACACCATCTTTGATTTCGCGAGCGAAGACGACCGGGAGAAGATCCGGGGCAGAAACGCGCTGAGATTGTTCAAGTGGAGCTCCGCCTGAAGCGGCGGTCCTTGAACGGGAACAGCAGCCGGCCTCTCCCGTTCAATCCAGGAGAACGCAGCTCGCTTTACTCCGTCCCCTGCCCGTACACGGGGGACGGTCTGGGGAACGCTCCTGCAAAGGGCAAGAAAAGCGTAAAGACCGTTCCGCTCCTCTCTCCTCGTCTGCTTCGGACCCTGAGCGCGCCTCCGTGCCTGGTGACGATTTCGCGGCTCACCCAGAGACCGAGACCCGTTCCTGCGATTCCCTTCGTCGTAAAGAATGGATGGAATATTTTCCGCAGTGCGCTCGAGCCGATTCCTTCCCCGGTATCCGCCACTGTGAGGATCAAGCCTTTTTCTCCGCTGGACCAATGCATGCCTTCCCGGCTTCGCAGGAGAAGACGGCCTCCATCCGGCTGCATCGCATCGATGGCGTTGCCCATCAGGTTGTTGAGAACCTGACGGATCTCCCCATCGAAGCAGAGGGCCGGCCTGCCCGCTCGCAGGCGCATCTCTACCTCAATCCGCGAGTTGACGATGCGGCCCTGGCAGACGGTGAGTCCGCTCTCGAAGAGATCCGCTGCGGTCACCTCTCGCGGATTCGTCGATTGCCTGTAGAACCGCAAGGTCTGAGTGCTGATGACGGAGACGCGGCGAAGCTCCCTCTCGGCAATCTCCAGATACTCCTGAATCTCACCCATCTTCTGGCTGTTGCGGGCAAGATAGAGAAGGTTGGTGATGGACTCCAGCGGATTGTTGATCTCGTGCGCAATGGATGCGGCCAGCCGGCCGGCGACCGCCAGCTTTTCGCTCTGCATCAGCGCCTCTGCCGCCTGGTACCGCTCCGTCACGTCCAGCGTGACGCCCACCATATGCGACGCCTTTCCATCTTCGTCCTGAATCACCTGCCCGCTGGCGACGATCCAATGCTGCGTGCCGTCGGGCCAAAGCACGCGATACTCCGCCCGATAGATTGAGCTGTTCTCAATCGCCTCGCGCACGGCAGCCTGCACCGCCGCCCGATCCTCGGGATGAATGGATGCCAGCAGATCCGCGTAGTCGAACCCGGCGCCGGGAGCGCGGCCGAAGTTTGCCTTGCAGATCGCGGAGCACTCCAACCGGCCGCTCGCAATCTCGAGGTGCCAGTTGCCGAGCCTGGCCGTCTCCACGGCAATGCGGAGGCGCTCTTCATTGGTCCTGAGAGCTTCTTCGATCTTCCTGCGTTCCGTGATATCGATCGTGACACCGGGAAATCGAGCGGGCGCGCCATCCACTCCAAAATCGCAACGTCCCACAGCCGAGACCCAGCGAAACGAGCCGTCGGGCTGCATCAGCCGGTACTCTGCCCGATACTCCTGGCCCGAGCTTAACGCCTCGGCAACGGCCTCTCCGACACGGGTCCTGTCCTCCGGATGCAGCTTTTCGGCGAACTCGCCGATTGGGATGCCCGCGGTGGCTCGCGCCGGATCCATCCCAAATAAGTGGGCAAACCCGGCATCGGCGTAAACAACTTCCTTTCTCACATCCCAATCCCAGATGCCGACGCCGTCCGCCGCCGCGAGGGCCATCCTCAGGCGCTCTTCACTCGCGCGAAGCGCCTCTGCCGCGCGGTGATGTTCGGTCACGTCGCGAAAGAAGACCACGATGCCTTCCGCGATCGGCCGTACGGAGATATGAATCCAGATGTTCAGCGGCTCTCGATAGAACTCTTCAAACTCCGAGGCGACGCGGTCATCCATCGCGAGATAGTAGTGTTCCATCCAGGGTGAGCCTTCATAGACCGATGCGGGAAAGCTCTCCCAATGGTTCTTTCCCAATACATCTCCACTCGGAGCGAGCATCTCCCGGGCTGCCCGGTTCAGGAAGGTGATCCGCCAATCGCGATCGATCTTTGCGATGCCGTCGTTCGCCGAATCCAGAACCTCCTGCTGCAGGCCGGTCATGGCATCCCGCTGCCGTTCCGCCAGCCGGCGTTCGGATATGTCGCGAAAGACGAGAACAATCCCGGTCAGCTTGCCGCGATCGTCGAGCATAGGAACGGCGCTATCCTCGATCGGCGCCTCCGTGCCCACTCTGGAAATAAGGATTGCATGAGCAGAAAGCCCCTCGGCCTTTCCGGAGCGAAGCACCCTTGTCGCCGGGATCTCCAGCGTTTCCCGCGTCGATTCATTGAGGATATGGAAGACCTCGACCAATGGGCGCCCTGTCGCCTCCTGCGCAGTCCATCCCGTCAGCCTCTCGGCGACCGGATTCATGTGAGTGATCAGGGCATTGGCATCGGTAGCGATCACCCCATCCCCGATGCTTTGCAGAATGCGACATGTCCTGGTCTCGCTCTCCCGGAGCGCCATCTGGGCGCGAGCTCTCTCTACGGCATCCCATGTCTGCTCGGCGACCTCCCGGACGAAATCAACTTCGTCTTCGCTCCAGACCCGCGCGTCGGCATGGTTGACATAGAGCGCGGCGCACCAGCGGCCGGAGCGGACGATCGGAGCGCCGAGGATGGAGCGCGCTCCGGTCCCGGCAAATGCAGAACCCGCGGCGAGCGGGGAATCCGCGGTATCGCCGATCCCAACTGCCTTGCCGGCGCGGAAGTCCGCAAGATACCGGGCGCCGATGCCCACAGCCGGGAAGGGGCCGCTCAGGTCGGCAAGACGGCCGCCGCTCCAGCTCACGTTGAAATCCAGGGTGTCTTCGCCGGACACGTCAAAGAAACCGGCTCGGTCCGCGTGAAGGAACTCGCCCACGGCCTCGGCTGCGGCAAGCATCATGGCCTTCGGATCCGTCATCTCGCGTTGGCCAAGCAGCAGCTTCGCCATCAGCCTTTGCCGCGCCTCGCCCCACAGCGCAGCCTGGATCTCGTCCACGGCGAGATCCAGACCGGAGGAGACCCCGGAAGAAGAAGTGTGGTTCTGCCTTGTGCTGCCGGGTTCCTGAGGATCAGTCATACGAAAGGACTGTCTGATTCTAGTGCAACCGGGGCGCTGGCGGCCTCGTCCCCGAACTTCCTGTGATTTTCTGAAGATGCGAGGAGAGGAAGAGACGCGGTGGAGACCACACCGGTCCGCGTCCGTCTCTCAAGAAATCCCACCCCCTCGCCAGCGAGAACTGCGAAGGACCGGAACTCGCATACTTCGCGGCGGTGAGACGCCCGATAATCCCTTAGCGGGAGGCGATGGTTACCTTCGATTCCAATGTTGGGGGCACCGCTTAACTTAAATAACGCGACCGTCATCAAGAACTTCATGCGACGAAAGATCTCGGGCTCTCCGATTTTGGGGCTGCTTCTGCACCTCGGCTTGGTCAGCGGAATTTATCCGGTACAGGTTGGAGCATCGGGATGTTTGGTCTTGTTGCATTTCCGCGGAATGCCGATACACTGGATAGGCTTCCGCGGGATGTAAACGCGTTTAGCCCAACGCGTTTCGAACTTTCACTCCGGCGGGTGGAGAAAACTCGCCGATTGCATCGGCCATCCCGTAGGTGACCGCGTCCGCACCGGTGAGGTAAACGTCATGGTATCGAAACTGAGTCCACAACTCGTCTGGCAACCGAAGATGTGCCAGCAGGATATCTTCCATTCTTGCATCGTCAATAGCGAGGTTGGCGGCGACGGCTTTCAGTTTGTCAACGCCAGCCCCATTGGGGGAGTTAATGGCCTTGTGGATCATGAAAACAGCGTTCGCTGTAGTCTTACGGCTGTCGGCACCCAGGAAGGCTATAGAGGCAGCCGAGGCGACCTGTCCAGCGTTATAGAGGACAACCTCGACGGAGAACTTACGTAGCGAGTTGTACAGAAAGACTCCATCTCCAACAAAACCGCCCCACGATTGAAACAGTATGTGAATGCGTTTGGTACCGCTCACTCCGAGGGTAGTAAGCCCGTTGATAAGCTTTGCTGTGTTCGCGGCGTTGATATCGCCACAGTACGCAGCCCACATCTCTTCTGGAGTTGCTGCCTTATTTTCTTCTGGCATAGCGGAGATCTTACACGAGGTTGGCTTGGTTATCCTGCCAAATCCGCGGCGTCCCCTAACGCGAAATCTCCTACACCGCCAGCGGCCCACGCTGCGGCAAGTAAGCTCGAATCATTTCCACCCCGAACCGGCGCAGAGCATGGCCCACCTGCCTCATCCGCTTGGCATTAGCTTTGCCGCCCACGTTTGGCGCAGACCAGAAGTGGCTGCCCCGGTCCGGGTACAGCGCGCAGAACAAGCACCTGCGTTCGACCAAATTCCCGCAGTGCCGCCATCCCCGGAACCGGCGCTTCTTCTGCCACCAAGCGCGCGAGATAGACCCGTTGCCAATCTCCGGCTTGTGTTGACGTTGCTCAAAACATCACAATATACTCCGCTAGCCATCGCCAGGGTTGCGTTTTCAAAAGACCGGCCCGCCGGGGTCCTCGATCGATTGCGGCTGGCGATTGTTCACAGATGGGAGAGACAGAAATGAAGACCCTGCAGTTTGCCGCCTGGATCATCCTCGCGTTCACGCTCGCTTTGCCTGCTTACGCCCAGAGTGCTGCCTCCCGTCCGCGGATCACGGGAATCTCGCACCTGAGCGTCTACACCACGGATGGCGCCAAGGCTGAGGCCTTCTATGTGCACGATCTGGGCGCGACGAAGAAGGCGGATCCCGAGAACCCGCGCGGAGTTCGTTATTATTTCAGTCCAACGCAGTTCGTGGAGGTGCTTCCTCTCGCGGCCGGCGGCGCTTCCATCAATCGGCTCGATCATGCGGCTTTCAATACGGCCAGTGCCGCAGGGCTGAAGAGCTACCTCGCAGCCCATGGCTTCCCGGCACTGGGGGAAGTCAAGAAAGGCAGCGACGGCAGCCGCTGGTTTGCTGTCCACGACCCGGAGGGAAATACGGTCGAGTTTGTGCAGCCGCCGGCAAAGCCCGCGGCAATCCCGGTGAGTTCTCTGAGCGGTCACATCATCCACTTCGGATACCTGGTCCACGATGCAGCGGCGGAGAACGCGTTCTACCGTACGGTTCTCGGCTTCCGTCCTTATTGGCATGGCGGCCGTACGGATACTGAGACGGATTGGATCTCTCAGCAGGTTCCCAATGGGACGGACTGGATCGAGTACATGATGGTGCACAGCCCGCAGACGAAAGGCATTCCCGCGAGCGTCACCCGGGCTTCCCTGGGAAGCATGGACCACTTCTCCCTGGGTGTCCAGAACATGGAGAAATCGGTGGACCTGCTCTACTCCGGCGACCGTCTGAACGGCAAATATAACGGGCCAAGGATCGGCCGGGACGGCAAATGGCAGCTCAACATGTACGACCCTGACAGCACCCGCGCCGAAGTGATGGAGTTTCAACCAGCGGTCAAGCCATGCTGCTCTGAATTCACGGCGAGCAGCCCGACCAGATAGAAGATTCCAGACCCGGAGATCCATCCTCCTGCCGCCGTGCAGCGCCGGGTTTCCCCTCACCGGCTCACCTGATAGTGTGGAGGCGTGACTCCGGGGACTGGCTTGAAACGAATTCGGCTTGCACTGGCAATGGCTGTCGCGCTGAGCGGCGCCGCTCTCACTCAATCACAAAATCTGGCGACCCGCGGTGAAGCGGCCGCTCCGCCGCTGGTTCCCATCCCGCGGGAGTATTCGCCGCTGGGCGCCCTTCCCCTGACACACGGCGTGGCGATCATCAGCGGCTCCGATCCTGAAGATCGCTTTGCCGCGCGCGATCTCGCAAGCTGGCTGACGGCGTCGGGGATTGCCGAGGGGCGGCGTCGCGGCGCATTCGAGATTCAACTGCTGCGCAGCGGCACACGCACCGCCAGAAAATTGTTATCCAGCGCCGAGGAACGGATCGACCCTGCAATGCACGAAGAGGGTTATCTGATCCTGCCCACCGCGCACGGCGAAGCCGTGATTGCCGACACGCCGGCGGGCTTATTCTATGGCGCTCAGACATTGAAGCAAATGATCTCGGGCCGCGGCGCTTCGGCGTTTTTCGAGAGGGCGCGAATCCGCGACTGGCCTGCCATGCGCTACCGCGGACTCTCCGACGATCTCTCGCGAGGGCCGATCCCAACCCTGGAATTTCAGGAGCGGGAGATACGCACGCTCGCCGCCTACAAGATGAACGTCTACTCGCCGTATTTCGAGAGCACGCTTGCCTACTCCACCACTCCGCTCGCCGCCATCCCGGGCGGGAGCCTCAGCCCGGCGGATGTACGCGCGCTGGTGGAGTATGCGGGGCGCTATCACGTGTCGATCGTCCCGGAGCAGGAGTCCTTCGGACATCTGCACCACCTGTTGATTTACCAGCAATATGCCGCCGTCGCGGAGACTCCGCTGGGCAATGTTCTCGCTCCCGGACAGCCCGGCTCGCTCGATCTGATCGCCGGATGGTTCACCGAGATCGCGAAGGCCTTCCCTTCTCCCCTGCTCCACATCGGGGCAGACGAAACCTTCGACCTGGGAAGAGGGCAGACGAAAGGCGACGTTCAAAGCAAGGGCCTGGGGGCTGTCTACGTGGATTTCCTCACCCGGATCCACGACCGGCTCGCGCCCTTGCACAGAAGACTGCTCTTTTGGGGCGATGTGGCAATGAACGATCCCGAAGAGGTCAAGCGGCTGCCCAAGGATCTGATTGCCGTGGCCTGGACTTACTCGCCGCGGGCCGACGGCTATAGCCGGTGGCTTGCGCCCTACACTGCCGCGGGGCTGGAGACCTGGGTCGCACCCGGGGTGAACAACTGGAGCCGGGTCTTTCCGGACAACGATTACGCCCTGCGCAACATTCAGGGCTTTGTCAGCGATGGCCAGGCGGCGCACAGCACCGGGATGCTGAATACCGTCTGGAACGATGACGGCGAAGGGCTCTCCCTGCAGAACTGGTACGGAGTCCTGTTTGGGGCCGCGGCCGCGTGGCAGGCGGGCAGCAGCAGCATTGAGCAGTACCAGGCTGCCTACGGGCGCGTCTTTCACGGCGATGCCTCGGGCAATATCGATGAGGCACAGCGCGAACTGATCGCGATCTACCAGATGCTGGATGGAGCCAAGGTAAGGGAGTCGACCGACACGCTGTTCTGGGCCGATCCCTGGACAGAGCAAGGAGAGGCGATCGCCTCCGAGCTGCGGCCCATGCTTCCCTCTCTGCGCCTCCACGCCGAGCGCGCCATTACGTTGCTGGCGCGTGCGCGCGCTGCCGGCCCTCTGCGCGAGAGCGAGGCGGTCGACGCGGTAGAGCTGGGCGCGCGCAAGTTCGATTTCATCGGTCAGAAGTTCCAAACCGCAGACGAGATCGCCCGCCTGTATAGCGAAGCATATTCCTCGACGAATGACCCGGCGAAGTCCAGGGAGATCTCCGCAGATCTGATCAATATCTCCAGCGCGAACGGTCTTTGCCAGGATATGCGCGACGGCTACAGCGCCACTCGATCCGAATACTCCGCCCTGTGGCTGGCAGAGAACCGGCCCTACTGGCTTCAGAATGTTCTCGTCCGCTACGATCTGGCGACCCAGCTCTGGGTTCTGCGAGGCGAGCGATTCACTTCCGCCTATGGCGCGTGGACGAAACATCACGCGCTGCCTGCTCCGGCGGAGCTTGGAATCCCTGCGGGCGAAGGGCGCTGATTGTGGAGGGCGCAGCGGCGAAGGGTCAGGCGATGCTGGGCAGCGTTCTGTCCGGTATCTTCGATCGCGCCGCGCACCGGCTGAGCCCGATCGATCTGCTTCTTGTAGCGGTCTACCTGGCCGGCATCACGATCTTCGGCCTGCGCTTCCGCAGCAAGGATCGCTCGCTCAAGAGCTACTTCCTCGCCGATCGTTCGATTCCCTGGTGGGCCATCGCCCTCTCCATCGTCGCCGCGGAGACCAGCACGCTGACGATCATCAGCGTTCCCGGCCTGGCCTATGCGGGAGACTGGGGATTTTTTCAGATTGCCATCGGTTATCTCCTCGGCCGGGCCGTGGTCTGCGTCCTGCTGCTGCCGCGCTATTTTCGCGGGGAGCTGATGACCGCCTACCAGGTGATCGGCCAGCGCTTTGGTCCGCGGCTGCATCGCCTGACCGCGCTGCTCTTCCTTTTTCTGCGGGCGGCGGCGGAGGGCGTACGCGTCTTCGCGATCTCGATCGTAGTCGGCATGGCTATCGGGACGGGCGATGTGATCTCGATCGCCGTGATCTGCGCCCTTACGCTGGTCTACACACTGGAGGGCGGACTGGCAGCGGTGATCTGGACGGATGTGGTTCAGATGTTTCTCTATGTGGCCGGGACCCTGGTCACCGCCGCGATGCTCGGCTCGCGGGTTCCCGGAGGATGGCATGGGATCTACTCCGCGGCAGCGGGAGACGGCAAGCTGGCCGTCTTTCATTTTGCCGCGAACCTTACGCAGACCTATACCTTTTGGGCGGGAGCGATCGGCGGCTGCTTTTTGACCATGGCCAGCCACGGCACCGATCAATTGATGGTGCAGCGCCTGCTCGCCGCCAAAAATCTACGTTCGTCGCAGATCGCACTGCTGACGAGCGGCGCGGTGGTCGCCATACAGTTCGCGCTCTTCCTGGCAATCGGCACCGGCTTGTATTTCTTCTACCGGCTGCCCGGCGCCGGTATTCCTCCGGCAAATCCTGACCGGATCTTTCCCGCGTTTCTGGTGCAGTATCTGCCGCGCGGAGCGGCAGGACTCATGGTGGCTGCCATTCTGGCCGCGGCCATGTCCAACCTGAGCGCCGCCGTCAACTCGCTCAGCTCCAGCAGCATGGTGGATTTTTATCTGCACTGGCGTCCTGAGACCAGCGAATCGCAGCGCGCCCGGATCTCGCGCTGGCTCACTCTCTTCTGGGCGATGGCGCTCTTTGTGCTGGCGATCCTCTCGCGGCACGGCGGCTCCGTGGTCGAGACCGGCCTCTCCATCGCATCGGTGGCCTACGGATCGCTGCTCGGCGTCTTCCTGTTAGGAACCCTGAGCCCCTCCTCCACCGAAGCGGGCGCGATGGCCGGCATGATCTGCGGATTGACCGCGAATCTTCTGCTCTGGCGGCAATCCCACGCCTTCACTCTGCATGCCGGAGCGCTTCATTGGACCATGCCCAAAATCGCCTGGACGTGGTTTGTGCTTGCCGGCTCATGCATTACCTTTGCAGCAGGGTGGATAGCCAGCAGGATTCTACCCGGGGAGCGGAGACGTGCGGCTTGACCGATCGGCGATGCCCGTGGCCAGAAGCAATCACGGTAGAAATCGCCGCCGCCATCTACCCCGCATCCTGTTCTGGTTCGCGGCCTTGTTTGCCGCGGCGACGCTCGAAACCGCGACGCTCCACGCACAAACCTCGCAGACCTCTTGCTCCGGGCTGAGCGGGATCGATCCGGTTCTCGATGCCGGCATCGCCGCCAAGAAGCTGCCGGGCGCGGTTGTCGTGATCGGCCACGGCGGCAAGGTTCTTTTTCACCGCGCCTATGGAATGCGCTCTCTCACCCCCGCCCGTGAGCCGATGACCGAGGATACGGTCTTCGATGTCGCATCCCTGACCAAGGTTCTGATCACAGCCCCGGCGGTCCTGCAGCTCTACGAGATCGGCCTGCTGCATCTGGACGACCCCGTAGCCCGGTATCTGCCTGCATTTGGCTCCAACGGAAAGAGCAGGATCACGATCCGGCAACTGCTGACGCATACTTCCGGGCTGGCGGCGGACCTTCCGTTGGAAGATCCGTGGTCGGGCAAGCAGGAGGCTCTGCGGCGCGCCTACGCCTCCGCGCCCGTCTCCGCGCCCGGGAGCGAGTTCCGCTACAGCGACATCAACTACATCGTGCTCGCGGCGCTGGTCGAAAAGCTTTCCAGTCTCTCGCTCGATGCTTACGCCGAGCGCTACATCCTGCAGCCGCTGGGGCTTCGGGAGACACGCTTTCTTCCGCCGCCGGACTGGCAGGCAAGAATCGCTCCCACGCAAAGAGAGGCAGCAGGAACGGAGGAGCGAAGCCTGGTCAACGACCCGACGGCCCGCCGCATGGGCGGTGTCGCGGGAAATGCCGGCCTGTTCAGCACCGCAAGCGATATTTCGGCCTACGCGCAGAGCCTTCTCGACCGCCTTCAAGGCCGGCCCAGCCGCTTTCCTCTTCTGCCCTCCACTCTCAAGCTGATGATCACGCCGGTCCGGATTGAGAGCCGCGGCCGAACGACGCTCCACGGGTTGGGATGGGATATCGACTCGGTGTACTCCAGCCCGCGCGGCCGGCTCTTCCCGGTTGGCTCCTTTGGGCACACCGGCTATACCGGCACTTCGCTGTGGATCGACCCGGCGAGCGACACCTATGTGGTTCTGCTGGCCAATGCGGTGTACCCCAACGGTCACACCGATCTCCGGGAGGTGCGCTCCGATGTGGCGACATGCGCGGCTGCAGCCGTGGCGGCGCTCTCCCCGGCAAAACGGGTGCTTGCAGGGATCGACGTGCTGGAGAAGGACCACTTCGCCGAGCTGGCCGAGCTGGCCGCGAGGCATGGTGGCCGGCTGCGCCTGGGTCTGCTGACCAATCCCACCGGCGTGGATGCACTGGGGCGGCGGACGCCGGAGGTTCTTGCCCGCGAAGCTGCGGCCCAGGTTCCCGGCCTTGAGCTGAAGATGCTCTTCAGTCCCGAACATGGGATCAACGGTGAGCTCGACCGCGAAGGGATCGCCAGCTCCACCGATCCGGCGACCGGACTGCCGGTGATCAGCCTTTACGGAGCCACGGATGCGCAGCGGCGTCCTTCGCTCGAGACCTTACGCCAGCTCGATGGAGTCGTGATCGACCTGCAGGACGCCGGGGTGCGCTTCTACACCTATGAAACCCTGGTCCGCTACTTTCTTGAAGCCGCATCGCAGACCGGGACGGAGATCATTCTTCTGGACCGTCCGAATCCGCTGAATGGAGTGCTGGTGCAGGGCCCACTCTCCGACCCCGGGCGGGAGAGTTATGTCAATGCGATGCCGATTCCGGAACGTCATGGCATGACCCTGGGCGAGCTCGCCCGCTATTTCAACGGCGAAGGAAAACTTGGCGCGCCGCTGACCGTGATCCCGATGAGCGGGTGGCAGCGTGAAGACTGGTTCGACCAGACAGGTCTTCCCTGGGTGAACCCCTCGCCCAACCTCCGCTCCGTCGCTGCCGCGACGCTCTACCCTGCGCTGGGCCTGATCGAGTCGACCAATATCTCCGTGGGCCGCGGAACCGGGACGCCCTTCGCGTACGTAGGCGCTCCCTGGATCGAGACCGGAGGCGCGGACCTCGCTCGCTATCTCAACGCCAGATCCTTGCCCGGCGTGCGGTTTGAGAGGGTGAGCTTTACCCCGCAGCCGCCTTACCCCTTCGCCAATCAGCTCTGCGCCGGGGTCCGCGTCCTGGTCACTGAACGCGATGCGGTCGATATGCCTGAGCTGGGGCTGGAGATTGCGTCCGCCCTTCGCCATCTCTACGGCTCGCGCTACGATCTGGTGAAGATGGACCGCCTCCTGGTCAACCGCGGAGTGCTGAACGCATTGGTCGCCGGCGAGGATCCCCGCCGCATCGCCGCGGAGTGGAGCAGGAGTCTGGCGGCCTTCGAGCAGGCGCGCCGGCCGTATCTCCTCTATTCGGAACAACCTCCGCAGGAGGACAGGCGCAAGCTCCCGAAGACGCTGCGGCGGCGGTAGACCGCCGTTCCCGGGCAGTGTTATTGTGTCCAACGGCATCGAACTCTGCAAATCTCCACGTCTCTAAAACACCACCCTCTCGGTGGGCCCGGAGGTACATGATGGCGACAATCCCTATTGATTCCCGTGTTGACCCCAAAATCTCGGAGTTCTTCTCCCGCAAGCACCGGATGCTCGTCGACGGCAAATTTGTAACCGCCGCATCGGGCAAAACCTTCCCGGTCTATAACCCGGCCACGGGAGAAGTCGTAGCCCAGGTCCCGGAAGCCGAAGCCGCGGATGTGGATCTTGCCGTCCAGGCGGCGCGGCGGGCCTTCGACGGAGGCGCATGGCCGCACATGACGCCATCCGAACGCGGACGGTTGCTATGGAAGCTCGCCGACCTGGTCGAGGCAAATCTTGAGGAGATTGCCGAGATCGAGTCTCTGGACAACGGAAAACCGCTCTCCGTCGCACGCGCCGCCGACCTTCCGCTCACCGTGGATATGTTCCGGTACATGGCGGGATGGGCCACCAAGATCAGCGGCCGCACGCTTTCGCTCTCCATGCCGCGCGAGTTCCACTCCTACACCCTGCGCGAGCCGGTCGGGGTCGTAGCCCAGATCATCCCGTGGAATTTTCCCCTGCTGATGGCGGCCTGGAAGCTGGCTCCAGCGCTGGCCGCGGGCTGCACCATCATCCTGAAGGTGGCGGAACAGACGCCCATGTCGGCCTTGCGGCTCGCCGAACTGATTCAGGAGGCGGGATTCCCTCCAGGCGTCGTCAACGTCCTTACCGGATACGGCGAAGGCGCGGGCGCGCCGCTTGCCGCGCACCCGCTGGTGGACAAGATCGCCTTCACCGGCTCCACGGAGGTGGGCAAGCTCGTCGTCCACGCAGCCACGGGAAACCTGAAAAAGGTCTCGCTGGAGCTGGGAGGCAAGAGCCCGGCGATCATCTTCCCCGATGCCGATCTCGAAGTTGCGATTGCCGGAGCAGCCAGCGCCATCTTCTTCAACCAGGGACAGTGCTGCTGCGCCGGTTCCCGTCTTTACGCGCATCAGGATGTCTTCGACAGGGTGCTCGAGGGCGTGAGCGATATCGCATCAAAGATCCAGGTCGGCTCCGGCCTCGACCCCGCCACGCAGATGGGGCCGCTGGTCAGCGAGGAGCAGTTCAGCCGCGTGACCGGGTACATCCGCGCCGGCGTCGAAGAAGGCGCGACCGTAGCCACGGGGGGCAAGCCCCATGGCGAGCGCGGCTACTTCGTGCAGCCGACAGTGCTCACCGGAACCAAGCCGGAGATGAAGGTCGTTCGCGAAGAGATCTTCGGTCCGGTGGTCTGCGCCGAATCGTTCTCCGATGCAGACCTGGACCGGCTGGCTCTCGAAGCCAATGACACCATCTATGGCCTCGCCGCCAGCGTCTGGACCAGAGACCTGAGCATGGCCCACAAGATGGCCAAACGTATCCGCTCCGGAACCGTGTGGGTGAATTGCCATAACGTCTTCGACGCTTCTCTTCCCTTCGGCGGCTATAAGCAATCGGGATGGGGCCGCGAGATGGGCGAAGAGGTGTTGAACAACTATACGGAAACCAAAGCAGTCACAATTGCGTTGTAACCGGGCCGGCAGAATGTTCAGAGGCTTGAGGGGCGGAGAGGCAGCCCTCAAGCCTTGGTTGAGGCAACATACAGCGTCAAGGCCTCATCTGGGTGAGTGATGCCAAACAAAATGAACGCTGACAACGACGTCCGAAAAGGCGCTGAGGAGCGAGACTACCCCAGCCCCGTCCAGGGTAACGAACATAACCTGAATCACCAGTTGGGCCATCGCGACCAGGATGAGATGCTGAAGGATGCCGACTCGGACTTCCCCGAGCCAGGGTCGAATCCGGAACACAGCGGCCAGGATCTTTCGTCCAGAAGGACCGCCCGGCACCGCTCATCGCTGGCTTCGTAGAACCGGGACAGATATAGATTTGGGCGCGCCGCGGGGCCTGTGCACGCGGCTGCTTGGATGTTGCGCGGAAGCCGGCCGGAATCAGCCCGGTCTTGGTTAACGGAAACTGGTTAACGGAACCTGGTTAACGGAAC
>DASYYO010000262.1:0-8761 GCA_035933805.1 Acidobacteriaceae bacterium | reverse complement strand
GTGTAATGTCCGATTCTGACCGGGGAAAAGGTATATGAGCCGCTGCTGTTGGTGACCGTCTGCAAGGTCAGGCCTACGTCCGTATTGAGGAGCGTCACTTGTGCGTTGGGAACAACCGCACCGGAGGGGTCCTGAACGGTGCCCGTAATTGCCCCTTCGTCGACCTGGCCGAAGACGAGGGCAGACGGAAACAGGAGGGTACAGAGAGTGGTGAGGGTTACGACACGTAAGACGTTCAGCCAGCGAGAGAAAACACGATCACGGCGCATCTGGACGACCTCCAAAGTTTCTAACAATGTCCCTGGTCATTGGCCCTGTTGCCGCTGACTCGATTTCGTAATCGTTGACACGAATTCCGCGGGCACAGGTAATCGCTTACATTCCAGCGGAATGGAGATTAGGACAGTTGAACGCCACTTGTCAATCAAAAAGGTGAAAGCTCTCTCCATCGAAAGATGGGGAATTCTCGGCCGGATGAGCTAGGGCCTGTTAGCACTGTTGGGACGGCGGCGACGGGAGCCAATTTTTTCGAGTTCTAGAAATGAGGAGCGACGAATATCGGGAATCTTCGAGCGACGAGTGACAACGAAATCGGTAAAATTGGCCCCGTCCCTCCGGGTTGCGTTTGTCCTCCTCGACTTGGAACCACCAAAGCCATCGGACTCCGCCTCGTCTGACCCGATTTTCGCTCGCAACGCCGTCCGCCCCAATCGTGTTAACAGGCCCGTTCCGCAAGCGGGGCAATTTGGGCTGAATCTCCCCTTGGTGCTAGCATGCAGGCACCTCACCGGCGAGGCGGTGCGCTCCAGGATGTCGCTCCACAAAAACGAGATCCAATCTCTCTCCCGACGGGCGCTGCTGAAAAGCATGGGGTTGGCTCCATTGCTTCTTCGCCCGGCGCCCTTCCATGGATCGTCGCTGCTGTTCAGACCTGGGAAGTTTTTCCCGGCTGAGGATCCCGGCTTTCACTTCTCAGAGGTTCGTCTCAAACCGCGCTACCCGGCCCGGTCTCCCTTGGAAGATGTCCTTCGCCTCGTCCCCGCCGGCTCGGATGAGTACGTCATGGAGAAGCCTGCCTTCCAGATTGAGGCACTTCTGAACGAGTGGGGCCGTGCGCTTGAACGCTCCGTCCGCGACTTTTCCGCCCTCGCAAAGCTGCTGGACTCCTCAATTGCAGCCTCTTCGTTCGCCCCGGCCAAGGAGACAAAAGTGCGCACCGGAGCGGGGATCGAGATTGCAAACAGGGAGTTTACCGCCGGCCTCGTCTCGGGCCGCGATCCGTTTCTGCGGAGTTTCGGCGCTTCCCTCGCCGGCCTTTCCCGGGTGGAGACCGCGGAGTTCGAAATTACCGGCATTGAGGAGATCACAGCGGCGCCGCCCGCGGTTCGCCTGGATGTGCGCTATGACATCGTGGCCGTGCGGAAGGATGAACGGCGCGAGGAACGGGTTGGATACTGGCACACCGAATGGTCCCTCGATCCGGCGGAGGGGTGGAGAGCACGCCGGTGGGAAGCCGGCCAGGAAACCGTCAGCATTGCGCGACAGCCTGTCTTCCTTGACGTCACATCCCAGGCTCTCGGCGGCACGGAATCTTATGCGAACCAGATGCTTCGCGGCACGGACTATTGGCGCTCGGTTCTGGACGGTGCTTGCGGCATCGATGTTTACGGCAACAATGGCGTGGCGGCGGGTGACTTCGACAACGACGGCTTTGACGATCTCTATGTCTGCCAGCCCGCCGGGCTGCCGAACCGGCTTTACCGCAACCGCGGCGATGGAAGCTTTGAGGATGTGACGGAAAAGTCAGGAGTTGGGGTGCTCGACAGCACCTCCTGCGCGCTCTTCGCGGACTTCGAGAACAAGGGGCTGCAGGATCTTCTCGTGGTCTGCGGCAGCGGCCCGCTGCTTTTTCTAAACCAGGGAAATGGAACTTTTTCGCTGAAACGCGATGCCTTCAAGTTCAAGACTCCTCCCCAGGGAACTTTCACGCATGCGGCTTTAGCCGACTACGATCGTGACGGACGGCTCGACATTTATTTTTGCCTCTACAGCTACTACCTGGGCCTGGACCAGTATCACTATCCGGTCCCCTATTTCGATGCCCGCAACGGTCCGCCGAATTTTCTCCTGCATAACGAGGGGAACGCAGTCTTTGAGGACCGTACTGACGCCGCGGGATTGAATGTGGATAACAATCGCTATAGCTTTGCCTGCGCGTGGGGGGCCGGCAATTCCAATGGGCTGCCCGATCTTTACGTGGCAAATGACTTCGGCCGCGGAAATCTCTACCGCAACAACGGCGACGGCACCTTTGCCTCGATCGCCGACGAATCCGGCGCCGGGGATGTAGGAGCAGGAATGAGCGCCTGCTGGTCCGATTTCGATAACGATGGAAAACAGGACGTCTATGTAGCGAACATGTGGTCGGCAGCCGGGCAGAGAGTCTCCCAGCAGAAGCAGTTTCAGGAGAAGGCGCCGGAAGATGTCCGGACACTCTATCGGCGGCACGCCCGAGGCAATGCACTTTACAGAAACCAGGGAAACGGAAAATTTCAAAACATCAGCCGGCAGGCCGGAGTGGAGATGGGCCGTTGGTCGTGGTCGTCCGACTTTTGGGACTTCGACCATGACGGCTACCCAGACCTGTACGTCTCTAACGGATACATCTCCGGGCCGGAGCGCAATGATCTTGCCAGCTTTTTCTGGCGGCAGGTGGTGGCCAAATCGCCGAACGATGCAACGCCTTCTGTTCCGTACGAGCACGGCTGGAACGCGCTCAACGAACTGATTCGGTCGGATAGTACCTGGAGCGGCTATGAGAGAAATGTGATGTTTGCAAACAACCGCGACGGCACCTTCTCAGAGGTCTCCGGGGCTGTCGGGCTGGACTTTCGGGAGGACAGCCGTTCGTTTGCGCTGGCCGATCTCGATCACGACGGACGATTGGAGGTGATCCTGAAAAACCGGAATGCCCCGCAATTGCGGATTCTGCACAACTCCATGCCGGAGCTGGGCCAGTCGATCGCGCTTCGCTTACGGGGCAAGAAAAGCAATCGCGACGCTATCGGAGCTGCGGTCACCCTGGAGGCAGGAATCCTGCGCCAGACAAGATACCTGCAGGCGGGCAGCGGTTTTCTGGCGCAGCATTCCAAGGAGATGCTCTTCGGAATTGGAAACCCGGCGGGAGCCATACGCGCCACGGTCCGCTGGCCCAGCGGCCTCACCGAGGAGTTCGCCGGGCTGCCGGCGAATCACCGGATTGAGATTGAGGAGGGCTCTGCCACGTTCTCGGCCAAACCCTTCGCTGCGCCGATCCCGGCCTACGCGCGAGCTGGAACGCAGCCAGCCGCCGAGCCCCCGCCGGCGCAGATAGAGACCTGGCTCATTGAGCCCTTGAAGGCGCCGGAATTCTCCTTGCCTGACCTGGCGGGCAGCATGCGGGAGCTCAAAAGCTTCCGGGGCAGCTTTGTGCTGGTTCATTTCTGGCTCGCTGCGCCTGCGCTCTGCCGCGATCAGTTGAAGCTGCTTGACAAGCATCGGACGCCGCTTGCTGCCGGGGAGTTGAAGGTGTTAGCGATCAACCTCGACGGGGCGGGCGATCTCCCGGCAGCCAGGTCATTCGCTGAGCGGGAGAGACTGTCGTTTCCGGTCCTCTTTGCGACCGAAGATGTGGCGGGCATCTATAACATCATTTACCGCTACTTATTCGACCGCCGCAGAGATCTGCCGATTCCGGCCTCGTTCCTGCTCGATCGAGAGGGCAGGATTATCAAGCTATACCAGGGGAGCGTCGATCCTCAGCATCTCCTGAATGACCTCAAGGCCGTACCGGCCACCGCAGCCGATCGTCTGCAAAAGGCGATCCCGCTCGGCGGAGTGCTCTACCAGAGCGCCTTCGAGCGCAATGACTTTACCTATGGTGTGGCCTTGCTGCAACACGGCTACCTGGAGCAGGCGGCGGAGTCTTTTCAGGAGGTCATCGCCACGAAACCGGACGATGCGGAGGGATATTACAACCTTGGGACCCTCAATCTGCGCAGGAATGATCTTGAGCAGGCGCGCCGCTATCTCGAACAGACAGTCAAGCTTCGTCCGAACTATCCAGAGGCATGGAACAACCTGGGGATGATCGCAGCGCAGGAGGGCCACGCGGAGGAGGCAGCCGGAGACTTTCAACAGTCTCTGCTGTTGAGACCAGGCTATGCAATCGCCCTCTTAAACCTGGGAAATCTCTATCGCAGGATGGGTTCCTTTGAAAAGGCGCAGGAGAGCTTAGCGCATGCCCTCGAGATCGAGCCCGGCGATCCCGAAGTTAACTACAGCATCGGAATGCTATATGCCCAGCAAAACCAACTGCAACAGGCTTCGGAATATCTGCAAAGAGCGGTGGACCTGCGGCCGGGCTATCCCGAGGCATTGAATAACCTGGGCGTTCTCTTTGTGCGTACCCAGGATTTCTCGCGGGCCGAGGAGCAATTCAAGACGTGCATCCGCGAGACTCCGAATTTCGATCAGTCGTATTTCAATCTGGCCCGTTTGTACGCGATGCAGGGCGATAAGGAAAAAGCCAGAGGCGTCCTGCTGGAGCTGCAGCGAATCCAGCCCCAAAACGCGGGCGCCAGCCGCGCGCTGGAAACGCTGCGATGATGGCAGCGATGAGTGCGCGACGTCGAATCTGGCTCTTGGGCGCTGCTCTTATGTGTGCCGTCCTTGGGCTTGCGGGTCCCCAACCCTCCGGCGCCGAACAACCACCCAAAGCGCAAGACGCTCCAATTCCTGTTCGATTTACGGACGTGCGCAAGGCAGCCGGGATCAATTTTCTTCAGGACTCTACGCAGACCGAACAGAAGTACTATCTCGAGACCATGGGCACCGGTGTGGGTTGGATCGACTACGACCAGGACGGGCTGATGGATCTCTACTTCGTCCAGTCCGGTGCGACTGATATCTACACGCCTCCGGGCCGATTGCGCTCAGCGCTCTATCACAACAACGGAGACGGCACGTTCACCGATGTCACCGAGAAAGCCGGCGTGGGAGGCGAAGGACATTATGGACAGGGCGTTGCCGTGGGAGACTTCGACAATGACGGATATCCCGATCTCTATGTGACCGGATATGGCCGCGCCATTCTTTACCACAATAACCACAACGGAACCTTCACCGACGTAACCGCTAAGGCGGGAGTGGCTGACGAAGGTGGATGGTCAACGAGTGCGGGATGGTTTGACTATGACAAAGACGGCTGGCTTGATCTGTTGGTGACCAATTACATTGACTGGACGCCAAAGACGAATCTCTGGTGCGGCGAACACCGGCCCGGCTATCGCTCCTACTGCAATCCAAGCAACTACAAAGGGCAGAAGACAAAGCTCTACCACAACAACCACGATGGCACCTTCACGGACGTGAGTGATCCATCGGGGGTTGGATTGCCCGAATCGAAGGGGATGGGAGTGGTGCTGGCGGACTTCAACAACGACGGCTGGCCGGACATTGCCATCGCAAATGACACCTGGCCGAATTTTCTGTTCCTGAACAATCACGACGGCACATTCAAGGATGTCTCCTTCGTCTCCGGGCTGGCTGTGAACGAAGATGGTGGCTATGAGGCCGGCATGGGGATCGATGCGGCGGATATCGACGGCGACGGCTGGCTGGACGTCTACATCACACACCTGGATTTCGAGCAGAATCGCCTCTATCACAACAACGGCGACGGCAGCTTTACGGACAACACATATCGCTCTGGAATCGGCAACAAGGCGATGCTGCTGAGCGGGGTGGCTGCCAAATTCCTTGACTATGATAATGACGGCTGGCCTGACATCCTGCAGTTGAATGGCGCCATGCTGGACAACGTGGCCCTGTATCACAGCGAGGTCTCCTACAAAGAGCCGCTTTTGATGTTCCGCAATACGGGCAACGGGCGGTTTGAGAAGTCTTCCGATTCTCTCGGTCCTGATTTCCTGCGTCCGGTTGCCGGACGCGGCCTTGCTACCGCGGATTTCGACAACGACGGCGATATCGACGCCGCAATCAACAACCGAGGCGATTTTCCGGAGTTGTTGCGCAATGATGGAGGCAACGCCAATCATTGGCTGGAGATCCTGTTGACAGGGACAAAGTCCAACCGCGACGGCGTCGGCGCCGTGCTAAAACTGACTTCGGAAGGCTTCGTCCATACCGAGCAGGCCGAAGGCGGAATGAGTTATATGTCGGCAAACGATCCGCGAATTCATTTCGGCCTTGGCAAGCGGTCCCGGATCGATTCCCTTGAGATCACGTGGCCGAGCGGCGAGGTGGATCATCTGACACAGGTGCCCATCGATACAATCATCGCCGTAAAAGAGGGCGCAGGAATCGTGCCGCGCCATTTTCCGAAGGTCTCCAGCCGATGAGGGCAGGCGCGGAGCTTGCATTGGGCCACCGGATCTCCGCTCGGCCGGGCCTCTGTCTTTATAATCATCGCGACCTATGAATTTTCCGCGGCGGCGTTTCCTCGGCTCATCTCTCGTCGTGCTCGGCAGTGCCGTAACGGAGGCTCTTGCGACTCCGATATGGAAGTGGCGAGATCCCTCACTCCTCCAGGCTGCGGTGTCGAGTTCCGCGGCTTCTCCAGTGCAATTTGTGAACGTGGCCCAACAGGCCGGGTTGACCATTCCCAGCGTGTGGGGCGGGATCGATCACAAGCGCTCCATCATTGAAGCCAAGGGAAGCGGGCTGGCCTTCTTCGACTACGACAACGATGGGTGGCTGGACATCTATTTCACGAATGGGAACAGGCTCGACGCGCACTGGCCTCCGGGCCAGGCACCGACCTCCCATCTATACAAGAACAATCGCGACGGTACATTCACCGACGTTACGGAAAAATCGGGGCTCGGGCGCACAGGGTGGCAGACCGGGGTCTGCGTGGGTGACTACGACAACGATGGATGGGATGACCTGTTTTGCTGCTTCTGGGGCCATAACATCCTTTTCCATAACAATGGCGACGGCACCTTCACCGACGTCACCCGCAAGGCGGGCCTTTCGCAGGAGAAGGTTCGCTGGGGCGCCGGTTGTACCTTTCTCGACTATGACCGGGACGGTCATCTCGATCTCTTCGTGTGCAACTACATCAAGCTCGATCCGGAAATGATTCCCTCCGCGAAGGATACGAGCTACTGCCAGTGGAAGGGCGTTCCCATCATGTGCGGTCCGCGCGGCTTGCCTGGGGATACGAACATTCTCTATCACAACAACGGGGACGGGACCTTTACCGACGTCTCGGAGAAGGCGGGCATCTTGAAGCCCGGTCCGCGTTACTCCATCACGGCCGTCTCCTACGATTTCGATAATGACGGATGGCCGGATATCTATGTTGCCGTCGATTCCGAACCGAGCATTCTGTTCCAGAACAACCATGACGGAACCTTTACCGACATTGCCGTGATGGCAGGATGCGCCTATAGCGATAACGGTCACGAGCAGGCCGGAATGGGAGTTGCCGTGGCCGACTACGACTGTGACGGCTGGTTCGACATCTTCAAGACCAATTTTGCCGACGATACCTGCAACCTCTATCACAACAATGGCGATGGAACGTTCAGTGACCTGACCTTCACCTCCGGCATCGGAGTGAACAATCACTACGTGGCTTGGGGTTGCGGCTTTCTCGATTACGACAATGACGGCTGGCAGGACATTCTTCAGGTCAACGGGCAGGTCTATCCTGAGATCGATCGCTACAATCTAGGCGAGACGTTTAAGAATCCGCGGCTGGTATACAAAAACCTTGGCAATGGCCGCTTCAACGACGTTTCGTCTGAGATGGGCCCTGGCATCAGCGAGCGCTTTTCGAGCCGCGGCGCTGCCTTCGGAGACTATGACAACGACGGCGATATCGACGTCCTGGTCCTGAATCTGAACGATCTTCCATCGCTCCTCCGCAATGACGGGGGCAACAAACAGAACTGGATCAAGGTCAAGCTGGTGGGAACCAAGTGCAATCGCACCGCCATCGGAGCGAGGGTGCGGGTAATCACGGGCAAGCACATCCAGATGGATGAAGTTCACAGCGGCGCAAGCGTCATGTCACAGAGCGACCTGCGTCTGCATTTTGGTCTCGGCAGCGCCCAGACCGTGGATGCAATTGAAGTGAAGTGGCCGACAACACAGAAAGTCGAGCGATTCACAGAGATCAAGGCAAACCAGATCCTGGTGATTCGCGAAGGGGACGGCATCGTGGAGATGCCAAAGAGGTGACCGAAAGAATGCATCCTGAGAGCCATCGGAGCGGCTGCTATCTCGGGACTTTACGGCGCGGATAGATTCGCGGGCCGGCCCTCAAGGACTACCAGGAACTGTTTGACCTCCCGCCTCTGACGTTCAATCAGATCTGCCTGCCGCTTCTCGATTTCCTCATGCAGTTCGAATTCCTTTTTGGCCTCGGCTGACTCTCCAATTCGGTCGTATGCCATGCCCAGCCGATAATGAGCTTCCCCGAGCTGCGGGTCTGCCGCGATGGCTTTCCTGTAGAAGGAGATTGCCCCCTGAACGTCATGTTGAGCAAGAGAAAGAATGCCAAGCTGGAGATACGCGTCGCCGTACTTCGGGTCAATGGTGACGGCTTTTGTCAGCAAGGCTGTAGCTTGCTGCAAAAGTTGCTGGTTCGCCGGCGAGTCAGAGCTCTTCATCAGGGCCATCGCATAGAAATAGTTGGCAAGGGAATTTTCGGGCTGCTCCCGTACGAACCGTGCCAGCTTCGGCTCAACGC